>CABSLJ010000077.1 GCA_902478455.1 uncultured Oscillospiraceae bacterium | reverse complement strand
TAGTACGGTCTCGTGGGCTCGGAGATGTGTATAAGAGACAGTAACTAAATATACAATATGGATTTATTCATGGACGCGAAAAGCGCGTCCATCCATTGGAGGAATCACTTTGGGTTATCACGCGGGAAATTACGACGTCGTCGTCATCGGCGCGGGCCACGCGGGCATTGAGGCCGCTTTGGCGGCGGCGCGCCTCGGCTGTAAGACGGCCGTCTTCACCATCAATATGGACGCGGTGGGCAATTGCCCCTGCAACCCTTCCATCGGCGGGACGGCAAAGGGCCATCTCGTCCGGGAGATTGACGCCCTCGGCGGCGAAATGGGCCGCGCGGCCGACGAATGCTTTCTGCAAAGCCGCATGCTCAACCGCGGCAAGGGTCCGGCCGTCCATTCCCTGCGCGCCCAGATCGACCGCCGGAAGTACAGCGCCCGCATGAAGCACGCCCTGGAGCTGCAGGAAAACCTCCACCTGCGCCAGGCCGAGATCGTCGGCATTGCGCGCAACGAGGACGGAAGCTGGACGGTGGAGACCCGTATGCACGCCCTCTTTACCGCCGGGGCGGTCATCATCGCCACCGGCACCTACCTCGGCGGCAAGATTTTCGTCGGCGACGTCTCCTATGAAAGCGGGCCGGACGGTATTTTTCCCGCCGCCTTTCTCGGCGCGTCCTTAAAAAAGCTGGGACTGCGGCTGCGCCGCTTTAAGACGGGCACGCCCGCGCGCGTGCTGCGCTCGAGCATCGATTTTTCCCGCCTTGAGCCCCAGGAGGGGGACGAACCGGTCGTCCCCTTTTCCTATGACACGGCGCGTCCGGGCGAAAACCGCGCCTTGTGCCACATCACCTGGACCAACGGGGAGACCAAGCGCATCATATTGGAGAACATCCACCGTTCCCCCCTCTACGGCGGGGTGATCGAGGGGGTAGGCCCCCGCTACTGCCCCAGCATTGAGGACAAGATCGTCCGCTTCGCCGACAAGGAGCGCCACCAGATTTTCATCGAGCCGTGCGGCGAGGACACCGAGGAGATGTACCTGCAGGGGATGTCCTCCTCCTTGCCGGAGGACGTACAGCTCGCCTTTTACCACACCATAGAGGGTCTGGAGCACGCCCTCATCATGCGGCCTGCCTATGCGATTGAGTACGACTGCGTCGATCCCCTCCAGATGGCGGCGACGCTTGAATTCCTCGATTTCCCCGGCCTGTACGGCGCGGGACAGTTCAACGGCAGCTCGGGCTACGAGGAGGCGGCCGCCCAGGGGCTGGTCGCCGGCATCAACGCCGCGCTGCGCGCCAAGGGGCGCGAACAGGTCGTCTTCGACCGCGCGGGTTCTTACATCGGCACCCTCATCGATGATCTCGTCACCAAGGGGGTCAGCGATCCCTACCGCATGATGACCTCCCGCTCCGAATACCGCCTGGTGCTCCGGCAGGACAATGCCGACGAGCGCATGACGCCCCTCGGCCGGGAGATCGGCCTCATCTCCGACGCGCGCTGGGAAAGGTTCCTTGCAAAGCAGGAGAAAAAGAAGGAGGAGCGCAAAAGGCTGGAAGCGGTGGTTATCCCGCCGAGCGAGCAGGTGAACGATATTCTGGTTTCACATGAAACGTCCCCCATTTCCACCGGCGTGCGGCTGATTGAGCTGATGAAGCGCCCCCAGCTTGGCTATGAGGCGCTCGCTCCCGTCGACGTCACTCGTCCGGAGGGCGACCCCAATCTCTTTGAGCAGGTGGAAATTGAGATCAAATACGAAGGCTACATCCGCCGCCAGAAGGCGCAGATCGATGAGATGCGCCGCCTGGAGGCCCGCGACCTCCCGCTCGACGCCGACTATTCTTCCATCACCGGGCTGCGGCTGGAGGCGCAGGAAAAGCTCCAAAAGGTGCGCCCCGCCAACATCGGCCAGGCGTCCCGCATTTCGGGCGTCAGCCCGGCGGATATCTCGGTCCTGCTGATCTGGCTGAGTCAGAGAAAGGGGGAGGCGCGATGAGCACGCCCAGAGAGCTCCTAAAGGAGGGGGCGGCGGCGCTCGGCGTCGCATTGGAGGAGGAGATCCTCTCTCAATTTGACCGCTACGCCGCCCTGTTGACCGAATGGAATCAACGCATGAACCTTACCGCCATCACCGACCCGGCGGAAATCGCCGTCAAGCATTTTGTGGACAGTCTTGCTCTGCTTTCGGCCGTAAAGCTGGAAGAAGGCGCGCGGATGATCGACGTCGGCACCGGCGCGGGCTTTCCCGGCGTGCCGGTCAAGCTTGCCCGGCCCGACTGCTCCCTGACCCTGCTCGACAGCCTCCAAAAGCGCCTGACCTTTTTGGACGCTCTCAAAAGGGCGCTCCCCTTTGAGGCCGCGCTCATCCACGTGCGCGCCGAGGAGGGCGGCCGTGACCCCGCTCTGCGCGAGCGCTTCGACCTTGCGACGGCCCGCGCCGTGGCCCCCATGCACCTGCTTGCGGAGTACTGCCTGCCCTATGTGAAGGTGGGCGGCGTATTCGCGGCGCTGAAGGGTCCGCAGGGGGAGGAGGAGCTCGCTGAGGGAAAAAAGGCGATCACTCTCTTAGGCGGCGAGGCGGAGCGGGTGTGTCCCTTTACGCTGCCGGACGGCGGACAGCGCAGGATACTGGTCATCCGGAAGGTAAGACCCACGCCGGCCGCCTATCCGCGCCACGGCGGAAAAATGAAAAAAAGCCCGCTGCTTTCCTGAAAAGCGCGGGTGGACGGATTACAGGGACGAACGCTGCTTCGCCCCTGTATTCTTTTACCGCGGAAACGGCGCCCGGGGGGACACGGCACCCTTCCTCTTCCGCCGGACGGGCAGTACGGCAAGGCTGGAATGCGAGCTTTTGAGAAGAATTTTTCCCAACGCGCGGCCAGTTCGACAGGATAATGGTAAAAACAGTATAAAAATGGAAAAAATTAACACAGAATACGACAAACATTCCCCCGCTTCCCGTGTTATCCTGAAATCACAGCAACAGGGACAAGCCCGGAGGTGATGGAGGATGTTTTTCTCCCCAAAAGAAAACAGGGTTAGGCAGCTTCCGCTTGCGTACATACGGCCCAACAGAGCCCAGCCCAGACGGACCTTCTCCGAGGAGGAGCTTCATGGCCTGGCCGAGAGCATCCGGGAGAACGGCGTGCTGCAGCCTTTGAGCGTGCGTCGCGTCGCCCAGAATGAATATGAGCTGGTCGCCGGGGAGCGGCGGCTGCGCGCCTGCGCGTTGGCGGGCCTGCAAACCGCGCCCTGCATCCTCATCGATTGCGACGACGGTCAGTCAGCCATCTTCGCCCTGCTGGAAAATCTTCAGCGCGCCGACCTCGGTCCCTTTGAGGAGGCGGAGGGCATCTACCGGCTGATCCACGACTGGGGCGTCACCCAGGAGGAGGCGGCGCGCCGCCTCGGAAAGAAACAATCCACCATTGCAAACAAGCTGCGCCTGCTGCGCTTCAGCGAAGCCGAGCGCGGAAAAATAACCGCCGGGGGCCTGACCGAACGGCATGCCCGCGCGCTCCTCAAGCTGCAAAACCCCGAAAAGCGAATGGAGGCCATCGAGCTTGCCGCCGCAAAGGGATTGACCGTGCAGCAGACCGAAGAGCTGGTGGAAAAGCTGCTGTGTCCCCAGCCGAAGGCTCTCCCTTCGCAGAGGACCTTCGTCGTCAAGGATGTGCGCCTCTTTATGAATACCGTTCACAAGGCGGTGGCGCTGATGCGCCAATCGGGCATTGAGGCCGAGACCGCCCAGAACGAGACGGAGGATTACATCGAATGCGTGGTGCGCATTCCCAAGACCCTCGCCCAGCGGCGGCGTCCCGCCTGAGCAGCTCCCATTCCGCCGCGCGCGACCCCAAATCAGCGTACAAGTGCATCTTTTACCATACCCCTACCCCATTCCTTATCCCATTCCCTTGCAACCAGGCCGTGCGGATTTTTCCGCACGGCCTGGTTGTCTGTAAGAGATGATTCAAAGGAAGAAGCTTGGTCCGTTCGCCTGCCGCTCAAGCATAAGGAGATGGCGAAGCAGTACGGAATTGACATACTGAGAAAAGGAGCGGTCCTCCTGTTCGGCAAGGCGCTGGATTTTTTCCCGGACGTCGCCGTCCAGGGAGACGCTCACCTTTTGTTTCAGAGACTTCAAGAGACCACCTCCCTGCGGTTTATTCGGTTTCCTCCTGTTTTTGGAGCGGGGGAGCCGCAGCATATTCCCCAAGCAGGGCGTGAAGCTGTGCGCAGAGAGAGAAGCCGCGCTCAAAGGAGGCGCGCGCTTCCAGCTCGCTGAGATAGCCGGTTTCAATGAGGACATCCTGAAGGTCGTTCCACTGTTCAGGGGTCAGGTCTTTGGAAAGCCGTTCGGTCAGCTCGTCGATCCGCAGTTTGGACGCAGCTGCGCCGGGAATTTCGGGGGATGGAAAAAGTTTCTTATTGAAGAGCAGTTCTAAGATTGGGTGCATGTTGATCCCTCCTAATAAATATAAGAACACCATATGGTGTTCGAAAGACCATATTATACACCATTCGGTGTACAGTTTCAAGTGAAGATACAATTGGGGTGTGTAAATATGGTATATCCACGAATTCGAGATTTAAGGGAAGATAGTGACTTGTCTCAGGCGGAATTAGCAGCTTTATTGGGGATGCACAAGACAACCTATGCGCGCTATGAAAAAGGAGAACGAGAAATTCCCCTTAATATTGCTATATCAATCGCCCGCTTTCATAAAGTCAGTCTTGACTATCTTGCCGGATTATCAAAGGTAAAAACAATTCGGTAATTTTTGAAACGTTCTCATTCATTCCCATTACATCAGTCTCTTGCGGGATGCGGACGCACGGGGAGCAGGTCTTTGGAAAGCCGTTCGGTCAGCTCGTCGATCCGCAGCTTGGACGCAGCTGCGCCGGGTACCTCGGGGGATGAAAAAAGTTTCTTGTCGCAGAGCAATTTGAGGTGTCTTTAAATATGTATAAAATCAAGAATAAAGATGGAACATTGAATCTCTGTGGCATAAAAATAGCCGCGTTGAGGAAGCAAATGCGGCCAAAGATTTCACAGAGGGCCTTAGCTGATATGCTGCAATTAGCCGAGGTGGACTTGGATAAAAACGCAATTCAGCGCATTGAAAGCGGGAAACGATTTGTTACAGATATTGAGCTCAAAGCGATTGCAAAAGTCCTGGGTGTTACGGCTGATGATTTGTTGAATGAGTAGAATTTATTACTATTTGTAATTATTTGCGGGCGCACACTGTGCGCCCCTACCGACAGACTTCCAGGATGAGAGTAGGGGCGAACATGGTTCGCCCGCCCTTTCACTGCCCCCAAAAAACCCCCGGAAAAGGAGAAGGCAAAAAAATACTTTGGGTGGAAAAAATGAACCGAGGTGCTGCAAAAATGGAGTTTCCACAGCGCAAACCCAATCGGTTAAAAGATTTCGATTACAGCCAAAACGGAGCTTATTTTATCACGATATGCGTGAAGGACAAGAAAAAGCTGCTGGGAGAGATTGCAGCCGGACAAGATACAATCGAGTTGTCCGAATATGGCCTAGCGGTTGAGCAGGCAATTCAGGGGATAGCGCAGCACTATTCAAATGCAGCGGTTGAAAAATATATTATCATGCCCAATCACATTCATTTAATCATTATGCTGCGGGAAGCTGACGTGCGGACGATGACTGCCCCTACGATATCGCGCATCATCAAGCATATGAAGGAATTTGTCACCAAAAAGACAGGCCGTTCCTTTTGGCAGAAGACCTTCCACGATCATATCATTCGCAATGAAAGGGAATATCAGGAAATTTGGGAATACATCCATACCAACCCCATGAAATGGAAAGAGGATTGCTTCTTTATTCCGTAATATACGAAAACCCGGTCCCGGACAAGCTGTCCAGGACCGGGTTATGTATATCAGGAAGTTTAAATCTGGGTGATGTCCACCAGTTCCAAATCGTCCATGGTCTGGTTCATGGCCAGGCAGGAGAGGAGGGCGCTGGCGGTGTCGAGCGCCGTCAGGCAGGGGATGGCGTGCTCGACCGTCATGCGGCGGATCTTCACGCTGTCGCGCGCCGGGATGCGCCCCTTGGCGGAGGTGGAGAGAACGTAGTCGATCTTTCCGCTCTCGAGCAGGGTGGCCACGTTGGGCTCGCCCTCGCTGAGCTTGCGCACCGAGGAGGTGGCGATCATATTTTTATTGAGCAGGAGCGCCGTGCCGGAGGTGGCGTAAATGTCAAACCCGAGGCTTGCAAAGCGGTCGGCGATGGCGATGGTCTCCTGCTTGTCGGTATCGCGGACGCTGATGAACACGCCGCCCGATTTCTTGAGCTTATAGCCGGCGGCGGTCAGTCCCTTTAAGAGGGCTTCCTGGAAGGTCCTGGCGATGCCCAGCACCTCGCCGGTGGATTTCATCTCCGGCCCGAGGGCGACGTCGACGTCCTTGAGCTTTTCAAAGGAGAAGACGGGCACCTTGACGCTGACGTATTCCGCTTCCCTGTAAAGCCCGGTGCCGTAGCCCATGTCCTTGAGCGGCTCGCCGAGCATGCAGCGGGTGGCGAGGTCGACCATCGGCACGCCGGTGACCTTGCTGATGTAGGGCACCGTTCTCGAGGAACGGGGGTTGACCTCGATGACGTAGACTTCATCGTTGTAGATGACGTATTGGATATTCACAAGGCCGACCACATGCAGGGCCTTGGCCAGCTTTTGGGTGTAATCGACGATGGTGTCCTTGTTCTTTTGGGTGAGGGTCTGCGCGGGATAGACCGAGATGGAATCGCCTGAATGGATGCCGGCGCGCTCGATGTGCTCCATGATGCCGGGGATGAGGTAATCCTTGCCGTCGCAGATGGCGTCTACCTCCACCTCCTTGCCCATCATGTACTTGTCGATGAGCACGGGGTTTTCGATCTCATGGGAGGTGATGACCGCCATGTATTCGGAAACGTCGGCATCCGAATAGGCGATGATCATGTTCTGTCCGCCGAGCACGTAGGAGGGACGCAGCAGCACCGGGTAGCCGAGGTCGTTCGCCGCTTTTAACGCCTCTTCGGTGGTAAAGACGGTGTGACCTTGCGGACGGGGGATGTGTAGCTCCTCTAAGAGCGCGTCAAACCGTTCGCGGTCCTCGGCGGCGTCGATGCTGTCGACCGGGGTACCGAGCACGGGGAGGCCCATCTCCTGCAGATGCTGGGAGAGCTTGATGGCCGTCTGTCCGCCGAACTGCACCACGCAGGCGTAGGGCTTCTCGGTCTCGACGACCGAGCGGACGTCCTCAGGGGTCAGCGGGTCGAAGTAGAGGCGGTCGGAGGTGTCGAAATCGGTGGAGACGGTTTCGGGGTTGTTGTTGGCGATGATGGCCTCATACCCCTGCTCCTTGAGGGTGTGGACGCAGTGAACCGAGCAGTAGTCGAACTCAATGCCCTGGCCGATGCGGATGGGACCCGAGCCGAAGACGAGAATGGTCTTCTTGTC
This sequence comes from uncultured Oscillospiraceae bacterium, assembly GCA_902478455.1. Taxonomy (GTDB): domain Bacteria; phylum Bacillota; class Clostridia; order Oscillospirales; family Acutalibacteraceae; genus CABSLJ01. The sequence continues at coordinate 3,316 of CABSLJ010000077.1, read as the reverse complement.
GGTCGGGTTCTCGGCAATGTGGATCGCAGCCTCGTTTTCGTCGTCCCAGGTGGAGTAGAAGTAGGGGGTCTGGGCGTCGAACTCGGCGGCGCAGGTGTCCACCATCTTGTAGGCGGCCGCGCGCTGCATCGGCGGCTTTTGGCCGGAAAGTTTTTCAATGGTCTTATCAAGGAAGCCGAGCTTCTTGGCCTTCAAATATTTTTCCTCGTCCAGCGCTCCGGTGGAGAGCTCCTGCTCCATGGTGGCGATCCTCTTGAACTTGGAGAGGAACCACCGGTCGATCATGGTGATCTCGTGGATATCGGCGGCCGGGACGCCCTTCTTGAGCGCCTGATAGACCACGAAGATGCGCTCGTCGTCGACCTTGGGGATCATGGCGCGCAGCTCGTCGGCCGAAAGATCCACAAGCTTGGGGAGGTTGGGGGTGTCGAGCCCCAGCTCGATGGAGCGCACCGCCTTCATGAAGGCCAGCTCAAAGCTGGTGCCGATGGACATGACCTCGCCGGTCGCCTTCATCTGGGTGCCGATGGTGCGGTTGGCGTAGACGAATTTATCAAAGGGCCACTTGGGGAACTTGAGGACGCAGTAATCGACCGCCGGCTCGTTGCAGGCGAAGGTGTTGCCCGTGACGGCGTTGACGATTTCATCGAGGTTGTAGCCGATGGCGATCTTGGTCGCCACCTTGGCGATGGGATAACCGGTCGCCTTGGAGGCGAGGGCGGAGGAGCGGGACAGGCGGGGATTGACCTCGATGACGGCGTATTCCATGCTGTTGGGCTTTAAGGCGAACTGCACGTTGCAGCCGCCCTCCACGCCCAGCGCGGTGACGATGTTGAGGGCGGAGGAGCGCAGCATCCCCGCCTCGGCGGCGGTGAGGGTCTGCGCCGGGGCGACGACGATGGAATCGCCCGTATGCACGCCGACCGGGTCGATGTTCTCCATCGAGCAGACGGTGATGCAGTTGCCCGCGCCGTCGCGCACGGTTTCGAATTCGATCTCCTTCCACCCGGCGATGCTCTTTTCGATGAGCGCCTGGTGGATCATGGAGGCCCTGAGGCCCACCTCGCAGATGTCGTGCAGCTCTTCGGGATTGTTGGCAAAGCCGCCGCCTGTGCCGCCCAGGGTGTAGGCCGGGCGCACGACGACGGGGTAGCCGATCTCCCCGGCGAAGGCGAGGGCGTCGGGAATGGATTCGATGACTTTGGAAACGATGCAGGGTTCGCTGATGCTCTCCATGGTGTCCTTAAAGGCCTGGCGGTCCTCCGCCTTGCGGATGGTCTCAGGGTTGGCGCCTAAGAGCTTGACGCCCAGGCGATCCAAAATGCCGTCGGCCGCGAGCTCCATGCCGAGGTTGAGGCCGGTCTGCCCGCCCAGAGTGGCGAGGACGCTGTCCGGCCGTTCCTTCTCGATGATCCGCTTGACGACGTCCAGCCGCAGCGGCTCGATGTAGATGTGGTCGGCCATGACCTTGTCTGTCATGATGGTGGCGGGGTTGGAGTTGACGAGGACGACCTCAATCCCCTCCTCCTTGAGGGCGCGGCAGGCCTGGGTGCCGGCGTAGTCAAACTCGGCGGCCTGGCCGATGACGATGGGGCCGGAGCCCAGCACCAGAACTTTTTTGATATTCGGATTCTTCGGCATTACCGGTCACCTCCCATAGAAGCCACAAAGCGGTCGAACAGGTACTCCGTATCCTTGGGGCCGGGGCTGGCCTCGGGATGGAACTGTGTGGTGAAGCAGTTGGGGCGCTTGTAGCGCAGGCCCTCGCAGGTGCCGTCGTTCACGTTGATGTGGGACACCTCGGCCACGGCGGGGTCCACCGTCTCGGACAGCACCACATAGCCGTGGTTCTGGCTGGTGATGAACACCCGGTCCTCGGCCAGGTCCTTCACCGGGTGGTTGCCGCCCCGGTGGCCGTAGGCCAGCCGGCCGGTCTTGGCGCCGGTGGCCAGGGCCATCAGCTGGTGGCCCAGGCAGACGGCGTACAGGGGGAGGGTGCTCTCATAGAGCTTCTTGACCTCCCCGATGATGGCCACGTTGTCGGCGGGGTCGCCGGGGCCGTTGGAGAGCATCACCCCGTCAAAGCCGCCGGTGAGGATGGTCTCGGCGGGGGTGGCGGCGGGGAACACGGTGACATGGCAGCCCCGGCGGCGCAGGCACTCGATCATGTTCTGCTTCACGCCGTAGTCCATCATGGCCACCTTGTACTTCTCCTCGCCGTAGGCGGGGCAGTCCTCGGGCTCCTTCCGGGAGACACGCTCCACGGTGCCCTCCACCCGGTAGGCCTTCAGCTTCTCCAGAATCTCCGCTACATTAAAATGCTCCGCACAGGTGACCATGCCGTTCATGCTCCCCTGGCTGCGGAGTATTTTCGTCAGGGCACGGGTGTCTACTCCCTCAATGCCCGTGATGTCGTGTTTTTTCAGGTAGTGGTCCAGCGTCTCCTCACAGCGGAAATTGCTTCCGATGGGGGAGAGGTGGCGGACCACAAAGGCCTCCGCCCAGGGACGGCTGGACTCGTTGTCCTCATGGTTGACGCCGTAGTTCCCGATGAGGGGATAGGACATCACGATCCCCTGTCCCGCGTAGGAGGGGTCGGTCAGAATCTCCTGATACCCGGTCATGGAGGTGTTGAACACCATCTCGCACACCCGGTCGGAGGTACTGCCGATGCTGGTCCCGGAAAATACGCTTCCGTTGGCCAGGATCAAAGTCGCTTTCATCAATTCTCTCACACGCCCTTCCGTTCCAGTTCACAATTCAGATACGATCCACGCGCAAAGTGTTTCAAGATATTGTATCGGAAATCGACGCGCTTTGCAAGGGGTGGGGGAATCTTTTTTCATAAAACTTTTTCCGCAGTACGGGGGATCTCTCGGATACTTTCTCCAAGAGAGGGAAAGACTGAACCAAAAGCGCACTCGCGCTCCGCAGTGAGGTGACCGACATGTTTACCGGCCTGATCCGGACCATCATCCTATACCTGCTCATCATCGCCGGCATCCGGCTCATGGGCAAGCGCCAGGTGGGGGAGCTGGAGCCCTCGGAGCTGGTGCTCTCCCTGATCATCGCCGATCTGGCCGCCGTCCCCATGCAGGATTTCGGTATCCCCTTGCTCACGGGGATCGTGCCCATTCTGACCCTCCTGTCCCTGACCATGATCCTGTCGGTGCTCACCATGAAGAGTACCCGGTTCCGCACCCTCATGTGCGGCCGGCCCAGCGTCATCATCCGCAAGGGGAAGATCGACCAGGGGGAGATGCGCCGCAACCGGCTGACGGTGGACGAGCTGCTGGAGGAGCTGCGGGCCCAGGGG
>CABSLJ010000076.1 GCA_902478455.1 uncultured Oscillospiraceae bacterium | reverse complement strand
TTGTTACACATCATTGTAACACCTACATTTGGTTGTGCAGATTGGCGGATTCTTTCGCTTGAAAAAAAGGTCGAATCATAATACAATAAAAAAAACGGATTTCCACAGAAAGGAGAATTTCCATGCCCGTGCTCAAAAGACCGAAGAAGACGAGCGGAACCAAAATCGTGCGGGCCGAGTTCTCCATGGGCCGCGCCCCCCGCAGGGTGAGCGATTTTGAGATCACGGTCGACCATATGGGGCGGAAAAGCCTCAAGGCGCACGCCCCTCCAAAGGATCATACAGGAAAGCTCAGGGGCATTATGATCGCCCTGGCCGTACTGATTATCCTAGCCGCTGCTTTCGTCTTTGTTTTGGTCTACACCGAATTCAAAGAGGCGGCCAAATCGCCGCCGGGCAGCGCGCAGGAGGTCATCGGCTCCGATTTGGGCACGGTTTCCCAAATAGAAGAGGAGGACGACCGGAGCAAGTATCTGCTGCTGGTGGGACTGCACAGCGAGCTGGATGCCGCTTATGCGCCCGAGTTGACGGAATATGAGGGAATCAGCGGGGAAAAGACGGCGGTTGCGGCGCTGGAGGAGCTGATGTCGGCCGCAAAGGAGGCGGGCGTGCCGCTTTACGTGACCAGGGGCTATGTCAGCCGCAGCGAGCAGGACGCCCTCTTTGAAGAGCGCGTCCGGACGCTGATGGAAGAGGGCTACACCCGGGTGCGCGCCGAGGCGACCGCGCAGGAGACGGTGGCCCCCGGCGGCATGGATGAGCACCAGACCGGCCTGGCCTTCGATTTCTGGCAGGAGGGGCTTGACGCTGATGGTGATTTTACGAACTCGCAGGCTTACAACTGGCTGGTCAAAAACTGTGTGGAATACGGCTTTGTGCTGCGCTACGCCGCCAACAAGGAGGACGAGACCTATATGCCCTACGATCCGACCCATTTCCGCTTTGTGGGGCGGGAAAACGCCAGGGCGATGCGCACGCTGGACATGTGCCTCGAGGAGTATGCCGCGTATGTCGGAAAGCAGGACGGGCGGTGAGCGCCGGCGTCGGGCTGCCGCAAGACTTCTTGTTTTGCCCGGGTTCCGCGGGTCGGGCCGTCCCTGAGAAAAGCGCAGACCGCGGTTTTCCGTCTGTTTTGCGTGGGATGCGCATTTTGGAAAGGATTTGCCGCAAAAAAACTTGTGCGCCGTCGGTGTTTAATGCTTGCATTTTGCTTTTTGCTATGCTATAATCTCTATGTTATGTTTACGGTTTCAGCGAAAGAGGTGAAAACCATGAAGGAAAATTTGCATCCCAAGTATGAAGAGACGACCATCACATGCGCATGCGGCAATGTCATTCACACGGCTTCCACCAGGAAGAACATCCGTGTTGAAATATGCTCCAAATGCCATCCGTTCTTCACCGGCAAACAGAAGCTCGTTGATACCGGCGGACGTGTCGACCGTTTCAAGAGACGTTACGGGATCGAAAGCAAGTAAGAGGATTGAATCATCTATAACCTCAGTGGCGGCGCAGCAATGCGCCGCCTGATTTTTTCTGGAGCGGGAGCTCAAAATCAGATGCAGGGGAGGGGGACGCCGTGGATTCCTACCGGACAGTGAAACAGGAGAGCACAGTGGAGTTTGTGGAGAGGAGGTCGCGGTTTATCGGCCGGTGCAGGCCGGTCACGACCGAGGAAGAGGCGTTGGCTTTCCTCAATGAGATACGCTCCAGGCATTGGGACGCATCCCACAACGTCTACGGCTATTCCCTGCGCGAGGGGCAGCTTCGCCGTTATTCGGACGACGGCGAGCCCCAGGGCACGGCCGGAATGCCCGTGCTCGACGTGCTTTCCAAAAGCGAAACCTGTGACGCGATCCTCGTGGTCACGCGTTACTTCGGCGGTGTGCTCCTGGGGGCTGGAGGACTGGTGCGCGCTTATTCCCACTGCGCAAGCCTCGCGCTCGAGGCGGCGGGCGTCGTCACCATGCGCCGCTGTCTGAAAGGAGAGCTCGCCTGCAGCTACAACCAGTATGGCAGGATCGACGCGCTGATTCCCGCCTGCGGCGGACGTGTGGAGCAGGCCGACTTTCTCGATCATGTGCGCCTGGCCTTTTTTCTGCCGGAGGAAAACGTCGGGCAGTTTTGCACCCAGCTGCGGGACGCTACCTGCGGAGAGGTGGAAGCCTGCATGGGAGAGGCCTTTTACACGGCGTTGTAATACGCCTGGGTCGGCAAAAAGCGTCGTCTCTGCGCGGACGGCGCTTTTTTACTTTCCGGCGCGTGGCCGGACTTCCCGACGCCCAGGGCGGCCCGCACGGTTCAACAAAATTTTTATGGGAACGAACCGCGTTTTGGGAAAAGGGGCGGATTTGGGCTTTTTCTCTAAAATACCGGCTTATGGAGGCAGGGAGAACGCATTCTACGTCGTATAATAGGAATAGAATCGTTATCTGCGGAGGTGGAATCCGATGACCGTCCGGGAACAAACCGAGCTGATTGAAAGCCAGACGCTTTCTCCCCATGCCGCCCTGTCTCAGAACAGCGCGGGCCGGAAGCGCGCGGAGGAACCCTGCACCCTCAGAACGGCCTACCAGCGCGACCGCGACCGCATCATCCACTGCAAGGCCTTCCGCCGCCTCAAGCACAAGACGCAGGTGTTTCTCTCCCCGGAGGGGGATCACTACCGCACGCGGCTGACCCACACGCTGGAGGTGGCGCAGATCGCCCGCACCATCGCGCGGGCGCTGCGGCTGAATGAAGACCTCACGGAGGCCATCTCCCTGGGGCACGACCTGGGGCACACCCCCTTCGGTCACGCCGGGGAGCGGGCGCTCAACGATATTTCCCCCGAAGGTTTCTTCCACTACGAGCAGAGCGTGCGGGTGGTGGAAAAGCTCGAAAAGGGCGGGGAGGGCCTCAACCTGACGGCCGAGGTGCGCGACGGCATCCTCTGCCATACCAGGGGAAGGGAGGCCTCCACCCTGGAGGGCCGGGTCGTCCGTCTGGCCGACCGCGTGGCCTACATCAATCACGACATCGACGACGCCATCCGTGCGGGCGTCCTGCGCGAGGAGGACATCCCCGCAAAGCTGCTCCAAACGCTTGGGGACCGGCGAAGCGTGCGGATCGACCGGCTGGTCCACTCCATTGTGGAGCACAACGGCGAAGGACGGATCGGCATGGATCCCGAGATGGAACAGGCCTTTGAGGCGCTGCACGAGTTCATGTTTCATTCGGTCTACCGCAATCCTTACGCCAAGGCGGAGGAACAAAAGGTGCCGCTGCTGGTGCGGCGTCTGTATGAGTATTTTAAGGAGCAGCCGCGGAAAATGCCGCCCGAACTCCAGAAGATCGCACAGGAGGAATCGACCGACCGCGCCGTGTGCGACTACATCGCCGGCATGACCGATCATTTCGCCATTCAGATATTCCAGGAAATCTACATCCCGAAGGCGTGGCACATCTCTCTCTGACCGCCGGAAGCGGCGGGAGAGCGGGTGGACGGAAAGGAAGTGATCATATGCCGCTGCCCGAAGATTTTTTACAGGACCTTAAGATGCGCAGCGACATTGTGGACGTCGTTTCCGGCTATGTCAATCTGCGCCGCAGGGGACGCAACATGGTGGGGCTGTGCCCCTTCCACGGGGAAAAGACTCCCTCTTTCAACCTCTACCCCGAAAACGGCTCCTTTTACTGCTTTGGCTGCGGAGCCGGCGGGGATGTGATCACCTTCATCCGCAGGATCGAAAATCTCGACTATATGGAGGCGGTGCGCTTTCTCGCCCAGCGCGCCGGCATGCAGATGCCGGAAAACAGCCGGGACGAGGGCCTTTCCCGTCTGCGCACCCGGATTTATGAGATGAACCGCGAAGCGGCCCGCTTTTATCACCAGGCTCTCATCGCCTCTGCCGAGGGGAAGAGGGCGCTCGGCTACCTGCGGGGGAGGGCCCTTACAGACAAAACCATCCGCCACTTCGGGCTGGGCTATGCGCCCGCCTCCCGTTTTGCATTGGTGGACGCGCTGAGGGCCAAGGGCTATAAGGACGACGAGATCATTTCCGCCAACCTCGCCTTCAAGAGCCGCAGCGGACGGGCGGTCGACCGTTTCACCGACCGCGCGATGTTTCCCATCATCGATCTGCGGGGCAACGTCATCGCCTTCGGCGGGCGGATTATGGGGGACGGCAAGCCGAAATATCTCAACACCTCGGATACGATGGTCTTTAAAAAGAGCAGCAACCTTTTTGCCCTCAATTTTGCCAAGAACAGCGGCGAAAAGCGTCTGATTCTGGCTGAAGGCTACATGGACGTCATCGCCCTGCATCAGGCCGGCTTTACCAACGCCGTGGCCACCCTCGGAACGGCGCTCACCTCCGAGCAGGCGCGGCTTCTTGCGCGGTATGCGGCGGAAATTGTCATTTCCTACGATGCCGACGAAGCCGGCCAGAAGGCGGCCGGCCGGGCGATTCCGCTTCTGCGGGAGGCGGGGCTGCTGGTGCGGGTGCTCTCCATCGCGGGCGGCAAGGACCCGGACGAGTTCATCCGTTCCCATGGGGAGGAGGGACCGGTCCGCTTCCGGCAGCTTCTGGACGCCTCCGGCAACGACGTGGACTACCGCCTGCAAAAACTGCGCGCCTCCTGCAATATGGAGACGACCGACGGCAAGGTGGCCTATCTTTCGGGCGCGGCCGCCATTCTCGCCACGCTGGACAACCGCATCGAACAGGAGCTCTATGCCGGCAAGCTCAGCGAGGAAATCGGGGTGGAGAAGTCCTCGGTGCTCTACCAGGTGGATAAGCTCGTAAAAAAGAGGGACCGGGACGCCTCCCAAAAGCAGTTCCGCGAGCTGCAGCGGGACCTTTCCGGCGGAAGGGACACGGTCAATCCCGAGCGGTCGCAGAACCTGCGCGCCGCCCGCGCGGAGGAAGCCTTGATCGCCTATCTCATAAATCACCCCGATATGGCTAAGAATATCTCCATGCGGGTACCTGCGGACAAATTCTGCACGTCGTTCAACCGCCGGGTGTATGAGCGCGTCTTGGAACGGGCGCTCTCCGGCAAGGAGACGGGGATCGACAGCTTTTCCGAGGATTTCTCCATGGAGGAGATCAGCCGGGTGGCCAAGATTCTGGCAAATTCCCCGCCGGGGGCGGAGACCGCCCAAGCGGCCGAGGAGTATGTCTCGGTTCTGCTCACAGAGCGGGAAAAGATCAAAACAGAGGAAGCAGCAACAGCCGATGTAAACGACATAGCAAGCTATCTGCAACGGATGCGCGAGCAGAAGAAATAGGAGGATACAAAGCAATGGGAACACCGGATAAGAAGACCGTGATCAGAGATCTGATGGAGCTGGGAAAGACCAAGGGTCAGCTGAGCACCAAGGAAATACTAGACGCGCTTGGAGAACTCGATTTCGACCCCGAGCAGATTGAAAAATTCTACGATTCCCTGGAATCCCTCGGGGTGGAGATCGTGGAGGATTTCGGTGAAATCCCGATTGACGACATCACCTTTGACATCGGAGAGACGGCGGAGGAGACGCCGGAGGCGGCCGCGGCCGCCGCGGAGGGCATCGCCATCGACGACCCGGTCAAGGTTTACCTCAAGGAGATCGGCCGGGTGCCGCTTTTGACCCCGGAGGAGGAGATCGACCTCGCCATCCGGATTGCCGACGGCGACGAGTACGCCAAAAAGCGCCTCTCAGAGGCCAACCTCCGCCTGGTGGTCAGCATCGCCAAGCGCTACCTCGGCCGCGGCATGCAGTTTCTGGACCTGATTCAGGAGGGAAACTTGGGCCTCATCAAGGCGGTGGAAAAATTCGATTACACCAAGGGCTTCAAATTCTCCACCTATGCCACCTGGTGGATCCGGCAGGCCATCACCCGCGCCATCGCCGACCAGGCCCGCACCATCCGCATTCCGGTGCATATGGTGGAGACCATCAACAAGGTCAAGAAGGTCTCCAGCCAGCTTCTGCACACCAACGGCCACGAGCCGACGGCCGACGAAATCTCCGACGAGCTCGATATGCCCGTCGACAAGGTGCGGGAGATCATGCGCGTCGCGCAGGAGCCGGTGTCTCTGGAAACCCCCATCGGCGAGGAGGAGGACAGCCACCTGGGCGACTTCATCCCCGACGACGACGCCCCCGCCCCCGACGTTTCCGCCTCGCACACCCTTTTGAAGGAGCAGCTCTCCGAGGTGCTTGACACCCTCACTCCCCGGGAGGAAAAGGTGCTGCGGCTGCGCTTCGGGCTGGAGGACGGCCGTTCGCGCACCCTTGAGGAAGTCGGCAAGGAATTCAACGTCACCCGTGAGCGCATCCGCCAGATTGAGGCCAAGGCGCTGCGGAAACTCCGCCATCCCAGCCGCAGCAAAAAGCTCAAAGATTTTCTCGATTAGAGAGGACCTGCCATGCACATAACACTTGAGGCCGATTATGCCGTCCGCATTGTGGAGCTGTTGGCGGAAAGCGGGGAAAAGCTCGGCGCACAAGCTATTTCAGAAAACACGGGCGTGCCGGTGCGTTTTGCGCTCAAAATTCTGCGCAAGCTGGTCGGCGGCGGACTGGTTCAGTCCTTTAAAGGGGCGCACGGCGGCTATCTGCTCGCCCGTTCTCCGGCGGAAATCACCCTGCGCCAGGTCATTGAAGCGGTGGAGGGCCCGTTCCTGATCAGCCGCTGCCTGCAGGAGGAATATACCTGCGACCACGCCTCCTGCCGCTTCCACAAAATCTATAACGAGGTTTCCGCCATGGTGCGCGACAAGCTCGATTCCTTTACCTTTGACCAGACGGCCGGAAAAGAGGACTGCACCAAGATCGAGCGATGAGCCGGTTTTCAGAAAACATAAACATTTTAGAAAAGGGATTGGACGACGTTAACACGTCGTCCAATCCCTTTTCCTGTTTGTCCGCGTTCCATTTTACATGAGAGCTGCAGCTGCGCGCGGGAGCCCTCAGACGTCGTCGCGGGGCTGCATGCTCATCTCCCAGAAATGGAGCTCATGGACGGAGCAAGCGCGGAAAATCTCCCGGCACCTTTCCTTTCGGGCGGGCTCCAACTCCCGGCATGCCGCTTCCATAAAAGCGACCCACCGGTCGCAGGCGGCCTGATACTCCGCGCCGGCATAATCGCGGACCAGCGGCCAGTAGGGCGTGTTGCACACACCGGGATATTGCTCCAAAAGCCGTTGAAAAATCCAGCCGTAGCTGGCCATGCAGGGCAGGCAGGCCATCATGCACTCGGCCTCGCCCTGGCCATCCCTGGCGGCCTCCACCATCGTCCGGGTATAGGCCAGATTTTCCGGCCGCAGGGGAAGATGCTGAATCTGCGCGTCGTCCAGACCGAACCGCTCCAGATAGAGCAGCCGGGTGGCCCCCTCCCCCTCGTTGACAAAGGAGAGCAGGGAATAATAGTTGCGGATGGCGTCCATGTCGTCGGCCTTGAGCATTCCCCAGGCGAATACCTTGGCGTATTCGCGCAGGTAGAGACTGTCGTCCACAATATAGCCCTTGAAGCACGCCTCGGGGAGGGTTCCCTCTCCAAGCTGCTGCAAAAACTCCGAATGCAGGCACTGCTCCCAGATGGGGAGATTTTCCTGCATCAATTCCTCCCAAAAGGTCATCCTTGCGCACCTGCCTTTACTGCTTTTTGAATCCGTTTCACCGGCAGAAGGGAGATCAGAATTACGCTCGCTACTCCCTCTGTCCCGTGGCCGGAGAGGTTGGCCACAATGCTGTACGCCCACGGGCCGTAGCCGTCCCAGGCGTACTGGGCAAAGAAAATCGCCCCGGCCATGATGTGGCTGGCCACGCTGAGGACCACGGCCAAAAGCGCCCCCGCCGTCACCTGCCAGCGCTTGCGGCAGCCGAAGACGCCGGCGTAGCCCAGGGCGGAAAAGCAGATGAGATGCTCCACAAAGGGCTGCGCCCAATGGACGGGCTGCCACTCGGGCAGAAGCAGCATGGCGAGGATACCGGTCACCCAGCCGCTGAAAAAGGCCACGCGGTAATCGTAGACCAGTGCGAGGATCATCAGGGGCAGCATAGCGCCCAGACTGATGTGGCTGCCGTTGGGCAGTGTGATGAGCAGGCAGCGCAGCGCGAGGGTGGCCGCGGCGGTCATCCCTGCCAGGCACAGATCGCGCACCTTGAGCGAAACGCCCCGGCACAGCCAGATGGTCACGCCCAGCACGGCGACGGTAAAAACGGCGACAATCCACTCAGACATCTATAAACTCCCCCTTTAAGGCAAAGAGGTGGTTCATGGGACCGCTGCCCGCGCCCAGGTCCAGCATGGCGCCCAGCGCGCCGGAGATGTAATCCTTGGCCCGCTTGACTGCCTGCTCCAAAGGCAGATCCTTGGCCAGATTGGAGGCGATGGCGCTCGAAAGGGTGCAGCCGGTGCCGTGGGTGTTGGGATTGTCGATGCGCTTCCCTCGGAACCAGACGCCGCGGTCGTCCTTCCACAATAGATCGTCGGCGTCGCTGATCTGATGTCCGCCTTTGCACAGCACGGCGCAGCCATACTGCTCGCTGATGATCCGGGCGGCGTGTTCCATGTCGCCCGGCCCGGAGATGCTTTGTCCGGAGAGGACCTCCGCCTCCGGAATGTTGGGCGTCAGCACGGTCGCGAGCGGGAGCAGCAGCTCCCGAAGCGCCTTGACGGCGTCCTCTGATATCAGGCGCGAGCCGCTGGTGGCCACCATCACGGGGTCGACCACAATGTTTTTGGCCCCGTACTGCCTTAGCTTCTCCGAGATTACCCGGATCAGGGCGGTGGAGGAGACCATGCCCGTCTTGACCGCGTCGGGATAGATGTCGGTAAAGATGCAGTCGAGCTGATTGGCCAGAAATTCGGGGGTGGATTCCAAAATGCCGTAGACGCCGGTGGTGTTTTGAGCCGTCAAGGCGGTGACGGCGCTCATGGCATAAACGCCGTTTGCGCTCATGGTCTTGATATCGGCTTGAATTCCGGCGCCTCCGCTGGAATCGCTTCCAGCGATCGTCAATGCTGTTTTCATGGGGTTACTCCTTTCTGATGTCAAACCACATTGAAGTTTTATAACGCGGCAGAAGGTGGTGCCCCCAATCTACCGCGGTTATGAATTTATGCTTCCAGCTGGGCGAGAAAATCGGAATCGTCCAACCGGGGAAGATACCAGTCGCACAGAGCGCGTAGGGCCGGCTGGTCGGCTTCGGCGGAGGAATCGTACACGCCGGCGACCAGAAAACCGGCCTCCTTCGCCGTGCGCGCGGCGTGAAGGGCGTCCTCAAAGACCAGCGTGCGCTGTACCTGGCTCCCCAGCCGGCGGGCCGCCTCGAAATAGATGTCCGGCCGGGTTTTGGGACCGTATTGCAGGGAGCTGATGGCAAAGCGGAAATGCGCCCACTGCCCCAGGCGGCGCATGGCGTCCCGCGCCTGAAAGCTTTCGCTTGCCGTGGCGATGCCGCAGGGCACGCCCAGCGATTCCAGACGGGAGAGCAGGGCATCCGCCCCGGGCTTTAACGGAACGCGCTCCCGGTACTCGACGGTGACCAGCTCATTGATGCTTTCCATCACCTGCCCGGGGGTGCTGCAAAGCCCAAAGGTCCGGATCAGATATTCGGACGCCTCCAGGCGGCCCATCTCCTTGAGCTGCCCGGCCAGATTGTCGGGCGGTGTTTTGCCGAACCGGCGGACCAGCGTGCCCGGCGCTTCGTCCCAGATGTACATGGAATCGGTCAGCGTGCCGTCCAGATCAAAAATCGCGCCCTCGGGCCTCATCGCGCGATCATCTCCTGAGAAAGCGCCCGGAGTTTACGGGCGGCTGCGCGGATGTCCGGCTGGGCGTAGATGGCCGAAACGACCGCCACGCCGCAGACGCCGCTGCCCGCGAGCTGCATCAGATTGCCGGGGCCGATGCCGCCGATAGCCACCACCGGGATGGTGACGGCTGCGCAGATCTCTCTGAGTGTGTCGAAGCTGACTGCATCGGCGTCATCCTTGGTGCCGGTGGGAAAGACCGCGCCCACGCCCAGATAATCGGCTCCGGCTGCCTGAGCGCGCAGAGCCTGCTCCACCGTCTGGGCGGAAACGCCGAGAATGCGGTCGGGACCGATCTTTTCCCGGACGGCGCCGGCCTCCATATCGTGCTGACCCACGTGGACGCCGTCGGCGTCCATTGCGACCGCGATGTCCACGTTATCGTTGACCAGGAACGGCACGCCGTGGCGCTTGCAGAGCGCCTTGATTTCACGGGCCTCGGCGAGAAAGGCGTCGCTGTCCAGATGCTTTTCCCGCAGCTGGATCATGGTCGCGCCGCCTAAGATGGATTCCTCCACCTGATGGGCCAGGGTACTTTCTCCCAGCCATGCGCGGTCGGTCACGGCGTAGAGCAGGAGGTTCTCTTTATCGCACTTCATATTTGGCTCCTTCGTTCAGCGTTTTGCCGTCCATGTGATAGATGGCGTCGATGATGCGGTTGCGGTAGGGGGCGTTTCCGTCGGTGGGAGCGCAGCTGTTCCAGCCGATTTCGCCTGCCAGGCCCATGGAAGCCACGGCGGCCGCGGCGGCCTCCAGTTCGTTTCCGGGGTTGGCCACGAGATAGGCGGTCAACAGGCCGGAAAGCTGGCAGCCCGTGCCGGTGATGCGTCCCATCTCGGGGCGGCCGTTGCGGATGACGAAGCAGGTCTTGCCGTCGGAAACCAGGTCGATGGCCCCCGTAATGGCCACAATGCTTTTGTAGCGTTCGGCCGCCGCCTTGGCGAAGGCGACCGCCTGCTCCAAATTCTCTTCGGTCACGGCGTCGGCCATATCGGCGTCCACGCCCTTGGTGG
>CABSLJ010000075.1 GCA_902478455.1 uncultured Oscillospiraceae bacterium | reverse complement strand
TGGGCTCGGAGATGTGTATAAGAGACAGCATTGCGGGCACCCAGTAACGGTCGCGCTCAAAGTTCCAGCTGCAGCAGCCGTTGTGGCGGATGCCGGGGGTCAGGGCAGCGTCGGCCTCGCTCTTAACAAGAAGCATGCCGCCCTCACCCAGGGTGGTCATGGTCTTGGCGCCGTGGAAGCTGAAGCAGCCGAAGTCGCCAAAGGTGCCGACGTGCTGGCCGTGAATGCGGCAGTCAAGCGCCTGCGCGCAGTCTTCCACAACCTTGAGGTTGTGCTTCTTGGCAATTTCGCAGATCTTCTCCACGTCGGCGGGCATGCCGAGCAGGTGAACGACGACGATCGCCTTGGTCTTGTCGGTAATCTTCTTCTCCACATCGGCGGGATCAATGGTCCAGGACACGGGATCAATGTCGGCCCAGACAAGCTTGGCGCCATTCTTAGCAAACGGGATGGCGGAAGCGCAGAAGGTGTAAGCGGGAACAATGACCTCATCGCCCGGCTGGATGCGGCAGAGAACCGCCGAAAGATACAGAGCGTTGGTAGCGTTGTCCACAGCGAACGCGTAGTTGGCGCCGGTGAACTCCTTGAAAGCCTCTTCGAATCTGGCAAGGTTGTCGCCCTGCGTCTGGCAGTCAACGTTTCTCATAACATTGACGACAGCCGCGATCTCCTCTTCGGTGTAGGGATGCTGACGCGCAGGGGAGCAAATTTTAAAGCCTTCGGAAATGCCTCTGCCCGAAGCGTCGCCCTTCATGTTTTTGACCATGGTTACCTTCTCCTTTACCTATGTATTAAGCATCATACAACGGTTGAAACAGAAACCGCTGTAATGGACCCGGTGGTTCCGCCCTCCTATTACTACTAATAAAAAGGTGTATTTCCTATGTTGATTACTATTATAGCGCAATATCTTTCTTTTTGCTAGCCTTTTTTCAAAAATATTTTTTGAAATTTTTCCCCCTTGCTTCGGCGGAAATTTATTTTTATATCAGGGCCTTTAGCACTGGAAAAATTAATTTTTTTTGTTATAATGTAAGAGGAATCTACAATAGATTGTAGACTTCACCCATTCCCGCATGGGAATTCGTCTGATCCTTCAGCGTTTTGGCAAGTGATTTCTCCCGTTTCCGCAAAGGATTTTCTCTCGCATCGATTAACGCAATTTCATTACTAATATTACTTGCTCTTTCGTTTCCTCCATCCGTCGGCAAACGGATGATTACTATTTCACCCTGAAACGCATTCTTTCACAAGGAAAAACGGAGGCATGACAATCATGAAGAACATCAAAGCAATGCTGAAAGAGGGCAAGGTGTGCCTCGGCACCTGGATTCAAATCGGCTCTCCCACCGTCGCCGAGCTCATGGCCCGCCAGGGCTTCGACTGGGCCGCCATCGATCTTGAGCACACCGAGATCACCATGGACAAGGTGGCCGACATTTTCCGCGGCTTCAAAAACACCGGCACCGCCCCCATGGCCCGCGTTGTGGAAAACGACACCATGGCCATCCGCCGCGTGCTCGACTGCGGCGCCGCCGGCGTCATCGTCCCCCTGGTCAACAACGCGGAGGACGCCCGCAGAGCGGTGGCCGCCGCCAAGTATCCGCCCGAAGGCATCCGCGGCTACGCCTTCTGCCGGCCCAACGAATGGGGCGAGGACTTCGACGAGTACGTCAAAACCGCCAATGAGGAAATCGCCGTGATCGTGATGATCGAAAGCAAGGAAGCGGTCGAGAATATCGACGCCATCCTCGACGTCGAAGGCGTGGACGGCATCTTCATCGGACCGTACGACATGAGCGGCTCCTACGGCGTGCCCGGCCAGACCTCCCATCCGCTTGTGACCGAGGGCTGCAAAAAGGTGCTGGAGGCCTGCAAGCGCCATCACAAGGCCCCCGGCATGCACAACGTCCTCCCCAACGCCGAAAACGTCCGTCAGAACATTGAGGACGGCTACCTCTTCCTGGCGCTGGGCATCGACACCGTCTTCCTGAAGGACGGTCTCAAAGAGGCCGTCACCACCGCGCGGGACGTGCTGCGCGGCTAAACCCGCTCCTCCCGGCTGATCTAAGCGCCGGGAAGAAAGGAGGTATTCCATGGACATCAATCAAAAAGCGCCTGAGATCGAGGCCCTGCGCATGGGCATGGACTGGGACGAAAGCGACCTTCTCCGGCCGCACATCCTCATCGAGACCACGGAGGGAGCCAGCCATCCGGGCAGCTTCGGCCTGGGACAGCTGGCGGACGAGGCCGAAAAAGGGGTCATGTACGGCGGGGGCAAGCCCTCCCGCTTCACCGTGACCGATATTTGCGACGGCATCGCCCAGGGGCACGAGGGCATGAGCTATTCCCTGCTCTCGCGCGACATCATCGCCGCGATGAATGAAATCCACTGCAAGGTCAACATTCCCGACGGCATGCTCTTCCTCTCCTCGTGCGACAAAGCCCTCCCCGCCCACCTTGTGGCGGCGGCGCGGCTCGCCCTTCCCACGGTCGTCGTCCCCGGCGGCGTCATGCTGGAAGGCAGTTCCGGCCTGACCCTCGAGCAGATCGGCGCTTACCATTCCCAATACGACCGCGGAGAGATCGACAAGACCTCCCTTTTCGACTGCAAAAAGCGCGCCTGCACCACCTGCGGCGCCTGCCAGTTCATGGGCACCGCCTGCACCATGCAGGTCATGGCCGAGGCGCTCGGTTTGGCGCTGCCCTTTTCCGCCCTCTCCCCCTTCGTCTTCAAGGAGACCGCCTTCCTCGCCCGCGAGGCCGGAAAGGCCGTGCTCTCCCTGGTAAAGAAGGGCGTCACCTCGCGCGACATTCTCACCCCCGACGCCTTCTACAACGCCGCTGTGGTCCACGCCGCCATCTCCGGCTCGACCAACGCCCTTTTACATATGCCGGTCATCGCCCGGGAGGCGGGCGTCGATTTCGGCCCCGCCCAGTTCGACCGCATCGGCCGTTCGGTCCCCTATCTGTGCGACATCCGGCCCGCCGGCCGCTTCTCCGCCGAATATTTCTGGTACGCCGGCGGCCTGCCCGCCCTCCTTCTGGAGCTCCGGGATTTCCTCAAGCTCGACGCGATGACCTGCACGGGCAAAACCGTGGGCCAGAACCTCGAGGAGGGGGCCGGGCGCATCGCCTACAACCGCCGCTATCTCGAACGCTTCGGCGTCAGGGCGGAGGAGATCATCCATCCCCTCGCCAGTCCCATCCGCACGGGCGGTTCCATCGCCGTGCTGACGGGCAACATCGCCGAGGGCGGCGCCGTGACCAAGCATTCGGCCATCGCGCCCGAAATGCTCCGCCACACCGGTCCCGCGCGCGTGTTTGACGACGAAATCGCCGCGAGAAGCGCCGTCACGAGCGGCGCAATTCAGGAGGGCGATGTGCTCGTCATCCGCTACAACGGTCCCAAGGGCTCGGGCATGCCCGAGATGTTCTACACCACCGAGGCCATCGCCTCAGACGCCCGCCTGATCTCCTCGGTCGCCCTGGTGACCGACGGCCGCTTCTCCGGCGCGACCCGCGGCCCCGCCATCGGGCACGTCACCCCTGAGGCCGCCGAGGGGGGCAACATCGCTCTGATCGAGGAGGGAGATCTCCTCTCGATCGACATTCCCTCCCGTTCCATCAACCTCGTCGGCACCAGGGAGAGGCCCCTCTCTTCTCAGGAGGCGGAGGAGCTTCTCAAAGAGCGCCGCGCGCGCTTTACGCCCCCAACCCCCAAGGAGGGGGGCGTGCTCGGGCTTTACAAGCGTTCCGCCGATTCCGCCATGTTCGGCGGCAGTATGCTGTAGTCTTTCCCCTTTTTCCGTTTACAAGCCCCATTTTCCATAGTATCCGCGCGTGCGGTTGCCGACGCGCGCGCGGACCCCTTCCTTTTGGCAGCCGCTGTTCTTCGGCCGTCCGCATTGCAGCGGAGCGCTCCGGCCGGGCAGTCTGTTTTTTCCAAACCATTTCCGTCCGCGCATGCGCGCGGCGGCCCGCTTTGTACCGTCCATTTAGCCCTGGACGCGCAGGCGGCCGCGCGCACCGCCGCGGCTCTGAAAGGACTGAACCGCATGGCAAAAGTACTCATTACCAGCGAATATTTCACCAAGTTCTCTCCCCGCGCCAAGGAAATTCTGCTTGAGGCCGGACACACGGTCATCGATAATCCCTACGGCCACAAATTCCTCACTCCCGAGGAAATCATCCCCTACGCCGGAGAGGCCGAAGCCTTCATCTGCGACCTGGAAAAGATTACCCGCGAGGTCATGGAACGCGCGCCCCATCTGAAAATCATCGCCCGGCGCGGCGTCGGGGTCGATTCGGTCGATCTGGGCGCCGCCAAGGACCACGGCGTCACCGTGGCGCGCACGCTGGGCGCGGTGGAGGCCCCCGTCGCCGAGCTGGTCATGACCTACATTCTCATGAACGCCCGCAGGGTGCCCGCCCTCTCCCGGCAGATGAAAAACCACGTCTGGGATAAGCAGCTGGCCTACAGCTCGGAGGGCAAGGTGCTTGGTATTGTGGGCATGGGCAGCATCGCCAAAGAGGTGGTCCGCCGCGCCAGGGTTTTCCAGATGGACATCGCCTATTACGACATCATCCGCAACGAGGCGGCTGAAAAGGAATTCGGCGTGCGCTACCTTCCCCTGGACGACCTGCTCGCCTCGGCCGACTACCTGAGCATCCATGTTCCCCTCACGCCTGAGACCACCGGCATGTTCGGCTATGAGACCCTCTGCAAATGCAAGCCGACCGCCTATCTCATCAATACCGCCCGCGGACCCATTGTGGACGAGGAGGGACTCTACCGCGCCATACGGGAAAAGAGGCTTTCCGGCGCGGCCATCGATGTCTTCGACGTCGAGCCCAAAACCGATTCCATCCTCGCCGAACTGGACGAGGTCACCCTCACGCCCCATGTCGCCACCTTTACGCAGGAAACCTTTGTCAGGATGGATATCCTGGCCGCCGAGAATGTGGTCAAATACTTCCGCGGGGAGATTGATTCCTCCAAGACTCTGGTCTGAACCGCGGCTGCCGGCGGGTATTTGTGGGGATTGTCCGAAACATGTGCAATCCCGTCTGATTGAAGCGGTGCAATTGCGTCTGTTCCGTGTTTTGATGAAACAAAGGCCTCATCCTGTTCCAAATCTCTATGATATTACGGCGCTTCAGGGAACGGTTTTGACCGTCTGTTTCCCTTCAGGCCGTTTTATTTCAAAATTTTATGTAACGGAGGTTCCATCATGAGTGAATTTAAAGTGAAATACTCCATGCGCGGCTGTCTGATTGAAGACGATGATTTTGAAATCGTCAAGAAGGCCATGTGCGGAGAAAGCCTTTCCGGCTGCGGTCCCTATACCGTCGCCTTCGAGGAGAAGTTCGCCAAATACTGCGGCGTGCCGCACGCCACCGCCGTCAGCAACGGCACCGTCGCTCTGGACATCGCCGCCATGGCCCTCGGCCTGAAGGAGGGCGACGAGGTGCTCACCAGCGCCATCAGCTTTATGGCCACCGGCCTCGCCCCGATGAAGTGCGGTGCCACGGTCAAGTTCGTCGACCTCGACCCGCGCACCCTGAACATCGACGTCACCAAGATCGAACCCATGATCACCGAAAAGACCAAGGCCATCTTCCTGGTGCACCTCGGCGGACAGATGTGCGACATGGACGAGGTCATGCGCATCGCCAAAAAGTACAACCTCAAGGTGGTTGAGGACTCGGCTCACGCGCCCGGCGCAGAATACAAGGGCCGCAAGGCGGGCACCATCGGCGACATCGGCACCTTCAGCTTCCACACCTGGAAGAACATGTGCACCCTCGGTGAGGGCGGCATGGTCGTCTGCAAGGACGACGAGCTCTACGACAAGATCGTCAAGCTGCGCGCCTTCGGCTGCGTGCCCGGCCCCTTTGAGAAGGTTTGGGACTGCACCGAGGGAGAGCTCCCCTGCTATCAGGATTTCATGCGCGTGGGCGATTTCTACGGCAGCAACTACCGTCTCAGCGACGTTCAGTGCGCCATGGGCCTGACCCAGCTCGACAAGCTCGACCGCGCCAACGATCTGCGCCGCCGCTTTGCCGCGCGGCTGAACAAGGGCCTCGAGGGCGTGGAGGAGATCTCCGTCCCCTACGTGCTGCCCGAGTGCAAGTCGGTTTACCATCTGTACAACATCCAGTTCCATTCCGAGATGCTCGGCGTGGGCAAGAAGGCGCTTTTGCAGCCGCTGATGGAGGAATACGGCGTGCAGTGCTGGATTCAGTACGTTCCCTGCTACCTGTTCCACATTCACAGAGAAAAAGGCAGCAAGCCGGGCGACTGCCCCGTGGCCGAGAACATCTTCCGCAGGGAACTGATCTCCCTGCCCATCGGCCCGACCATGCCTTTGGAGCAGGCCGACTACATCACCGATTCCATCAAGGCGATCATCGCCAAAATCAAGGCCGGCAAGTAAGATCCAGACACAGAAGCGGCCCGTCGGAAAATTCCGACGGGCCGCTTTTTGCTGCCTTCAAGCAAAACAAAATGGTCCCCTTTCGTTAAGTTGTTGTCTCTCAACCCAACTTTAACCCATGAGTCCTTATCCTTCATCCTTTTTATCCAACTGTACAACATCTTGTATCCCTACAAGTTTCATAAAATTTCATGAGATAACCTCTTGACATCCGGCAGAAAAGAGCTATAATGTGGATATAAGAGGGGTAATAAGCGAATGAAAGGATATGGTTGCGAATGTTTGCAGACGAACGGTATCATGATATTTTGGAGCTTCTCCAAAAAAACGGTTCGGTGACGGTGGCCGAGCTGATGGAGCTGTTCGGCGCTTCCCCGGAGACCGTCCGAAGAGATCTTCTCTACCTTGAGAGCTGCCGGCTGTTAAAAAGGGTGCACGGCGGCGCGATGCCTGTGAAAAAACAGAAAGAGGTTTATAAGCTCTCCCAGCGCTTCAAGGAAAACGCCCAGGAAAAAAGCGAGCTCTCTGAGACGGCCGCCTCCCTCGTCTGTGAAAACGACGTCATTGCCCTGGATTCCGGCAGCACCTCCGCCGCCTTTGTTTCGGCGCTGAAAGAGAAGTTCCACCATCTGACCGTCGTCACCCACTCCATGCATGTGTTTCACGCGCTTGCGGAGACCGAGTTCAAAACCATCTTGCTCGGCGGCGAATATCTCAAGGACGAGGGCGCTTTCTATGGATATATGACCTTGGATATGATAAAGAACGTCCACGTATCCAAAGCCTTTCTCTGTCCCGACGCCGTCTCCCTGACATACGGCTTTTTTGACCAGGTCCATGAGTTTGTTCCGATTCAAAGAGCCCTCCTTGAAATCTGTGACAAGGCGGTCTTTTTAGCGGACAGCTCTAAATTTGAAAGCACTTCCGTATTGAAGATCTGTGACCTCTCTCCCGAATTTATAATTGTTACAGATAGTAAGCTTTCTGACGAAATATACAATATGTACCAAGAGAGGGAGATCCCGATTTTGAAAAAGGAGTCCTAACCACAGGATTAACTCTCCTGGCCATTGTAAAAGGACGATCCCCTATGAACGATAACAGGTAGTAAATAGAGATGAGGTTCAAACAACACATGATATTACTAATGAATTCAAGGAGGATACAGTTATGGGGAGTCGGGCAGTGATGCCGGCACACAGTGCGGGCATCAAAAAAAGAGGCGGCGCGCGGATAGCGGCCACAATCAAAAAATACTGGTTCATCTATCTTCTTGCGATACCGGGGTTCGTTTTCCTCGTGCTTTTCAGCTACGGCCCCATGTATGGCATTGTGATTGCTTTCAAGGACTACAAAATGAACCTCGGTGTTCTGGGAAGCCCTTGGGTAGGACTTGCGCATTACCGTGAACTGTTCTCCGATCCTTCCTTCATCCAGGCGTTCAAAAATACGATCATCATCAATATCTACAACCTCATCTTCGGCTTCAGCTTTAATGTATTTCTGGCGCTGATGATCAATGAAGTCCAGATGCGGCGGCTGAAGAGCGTCGTACAGACATGTGTATATCTGCCGTACTTTTTGTCGTGGGTAATCTTTGCCGGTCTGGTGCAGGTGTTCCTGCAGGCGCCAGTCCCCGGCGACATGGGCGGCATGGTGAATCAGCTCATCGTGGCCATGGGCGGAGAAGCCATCGATTTCATGAAGCAGCCGGAGCTGTTCCGCGGCATACTGGTCATCACGAATATCATCAAAACAGCCGGGTACTCCACCATCATCTATCTGGCGGCCATTGCGGGAGTGGACCCTACATTGTATGAAGCGGCGGCGATGGACGGCGGGAACCGCAAGGATATGCTGCTGCACATCACGATCCCGCGGATACTGCCCAGCGTGGCCGTTATGTTCCTGCTCGAGGTGTCGCAGATTTTCCTTTCAAACTTCGACCAGGTGTATAACCTGTACAACAACTTTGTGCTCTCAACGGGCGACGTACTCTCTACCTACATTTACCGCATCAGCTTGGGCGGCAGGATGGAATTTGAGCTTTCCACGGCAGCCAATCTGTTGATGAACGTCATGGGGCTGATAGCATTGGTGGTTACCAACAAATTCGTGAAAAAAATGGATGTTATGGGCATCCTTTGAGGAGGAATTTCCATGGATCATGTAACAGCCCGTTCCGCCCAGACGCACCGTTCACTGCGGCAGCGCTTCGGCTTCAACTTCTATGATGTTTTCGTTGTTGTGTTCTGTGTGGGCTTTGCGGTGATATGCTTTTATCCTATGTGGTATGTTCTGGTGGCCTCCGTCACGCCATATGAGGAGTTTGTCAAGGGAGGTATACTGCTGTGGCCCACCGGCGGCATTGACCTCCAATATTATAAGATGATATTCAGCAATTCGTCTTTTGTGACGAGCTTGTGGATATCTGCAAGCAAAACAGTGGTTGGAACGGCGCTCAGTGTGTTGGTAACTTCCACGATGGCATATGCCGTTAGCAAGGAATATGTTCCCGGTATGAAGCCACTGAACGTGCTCACAGTATTCACCATGTTTTTTGCCGGAGGCCTCATTCCTACCTATATGCTGTATATGGATATACACCTTATCCGGACATACTGGGTGATGGTGTTGCCATATGGCTTGAGCATTACCTATTTCATTATCATGCGCAACTATTTCTCCTATTCTGTCCCAAAGGAACTGGAGGATGCGGCTCGCATCGATGGCTGCAACGATATTCGTGTGTTTTTTCGTGTGATTTTGCCGCTGTCCAAGCCAATGCTCGCGGCTGTGGGCCTGTTTATTGCTGTTGGTTTTTGGAACGATTATTATAGCTATATGATGTACATCGCCAATAAGCCAAAGCTTCAGCCCTTCGCGTGGGTGCTGCGCCGTGTGCTGACGGATACATCCATGATGTCGCAGTTGCGCAGCGGCGCACTATCTGTGGGGGCACAGCTTCCACCACCGATGGCGCTTCGCATGGCCACTATCATCTGTGCGATGTTACCCATCATGTGCGTATATCCGTTCCTGCAAAAGCATTTTGCAAAAGGTGTGCTGATTGGCGCGGTGAAAGAGTAAAAAGGGAAACTTTTCAGAGGCGGCAAACGGATGGTCAGAGCGGACGCGAGTCGCTTGATCATAAATAAAAAACTGTTAAGGAGGAAAAAATGAAACACACATTGAAGAAATTGCTCGCTTTCAGCCTCGTGCTGGCTCTTGTAGCTGGTATGCTTGTCGGTTGCGGAGGCGCACCTTCATCCAGTGCGGCAAACAGCACCTCCGCTTCAGTGGAAGCCACAAGTTCTGCAGGAGGGAAAGGGGAAAACCCGAACGCCGGACGAGAGAACGTCACGATCCGTTTCTCACAGTATGCGAACAACACGGATGATCAAGAGTATATGGCCAATGATCCCATTAAAAAAGCCATAGAGGAAGCCGTGAATGTCACCATCGAGTATGACACCGGCATCGAGGGATATGACGACCGCCTGGCCACAGAACTGGCTGTCGGCGCGGCTCCCGACCTGTTCCCCACCTGGGGTTCGGCGCCTGTGCTGCGCCAGTATGCGGAAGAGGAAGCTGTATATGACATCGGCAAAATCATAAATGCAGATCCCGAGCGATACCCCATTTTGTATAAAATCATCAATCACCCTACATATAAGACATACAATAAAATGTACACAGGGGATGAGAACGCCACATACGCCATCTATTCCTTCTCTGCGCGCGCCTATCCAAACTTCAACGGTGTGCCTGCATACAACACGGCCATTCTAGAGGAAGTAAACGATGGCGTTGTTCCCTCTACAGTGAGCGAGTTTGTGGAATTTACGGAGAAGGCCGTCGATGCAGGTTATTCGGGCTGGTGGCCGTTCAATAATAAGCTGACGAACTGGGCGGAGATCGACCGCACCATAGCAAACCCGCTGGGGACAACATTGCGCACCCCCGCTACATGGGACTGGATCTGGACGGGCTTTTTGCCGGATGATCCTGCGAAGATCGGTACAGATGAGGAACATTGGACTCTTATGACCGTTTCTGACAAAAGCAAAGAGGTCGTGAGGCTGCTGGCAGAGATGTATGCCAACGACGGCATCCACAACGGCGTGGGTACGCTGGTGGATGAGGACGATGGTTACGCAGCGTTCAACAATGGGACACTGGCCTCTTACGGCTATAGCTACGGCTATTACACGCAGTTCAAAAAGCTGTATGACTCCTGGATGAGCGCTCACCCGGATGGTTCTCTGGCAGACCTCACACTGGGTACGGCACTGACAGATGATGATGGCAACTGGATGCAGATATACGACGTGCCGGTATATCTCGGCTCGCACTATTTCATTCCCACGAGCTGTGGATATCCCGAGCGTGTGCTGGACCTTGTTGAGTTCCTTGCCAGCAATGAAGGACAGAAGCTCATCTTCTGCGGTATCGAGGGACTCACCTACACAATGGACGGCGATGATATCGTTTTTGATATTGAGGAGATCACCAACATCAATAAGCACTACGGCTATCCTTACCAGGATACCTGCCGCTACGTCTGGTTCACTTATCTGTTCTGC
>CABSLJ010000074.1 GCA_902478455.1 uncultured Oscillospiraceae bacterium | reverse complement strand
TGTATAAGAGACAGCACTGACAGCTGCGGGGCTGACGGTAGACGACATTGACCTGCTGATTCCCCACCAGGCGAATACGCGCATCATCGACGGAGCAGTCAAGCGAATTAAAATTCATCCGGATAAGGTGTTTGTCAACCTGCCGCAGTACGGGAACATGTCGTCGGCTTCCATCGCGGTCGCGCTGAGCGAAGCGGCGGAGCAGGGCCGCATGAAGCGGGGCGACACCGTCGTGCTGGTGGCCTTCGGCGGCGGGCTTACCTGGGGCTGTACCATCCTGAAATGGTAAGAGCCAATCGGCGCTGATTCCAAAGCAGGCCGGTTCCAGAAAGCAAATGGGGTTCGGCTAGGGCTTTTAGTACAAGAGAGGGAAGGGATTTTGGATGAAATCGAAATTGTGTGAATTATTGGGGATTCAGTATCCCATTATCCAGGGCGGAATGGCCTGGGTTTCGACGGCAAAGCTTGCGGCGGGCGTGTCCAACGCGGGCGGCCTTGGCATCATTGCGGCGGGGAATGCGCCGGCGGACGCGGTGCGCGAACAGATCACGCGGGCAAAGCAGCTTACCGATCAGCCGTTCGGCGTGAACGTCATGCTGCTGTCGCCGTATGTGGAGGAAATCGTGGATTTGGTGTGCGAGGAAAAGGTCGCCGCCCTTATTTTCGGCGCTGGAAGCGCACCGAAGTCCTACATTGATAAACTAAAAGCGGCGGGCGTAAAAGTCATCCATGTGGTGCCGAGCGTCGCCATTGCCAAAAAGGCGGAGAAAAACGGCGTTGATGCCATCGTAGCCGAGGGCGGAGAGGCCGGCGGGCACATCGGCGAGCTGTCGACGATGGTTTTGGTGCCGCAGGTTGCGGACGCGGTGTCCGTGCCGGTGGTCGCCGCGGGCGGCATTGCCGATTCCAGAGGAATCGCCGCGGCGTTCGCGTTGGGCGCGCAGGGCGTGCAGGTCGGCACGCGCTTCATCTGCGCAGACGAATGCGAAGCGCACGAGAATTATAAATTGGCCGTGGTTCATGCCAAGGACCGCGACGCGATTGTGACGGGGCGTTCGACCGGGCATCCGGTGCGCTGCCTCAAGAATAAACTGGCCAAGCGGATGCTCGACGCGGAAGCGGAGGGAATCTCGCGGGAGGAATTTGAAAAGCTCGGGATCGGCGGACTGCGTCGCGCAGTTGTAGACGGCGACGCGGAGAACGGCTCGCTGATGGCGGGGCAGAGCGCCGCCATGGTGACGAAAATCCAGAGCTGCCAGGAAATCATCGACGAGCTGGTGGGGGACTACGGCAAGGTTGTGGACTCCCTGAAGGCGTTTGAGTAACCGAGGAGGGAAAAATGGGAAAAACAGCATTTTTGTTCGCAGGGCAGGGCGCGCAGCAGGTCGGCATGGGGCGCGACCTGGCAGAGCAGTTCCCCTGCGCGATGCAGGTATTTGAAGAAGCGAGCGACGCGCTCGGGATCGATATGAAAAAACTCGTCTGGGAAAGCGACGAAGCGACGCTCAAAATTACCGAGAACACACAGCCGGCGATCCTGACGATGAGCATTGCGGCGCTGCGCGTGTTGGAGGAAGCAGGCGTGCAGGCAGATCTGTGCGCCGGGCTGAGTCTGGGCGAATATTCGGCGCACGTGTGCGCGGGATCGGTGTCCTTTGCGGATGCGGTTCGGCTGGTGCGCCGCCGCGGCCGCTACATGGAGGAAGCCTGCCCGGCGCCGCGCGGCGCGATGGCGGCGATTATTGGCCTTTCCAATGAACAGGTCGAAGCGCTCTGCCGGGAAGCGTCGGAGTTCGGCGTGTGCGAGGCGGCGAACTTCAACTGTCCCGGCCAGGTGTCCATTTCCGGCGAGCACGACGCGGTTGGGAAGGCCTGTGAGCTGGCAAAGGCGGCGGGAGCCAAACGCGCGGTTGAGCTGGTCGTGAGCGGCCCGTTCCACTGCAGCCTGCTCCGGGGCGCGGGTGAAAAGCTCGCGGCGGATTTGGAGACGGTAACGTTCTCCGACATGAAAATACCGGTAGTCACCAACGTGACGGCGGATTTTGTGCCGTCTGCGGCGGAAATCCGGCCGCTGCTGGCGCGGCAGGTATCCTCCAGCGTGCGCTGGGAGGACGGCGTGCGACGGATGATCGCGTCCGGCGCAGACACCTTTGTGGAGGTCGGCCCGGGGACAGCCCTGTCCGGCTTCATGAAGCGGATCGATAAGGAGCAGGCAAGCTGCCATGTGAGCGATGTGGAGAGCTTGAAGCAGACTTTAGAAAAATTGGGAGTGTGAAGGTATGGAAATCAGTTTGAAGGGCAAGACTGCCATTGTGACCGGAGCGGGCCGCGGCATTGGGCGCGCGGTGGCGCGTATGCTGGCGCAGTGCGGCGCGAACATCGTCATTAACGATATTCCGGGCTCGCAGGACGCGCTGGACGCCCAGAAGGAATTTGAGGAATTGGGCGTAGGGACGCTTACCTGCCTGGGCGACGTGCGGAGCTTTTCCGACGCCGAGAAAATGGCAAGGGAAACCCTTGACAAATTCAAAAGTATTGATATACTTGTAAACAACGCCGGAATCACGCGCGACGGACTGCTTATGCGCATGAGCGAAGCGGACTGGGACGACGTGCTCGATATCAACTTAAAGGGCGCGTTTAACGTGACAAAAGCCGTGATCCGTCCGATGTCGAAGCAAAAGAGCGGCGCGATCGTCAACATGGCGAGCGTCGTCGGCGTGATGGGCAATGCGGGGCAGGTCAACTATGCATCGTCCAAGGCAGGGCTCATTGGCCTTACCAAATCTGTGGCAAAGGAATACGCATCGCGGAATATCCGGGTCAACGCCGTCGCACCGGGCTTTATCCAGTCCAAAATGACGGATGTGCTTCCCGACGAGGTCAAGGAAAGCTACTTTAAGAGCATTCCGCTTGGACGCTTCGGGGACGCCGAGGATATCGCAAAGACCGTATTGTACTTGGTCAGCGATTTGTCTGTATACATAACCGGGCAGGTAATACATATTGACGGCGGCCTCGTTATGTAGTATAAAGAGAAGGCGGGTTAAAGGAGGTGAGATTTGTGATTGAAGAAAAGGTAATCAGCATCATCGTCGATCAGCTCGGAGTCGAGGAGGACGACGTAACCATGGATGCGTCTTTCATAGACGATTTGGGCGCGGATTCGCTTGATATCGTAGAATTAATCATGGCACTCGAAGAGGAATTCGATATTGAAATTCCGGATGAGGATGCAGAGAAGATCGTTACGGTAGGAAACGCGGTAAACTATATCAAGGAAAACTCGTGAGAGGGTCCCCTGCCTGCGGTTTTGTTTGCGGGCAGGGGTTTCATTCACTTATGGGGAACATCCTGGTTTTTCGGGGAACCCGTTTTCAAACCACATTTGGATTTTATTTTCCGCATCTGTAAGCGGTGCGGTTTTACATACATTGATTTCAGTTTTTTTGATTCAGGAAGCTCCGGATATGGGAAGCCGGAGTGGCAGACAGCGAGATTATTTTGGGAGGAAATTATGAAAAGAGTTGTTATCACAGGCGTAGGCGCTGTCACCCCGATTGGGAACAACGCGCAGGATTTCTGGAAGTCCATCCGCGAAGGCGTCTGCGGCGTCGATGTTATCACCCGGTTTGATCCGGAAAAATATGCCTGCCGCATCGGTGCGGAGGTAAAGGATTTCGATCCGCTTCAGTTCATTGATAAAAAGGAAGTCCGCCATATGGACCGCTATGCGCAGTACGCGCTGGCCGCCGCCAAGATGGCAGTGGAGGACTCGAAGCTCGATCCGGCCGCGCTCGACCCGTTCCGCGCGGGCGTGATCACGGGTTCCGGCATCGGCGGGATTGAGACGGCGGAAAAGCAGATTATGGTCAACGAGACAAAGGGGCCGGGACGCGTCAGCCCGTTTTACATCACCATGATGATTTCGAACATGGCAGCGTCCTATATCGCGCTGGAGTACGGATTAAAAGGGCCGAACTACAACGTCGTGTCCGCCTGCGCGTCCGGCACGAACGCCATCGGCGAGGCGTTCCGCCTCGTGCGCGACGGCACCTGCGACGTAATGGTGGCGGGGGGCGCGGAAGCGCCGATCACGCCGTCCTCGTTTGCCGGCTTCTGCTCCATGAAAGCGATGTCCACCCGCAACGACGACCCCAAAGGCGCATCCTGCCCGTTCGACAAAGACCGCGACGGTTTCGTCATGGGCGAAGGCTCCGGCATGGTCGTGCTGGAGGAATATGAGCATGCGAAGGCGCGCGGCGCCGAGATCCTTTGTGAGCTGGCAGGCTACGGCGCGACGGACGACGCGTACCACATCACCATGCCGGATCCCACGGGCGAAGGCGGCCGCAAGGCAATGGAATTCGCCATTCGCGACGCGGGCGTTGAGCCGAAGGATATTACCTATATCAACGCGCACGGCACCTCTACCCCCTACAACGACAAGTTTGAGACCGCGGCGATCCGCACGCTGTTCGGCGACGACGCCAAAAAAGTAGCGGTCAGCTCTACGAAGTCCATGACCGGGCACCTGCTCGGTGCGGCCGGAGGCATCGAAGCGGTTATCTGCGCGCTGGCGATCCGCGACAGCTATATCCCGGCTACCATCAACTATAAAACGCCGGACGAGGAATGCGATCTGGACTATGTGGTCAACGAAGGGCGGAATCAGGAAGTCGCCTATGCGATGTCCAACTCGCTCGGCTTTGGCGGGCACAACGCCGCGCTGGTGTTTAAAAAGTGCGACTAGGGACGGCGGAGGGCCGGATCCGTAAAGAAAATAAGAAGTAAAATCCCGGTGCTTCGGCATTTTGGACGGTTAGTGGTACAGCTGCGGCTTTCTGCCGCGGCTGTCATTTTAACCGGGGCTGCCCGGCAGGCGGAAAGTCCTTCCTAAAGCCCGGAGATTTGAAATAAAATTATGAGAGGGAGAGAAACGATGGAATATCAGTTTCAGGACCAAAATTTGTACAAACTCGCTTTGACACACAGTTCCTTTGGAAACGAGAACCGGTACAAGAACACACAGAACAATGAACGGCTCGAATTTTTGGGCGACAGCGTTCTGAGCATCATCGTCAGCAATTACCTGTACCGGAACTATCCCAACCTGTCGGAAGGGGAGCTTACAAAGATCCGCGCGGGGGTTGTGTGTGAAAGCGCGTTGGCGCGCCTGGCAAGGCAGATTCACCTGGGGGATCGGCTGTATTTGGGGCACGGCGAGGAGTGCAGCGGCGGACGCGACCGCGACAGCATCCTGGCGGACGCCTTTGAAGCGCACTTAGGCGCCATGTTTTTGGACGGCGGCATGGAGGCGGCAGCAGAGTGGCTTTTAGAGCTCATCGTGCCGCTGATCGAATCCACCCGCCACGGGCATGAGGTCAACAAGGATTACAAAACAGCCCTTCAGGAGGCAAGCCAGAAAGGGACGAGCGGCAAAATCACATACGAGACGATCTCTGAAGAAGGGCCCGACCACGACAAGGTGTTTTGGGTCTGCGTCTTTATGGACAACCGCCCTATGGCGAAGGGTACCGGGCGAAGCAAAAAGGAAGCGGAGCAGATGGCGGCGAAGGAAGCCCTGCGGCAGCTCCGGAAACAGAACTGATATGCGGACTTACCACATCCCGATTTTTGTGCCGCACCGCGGCTGCCCGCATGACTGCGCGTTCTGCAACCAGAAAAAAATTACCGGCTCGCTCCGCGCACCTTCCCCAACGGAGGCGGAAGAATTCATCCGACGTTCGCTTTCTACGATGAAGCGGCAGGACCGGTATGCGGAGGCCGCCTTCTTCGGCGGGAGCTTTACGGCGATCCCCTGGGAGGAGCAGGAGGCGCTCCTGCAGGCGGCCTACCCCTTCCGGCAGAGCGGAGAGCTGGACGGCATCCGGGTTTCGACCCGGCCGGACGCGATAACGGAGGAAGGGCTTGTGCGTTTGAAGCAATACGGCGTCACGATGATCGAGCTGGGCGTCCAGTCGATGGACGACGGCGTCCTGCAGGCAGCAGGCCGCGGCCATACCGCCGCGGATTCCATCCGTGCGGCGGAGTTGATCCGGCAAAGCGGCGTCGGCCTGGGCGTGCAGATGATGACGGGTCTGCCGGAAGATACCGATGAAAAAAGCCGGAGGACGGCACAGGCGCTCATTGCCCTGCGCCCGGACTGCGCGCGCATTTATCCCACGCTGGTCCTGCGGGACACGGAGCTTTACCGCCGCTGGCGCGCCGGGGAGTACCAACCGCAGGGGCTTTGGGAGGCGGTGGAGCTGTGCGCGGAATTATATACGATGTTTTTGGAAAATCGGATCCCGGTGATCCGGATGGGGCTGATGGCCTCAGATGAAATCTGCGAAGGCGGGGCGGTTGCGGCGGGGCCGTACCACCCCGCCTTTGGAGAATTGGTGCAGAGCCATATTTTGCTCGGCCGGATGAAGCGGGGCGGAACAGAGCGGGGAGGCCTGGTTGAAATCCGGGTAAACCCCAAAGATATTTCCCGCGCGGTCGGAAACCGGAAACGGAACCTGTTGGAATTGGAAGCGCACTTTGGAAAGCCGGTGCGGATTTGCCCGGACGAGGCGGTCCCTCCTGCATTTTGCCGGGAAAAGATTGAAAAGGGCGCAGGTTTTGTGTTAAAATAATCTTATTTCATACCACAGCGGAAGCAGAAGAAAATGGAGGGGAAATTTTGTATCTCAAAAAACTCACAGTCCAGGGCTTTAAATCCTTTTCAGAAAAAACAGAATTCTCCTTCAACGACGGCGTGACGGCGATTGTCGGCCCCAACGGGAGTGGGAAGAGCAACGTCTCCGACGCGCTCCGCTATGTCATGGGCGAGGGGAACGTCCGCACTCTCCGCGGCAGCAAAATGGAGGATCTGATCTTTGCGGGGACGCAGACGGACAAGGCGGTCAATTTCGCCGAGGTGACGCTGACTTTGGACAACGCCGACCACACCTTCCCCATTGATTTCCCAGAGGTATCGGTGACGCGGCGGGTATTTAAATCCGGGGAGAACGAATATTACATCAATAAAAAAGCCTGCCGCCTGCGCGACATCAACGAGCTTTTCATGGATACGGGATTGGGGCGCGGCGGCTACAGCGTGATCGGCCAGGGCAGGATTGAGGATATCCTGTCCACCAAGCCGGAGGAGCGCCGGTCGATTTTTGAATCGGCAGCCGGCATCAGCAAGTATAAATACCGCCGGGACGAGGCTGTACGCAAGCTGGCGCTGATCGAGGACAATTTGGAGCGCGTCGGCGATATTTTAGGCGAGATCGAAGGGCGGCTCGGGCCGCTCTGCCGCCAGGCGGAGACGGCGAAGCAATACCTCGCCTGCCGCGAAGCCCTCCGCGACGCGGAAGTAAACCTGCTTTTGCGCCTGATCGATGACAGCCGGGAAAAGCTGAACGCCGCGAAAAAGCGTGTGGAAGAACTGTCCGCCCAGCAGGAGGACGTCCGGCGGGGAATTACGGAAAAAGAAGCGGCGGTGGACGCGGTCTATGCATCCGTCGCGGCATGGGAGGAAAAAATCACAGAGGCGGCGGAGCGAATCGCAGACTGCGCGCGCCAGCGCACGGAAGCGGACGCGGCGGCAGAGATCGAGCAGGGAAACGCCGCCCACGCAGAATCGAACCTTGAGAAACTGAAGGAAGAAATCGCGGCGGATCAGGCCGGGAAAGCGGAAGCGGAGCAAAAGCGCATCGATGCGGAGGCCGCGCTTTCCGCCATTCAAAAAGATGTGGCGGCGCTGGAAGAGGAGCGGAGCGGCTTGAGCCGCCGGCTGGAACAGCTCCAAGGCGAGGCCGCAGAGCATACCCAGAAGCAGGAGGCCGCCAAAGCAGAGATTCTGGAGCTGGTACATAAAATTTCGGACGCGAAAGCGGACGCGGGCAGTACGGCTCTGCTTCGGGCAGATTTTACGGAGCGGCAGACACAGCTTGCGGAAACCGTGAAGGAAAAGCAGGCCGCCCTCGAAGAGAAGGAGGCGGAAATCGCCGCCTGCCGGAAACAGATGGAGATGGTATCGCAGGAGCTTTCTGACGGCGAAGCGGCGCTTGCCCAGATGGAGCAGGCGGCGGAGGCCGCGCGGCATGCGGCCGGCCAGCTCCACGCACGGGCGGCGCAGGAAGGGAACCTGGCGCAGAACGCGCGCGCCCAGCATAAGCTGTTGTCCGACATGCGCGAGGCGGGCGAGGGCTACCCCAAAGCCGTCCAGAGCGTACTGAAGGAAAAGAAAGCCGGCCGGCTTTCCGGCATCGAGGATACCGTCGGCGCAGGGATTACCGTGGCGGAGGAATACGTCACGGCGATCGAAGTCGCGCTCGGCGCCGCAGTCAGCAATATCATCACAGATACGGAGGAGTCCGCCAAGGCGGCGATCGAATTTTTGAAACGCACCCATGCCGGGCGCGTCACCTTCCTGCCGCGCAGCTCAGTGCGGGGGAGCCGCATGGATCAGCTCGAACGGGCAAAGCAGGAGCCGGGCGCTGTCGCTGTCGCGTCGGAACTGGTGAAAACGCGCGATATTTACCGCCCGATCGTAGAGAATTTGCTCGGCCGGACTCTGGTCGCGGACAACATGGACAGCGCGGTCGCGCTCAGCCGGAAGTACGGCTATCGCTTTAAAATTGTGACCCTGGACGGCGGCGTGTGCAACGTCGGCGGTTCGCTGACGGGCGGAAGCCTTAACAACAAAGGCGGCGTATTGTCCGGCGGCGTGCATTTGAATAAGCTGGCGGCGGAGATCCGCCGCGCCTCCGCGGCGGCAGAAGCCCTGCAGCGCGAAGCGACGGAAAAGGAAGCGGAAATTTCCGCCCTGGAAGGGAAAATGGCGGAGGAGAAAACGCGTATCGAGCAGATCCGCCTGAAACTGGGGACGAAGTCGAATGTCCTGTCCGGCGGCGTCTTGCAATCGGATTACCTTCGTGATACAATGAATTCTTGTAAGAAAGAGCTTGCGGCAATCCGCCAAAATTTAGAGGAATTATCGGCGCGCGCCGCGTCTGCGGACGCGCTGGCAGAGCGTTTATCGGCACGGAAATTAGAGCTGGAGGGGGATTTGTCCCAGTCCGGCGAAGGCGCAGACGCTTTGCTTGCAGAAATTGGCGCCCTTTCCGGGCGCGGGAACGAACTGGCAGTTCGGGCGGCGGAGCTTAAAAAGGATCAGGAAGCCGCCGCAGCCAGGCGGCAGGAGAGCTTGACTGCGATCCGCCTGCGAAACGAGCGGATTGCCGCGAAGGAGGCAGACTGCGTCCGGGAGGAAGAAGTGCGCCAGACTGCGGCGGCCCGGATCGAAGGGCTTGTACAGAAATCCGCTTACCTGATGGAAGAGACGGCAAAGTGGGAGGCGCAAAAAGCGGAATTTTCCGCGCAGAAGGAGACGGCCTCCTCCGGCGTGGAAACGCTGAAGCGGGAGCTTTCTTCCCTTCGGGAGACGGGCGAAGTTTTGGCGGAGCAGAAAAACGCATTGATTGAAAAAACGGCGCGGGCACAAAGCGATTTTGACGCTTCCGCGGCCAAGCTGTGGGATGAATATGAGCTGAGCTATTCAGACGCGGCCGCCCTGCGGCGGGATATCCGGATCGAGGAAGCCCGGACAATCGCCCGGCAAATGCGGGAAACGATCAAGTCGCTGGGCAACGTCAATGTAGGCGCGATCGAGGAATATAAGGAAACGAAGGAGCGCTTCGAGTTTCTGTCCGCTCAGGCGGAGGATCTGGTTTCCTCCAAGGCGGATCTTCATACGCTGATCGCGGACATGCAGAAGATTATGACCGAGCAGTTCACCGAAAGTTTCCGCAAAATCAACGAAAATTTTGGGATCGTATTCCGCGAGCTGTTCGGCGGCGGAAGCGCATCGCTCACTTTGGAAGATACGTCCGACGTACTCGAGAGCAACATCGTCATCCATGTCCAGCCGCCGGGGAAAAAACTTACGAACCTGAATTTGATGTCGGGCGGGGAAAAGGCGTTGTCTGCGATTGCGCTGCTGTTTGCCATCATCCGCATGAAGCCGACGCCGTTCTGCATTTTAGACGAGATCGACGCGCCGCTGGATGAAGTAAACGTAGACTCGTTTGCATCCTATTTAAAGCGCTACAGCGGGCATACGCAGTTTATTCTCATCACTCACCGGCAGGGGACGATGGACCGGGCGGACACGCTTTACGGCGTGACCATGCCGCGCCGCGGCGTTTCCGTGGTTTTGAAGCTGGACACAGCGCATTATTCGGAATAAAACAAACCGGTTTGCCCCAAAGGGCTGCCGGAGCAGATAAAAGACAGAGAAATGGAACAGTAAGGAGAAGCTATGGGATTCTTTGCAAAACTGAAGGAGGGCCTGTCCAAAACGAGGGCGGCTTTTTCCGACAAGGTAAACAACGTGTTCAAATCCTTTTCCCGCGTGGATGAGGAATTATTTGACGAGCTTGAGGAAACACTGATTATGGCGGACATCGGCGTGGAGACGGCAGGCTATATGATAGAAACGCTGCGCGCGCGCGTGAAGGCGGAGAAAATTACCGATCCGATGGCGGTGCGCGACGCGCTTTGCGAAATCATCCGGGATATTTTAGCTTCCAACGACACTGCCATGCATCTTACTACGACGCCTTCCGTCGTTTTGGTAATCGGCGTAAACGGGGTCGGCAAGACGACCGCCATCGGCAAGCTGGCAAGCCGTTACCGCAGGGAAGGCAAAAAAGTGCTTTTGGCGGCGGCGGACACCTTCCGTGCGGCCGCGATTGACCAGCTCGGCATCTGGGCCGAGCGTTCCGGCTGCGAAATGATCCGCCATGAGGAAGGATCCGACCCATCGGCCGTCATTTTCGACGCTTTGGGCGCGGCGCGGGCGCGGGGGGCGGACATCGTCATCTGCGACACGGCCGGGCGGCTACACAATAAGAAAAATTTGATGGCGGAGCTGAACAAGATTTTCCGCGTGATCGACCGGGAAGCGCCCGGGGCGGCGCGCGAGGTCCTTTTGGTATTGGATTCCACGACCGGGCAGAACGCCCTGCTCCAGGCGGAGGCATTCGCCGAGGCCGCCCAGATAACGGGGCTTATTCTGACGAAGCTTGACGGCACGGCCAAAGGCGGCGTGGTCATTTCCATCTGCCGGCAGCTGCAGGTGGGCGTAAAATTTATCGGCGTGGGCGAGGGGATTGAAGATTTGGAAGAATTCGACCCCGCCTCATTTGCCGCAGCCCTATTCGACGATCCGTCCAGGCTAGCCGACGGCGAGTGAGTGCTCAAATTACGGAGAAAGAAAGTGCGTATCCCGCTTTGATCCGTTCTGCCGGAATGCGCTTTTTTGATATGGAACCGGAAAAAATCTGGTTCCGGATGACAACCCATTGTTGCGTTATGAAAGGAGTACCCTATGAGCTTTGACTCGACTGGGGTGAAAAACCCCAAAAAAGCGGTCAAGATCGCATCCATA
>CABSLJ010000073.1 GCA_902478455.1 uncultured Oscillospiraceae bacterium | reverse complement strand
GCCAGCTTGGTATGCGCAGCATACTGCGCGAATGCGCTGCGTGAGGTTGTTATAGCATAGAAACGGACAGCAGCCAAGTAGCAAAAGCACGAAGATACAGGATAGCTGTCGTTCGCCGGTTTGGTCAACGTTCTCTCAGCCGTCGGCAATCTTCGATTGCCGCTTACGGCGTGAGGTTGTTATAACATGTAAACCAAGCAACGTCTATCCCTGTGAATCTTTAGAGTTTCTTGGCCGCCGCACCCCCGTTCCAGATCATTTTCCAGCCCAAAAGCAAGCAGCAGCGTGATCAATCTTCACGTGGAAAGGGCGAGAATTGCTTGTCAAACCGATTCTCAGAAGGTATACTTAAGACGAGGTGAGTAGGATGTTGGAGAAACAGGATTTACAGGCCATCGCCCAGTTGATGAGCCAACTGGAACGGAAGCTCGATGAGAAGTTTGATCAGCAGGAAAAACGGTTTGACACAAAGCTGGAACAACAGGAAACAAGGCTAAATGTTAGGTTGGAGCAGCACGAATTAAGTCTGGATGCTAGATTGGAGCAGCACGAAGCCAGACTAAATGCCAAGTTGGAGCAGCAGGAAAGCAGGATGGATGCCAAGCTGGAGCAGCAGGAAGCCAGGCTGGATGCCAAGCTGGAACAGCACGAAGCCAGGCTGGATGCCAAGTTGGAGCAGCAGGAAACCAGATGGGATGCCAAGCTGGATCAGCAGAAAAACGACCTGTTGGAGGTTATGCAGCAGCAGACCGACACCTTGCTGGCGATGATGGACGATAAAATTTCCGGCATAAAAGCGCTTATAGAGAACGATGTGGGAAAACGGATGGATTCCCTTTTTGACGGCTACAAGCTGTCCCATGAAAAGCAATGGGAACTTGAGCACAAAGTGGACCAATTGGAAAAGCGCGTGGAAGCTCTGGAAATAAAAGCTGGATAAAGGTATCCCCTCCCATTTTTGTGGGAGGGGATTGTTGTTTTATCATGCTTTTTAGAACCTATTTGATCTCTACGATCTTAATCTTTTCATAATCGATCTTAGCCTGCGTGTTGACAATCTCCTTGATGGCCAGCGCCTGATTGGCCTCCAAACCATCTGTGCTGACGGTTACGGTGCATTCGCCGTCGTTGATAAAGGCCACACACTCAGCAAAGCCCTTGGCTTTGATGAGATTTTCGATGTTGCTCTCCTTCTGAACGTTATCCGCCACGGCGGCGGCCTTCTGGACCGCCTCGGTTTTGGCCGATTCGCTCGAATCGGCGCTTTCCAGCACCTCTGTCAGGAGTTCCACCGCCTCATCGCGGGCCTGCTGGCGGGAAAGACGCGTCTGGGCAAAATATTCACTGGCATTGGCGGACATGGTGGGCTTGTCGCTGCCGGTGTCTTCGCTGTTCGCGGGCTCCTCGCTGCCAAGAGCGGAATTCTGCGGATTGCCGACATACTGCGCGTCGCCCAGGTTGCCGCCCGACGAGGTCACGGTGTTGGTGGTCGGCAGGGTGCTGTCCCCCGCAAACTGCCAGTTGAGGTAGACGGCCGCGCCCAAAGCCACAACCAGCGCGGCCAGCACCAATTGACGTTTTCCGAAAGTCATAAGATTGTTCCCCCTAAATTTGAGTTTATTTTGTGACACAAACGCGTTTGGAAGAGATATCCAGCGCGGTTGTTACCGCATTGATGATCCGCTGCTGTACGATTGGGTCGTCGCCTCCCGAGCAAACCACCACCACCCCCTTCACCGTAGGCTGAATTTCTGTGACAGCCAGCGCGCGCTGTGTTCCGTCTGCATCCTTGATTGTGATGTACTTGGTCTCGGAATCGTTGGTTTCCTGCTTTCGGACGGTATCCTCTCCGCTCTTTTCCTCCAAAAGATCGTCCTTCTGCTTTTCTTCCTTGGCGTAGACATATTCCGTCCCGTTCTGGAGGGTGACGAGCACCTGTGCCTCTCCCGCGCCGGCGATGCTGGAGACCAGCTCTCCCAGGCTGTTTTGAAGCTTTTCGGCATATTCATCGGCCGTAATTTTGGTCTCTTCCACCACGGGAACGGCGTCCTTCTCCTTGAAAAAGCCCGAAAGAAAGATCAATGCGATCCCCGCAAGCCCCAGAATGATGATGAGCTTTTTGACCTTGTCGCCCGAGCCGTCCGGAGAGAACAGCCTGCCGATCATCCCGGAAGGTTTGTCTTCTTTCATTTTCGTCACCCCTGTCCCACGCGAATTTCCGTTTCCAGCCCCAATTTTTCCTCCAAAAGCGCCGCCACATCCTGCTTTTTCTCCGCATCGTCCGCCGACAAACAGACGATGATCCTGATAAAAGATATGCTGCCTTTGTCCGATGTATCCATAAATATCTCTATTTTTTCCGGGATGACTCCCTCCTCCTCCAGCGCCTCGGCGGCGAGATATTTGATATTTCCCGCCGCGATGGCCAGCGCCTGCTCATCCGCCTGCCTTTGAAATTCCGAAAGCTCCTCCTCGGCCGCGCCGCCGGTGGGAAAGTCGAAGCTGATTTTCGCCAAGGTGCCTGCAAGCGGCGTGAGGACAGCGCAGATCATAAAGGCTCCCAGCACGAAGCGCACCATCTTTTCCATTGCTCCGGAGGGAGCGAGCAGCTCAAGCATCGCGCCCGCGAGGGCGGCCAGCGCGAGGATCGTCGCCCATTCCCTGATTGCAGTCATCCGGTCGCACCTCCTATGATCAGCACCAGCACGGTGGAAATGATAAGCACGGTCATCACACACAGAAGGATGCTCATCAGCATACTGACCACCTTACCCACCGCGCGCAGCAGGGACGAAATCTGGGTAAGCTCGAAGATATCTCCCACCGCCGCGCATACGTGCAGAGAGAGCATCCACATCAGGCACTTTAACAGAATGGGGACGAAAATAAACCCCGCCGCCAGCATGCCGAAGGCTCCCACACCCGACTTTAAAAGCTTTAAACAGCCCTGCACGGTGCCGAGGGCCTCGCTGAGCGCGCCGCCGACCACCGGCACAAAGCTGCTGAGCACGAATTTGAGGGTTTTGCTGCCCGTGCCGTCGGCCGCAGTGCCCACCAGACTCTGTACTGTCAGAATGCTGATGAAAATGGTCATTGTAAGGCCCAGCACCCATTTGACAATGCGGTGAATGAGGTCGCAGACGCCCGAAAAGCTCAGTTTGGGCGAAACAGAGGACACGATGGACAGCCCCAGAAAGACGTTGAGCAGCGGAACGATAAAGCCCGACGAGGCCAGGGAAACCACCTCTCCCGCGCCCATCATGAGCAGATGATAGGAGGCGGCCGAGACGGCCTGTCCCCCAGCGATCATGATGCCGGCGACCACCGGGACATAGGCGAGCAGAAAGCCGGAGGCTCCCTTTATGGTGTTCGCGGCTTCGGCGATGCACGCAAGCAACGGGGAGAGAATCACGCCGCAGATGCACAGGACGCTGACCGCGCCGATGATCCCTCCCAAGGGCCGTTCCCCAAAGGAGAGCTTCATCCCCTCCATCAGCGCGCACAGGAGCATGACGGCCAGAATGGACAGCGCGGCCTTGAGCGGAGTGGCGGACTGTTCCCCCATCTGGGAGAAAATTTCCCCGAAGATCGCCCCCGGGTTGAGGTTGGCAAAACTCTCCCAGCCGATTTCCCCCAGGCCGAGGCGGTCGAGGGTGACGCGCGTTTCGTCCGGCAGGCTGTCGGGCAGGTCCTCTGCGCCGGACAGTTCAAGCTGCTCGTCGTAATACTGCTCCATATCGTCGGTGTAGCCGGTCTCGGCCGCGGCGGGAAGGACGAAAAGCAGGAAAAAGAAAAGAAAACAAACCAGCTTTTTCATCCTTCAGCCTCCGATCAGAGATACGGCCGTCTGCGCGATCTGTTCAAAGAGGGGCAGCGAGAGCAATACGATCATCACCTTGCCCGCGAGCTCTACCTTGGAGGCGAGCGCGCTCTCCCCCGCATCCCGGCAGGAATCGGCGGCGAATTGGGTCAAAAAACAGACGCCCAGGCATTTAAAGAGAACTTGTCCGTATTCCGAGGACATCCGCGTGGCGGAAAGCAGGTCCTTGATCTGCTCGATGGCCGGAGAAATTCTGGACAGGATCAGCAGCAAAAGAACGGCCCCGGCGACCAGACTGATGATGATGGAGTATTCGGGATTGTATTTCTTGAGCATCACCGAAAGCACGGCGGCAATGACGGCGACCATGGCCAATGCGACGATATCCATGGCGGTCACAGCCCGAAGAGGGACTTGATCGTCTGAAAGAGGGTGTCGATTTCCTGAATGATCATCATCAGCACGACGATTAATCCCGCCAGCGTGGTCATCATGGCCTGTTCCTCACGGCCGGAACGGATGAGCACTTGGTTGAGCACCGCCACAATGATGCCGATGGCCGCGATTTTAAAGATCAGATCCACATCCATTTTCGTTCCTCCATTTTGTCAGTCAGGTCCCTTTCCGGCGCGCGAGCACCGGTTTTGTTCGGACTGCGCAGCCTCTCTGCTTTGCGGAAATACCGCCTTGCCGCTAGAGCGCCGGTCAGCACAGCAGCAGGGCGGCTCCAATTCCGGAACAAAGCCCCAGCATGATGTAAAGCCGGCTCTTTTTCTGCTTTTCCTCCCGCGCCCGGTCAAGCCGGGTCGCGGCCAGTTCGGTCCCCAGACGGCAGTGGGAAAGCTGGCCCTCGATGTCGCTCGCGCCGAGCCCCTTGCCGAAATCGGCGATCAGCCGCAGGTCCTCCCCGGTCAGACCCGAGGAGGCGGGAATTCTCCGTACCGATTGCTCCCAACGCTCGGGGAAGGGCGTCTCCTCCCCCTCTGCGGCGCAGTCCTCAAAGCAGGCGCAAAAGGCGCTGTCTCCCCGGTGCCGCTGCAAAATCTGGGCAAGTGACGGGGCGCAGTAGCGGATTTCGGTCTCTACCGTGGAAATAAAGCCGATGTATTGCTCCAGATACCGCACGCGGGCGCTCAGCTTAAGCGACTCCACAATCCCCACGCCGGTCGCCGCAGCGATAAGCAATACCGAGCCGATCCATTTCAGCATTGAGCTCACCCACCTTATAAATTCCCTGTACGCTCCCGGGGGACCGCCGGTCCCCGAGCAGCGCCACCTTTTGGAAGGCCCCCGTCTCCAGCAGGCGCTTGGCCTGACTTCTCTGCAAAAGCTCTCCGAGACTACCCGCATGGATGCTCGCAATCATACGCACGCCGGCATTGAGCCCCTCCGAGATGGAGCGAATGTCCTCCATGGAGCCAACCTCGTCGCAGATGATGTAATCGGGCGAAAGGCAGCGCACCGCCTGTAGAATTCCTTCTCCTTTGGGGTAGCCGTCGAGTACGTCGCAGTAGCCGAGGTCGTTCTGGCTGATTCCGGCATAGGTGCCGCCGAGCTCGCTTCTCTCATCGACCACCGCCACCTTGTAAAAAGCGCCCAGCGTGCCGACTGAAAGCCGGCGCGCCATGTCCCGCAGCAGGGTGGTTTTGCCGCAGGCGGGAGGTCCGACCAGCAGCACCCCCTGCGCGGGCGCGCCGCCGAGGGCTTCAAAGAGACCGTCGGCCGCGCCGTCGATCTGACGGGCGATGCGGAGGTTGATGGAGGAGACGTCCCGCAGTCCGGAAAGCGCCCCGCCTGTGTATACCGCCGTGCCGCAGATGCCGGCGCGGTGGCCGCCCCGCAGGGTGATGTAGCCGTTTCTGATCTCATTCTGGTGGCTGTAAACCGAATAGCAGCAAATGGTACGGAAGCTTTCCTCCAAATCGGCCTTCCGCGCCAAAAAAAGCGGTCCCTGCGGCAGCGGAAAGGGAGAACCGTCCTCCCGCAGGAAATAGGTGCCTGTCCGGCAGCAGACGGTCACCGGTTTTCCCACCCGCAGGCGAATTTCCTGCGCTTCTCTTTGAATCGGTTCGGGCAGCCGCCGGAGCGGCTCGGAAATCCGCGGGCACAGTCCGGTCAGTGCGTTCTGGAAGCGTTCGATTAATTTTTCGTCCTTCATACTTGTCCACTCCTTTTCTCTAATAGATATGGATCACTTTCGGCCGTTAGAACCAAAGCGGAAAAGATAAAGACAACGCGCTCTGGGTATCAGACGCCGCGCAGCAGCCGTTGTTTTTCAGAAACCGCCTTGACAACCTTCCCGGGACAACGGATAATAGAACAGGCGCATATCCAATGCCGCAATCCGTCTTTCCGTCCGGTTGGGAGTACCATGGGGCCGCCTGGTTTAAAAGGGCCCGTCCCATCCGGCAAAAATGGAATGCGAAAACAGGGAGTGATTCAGCATATGCTTCTGGAAATCAGAAATATAACCAAAAGCTTCGGCGAGAAGCAGGTCCTAAAGGGAATTTCCCTATCCTGTGCCGGGGGTCAGGCGCTGGGACTGCTCGGCCGCAACGGCGCGGGCAAGACGACAACCATCCGGATCGTCATGCAGGTTTTCCCCGCCGACAGCGGCCGCGTCCTGCTCGACGGTCAGCCGCTGGACGCCGCCAGGGTCCGCATCGGCTACCTTCCGGAGGAACGCGGGCTCTATCCAAAAAAGATCATCCTCGAGCAGCTCGTCTACTTCGGCGTGCTGCGCGGCATGAAGACGGCGGAGGCGAAAAAATCCGCCAGGGCGCTCCTCGACCGTTTGGAAATGAGCGAATATGCAAACAAAAAGCTGGATACCCTCTCCAAGGGCAACCAGCAGAAAATCCAGCTCATCTGCACCTTACTGACCGATCCCGACATCATCATTCTGGATGAACCCTTCTCCGGTCTGGACCCGGTCAACGCCATGATGCTCAAGGATATTGTAAAGGAGCGGATTGCCCGGGGAAAAATCGTGCTTTTCTCCAGCCATCAGATGAACTACATCGAGGAGTTCTGCGACGATATCGCCATTCTCAATCAGGGCGAAATTGTGCTCTCGGGCAATATCCGGGAGATCAAGCGCAGCTTTGACCGCAACCGCCTGCTGCTGGAAAGCGCCAGCGCGCCGCAGATCGCCGCTTATCTGAACGAACGGTGCGGAGATTTCGTCTCCTCCGCCGCTGCGCAGGGCAGTTCGGTGGACATCCTGCTCAAAGCGCCCGAGCAGAAAGCAAAGCTGCTTACCGCCCTTTCCGCCCAGAGCTTCGACATCGACGAGTTCCGCGTTTACGAGCCGTCGCTCGGCGATATCTTTGTCCAATATACGGAGGGGGCGATCTGAATGAAACAGTTTAGCAGCATCTTCAAATTCGAATTGATGAACTACCTGCGCAACAAGGTTTTTCTTGTCCTCACGGTGGTGTTCATCGTCGTCATCGGCGTCATGCTGAGCTTTCCGCGCCTTGCGGAAGTCTTCGGCTCGGACGGCGGCGAAGCTGAAACGGTTAAACCCTCTCTGGCGCTGATAGACCTTTCAGGCGGCGATCCGGAGGGGACTCTTTCCTACTTTAACGCCGGCTCCTCCGACTTTGCCTTCTCCCTGTTCGACGGCGACGAGGATGCCCTCAAGGAGGCGGTCAAGGAGGGACAATTTGCCGGAGCGGTCGTACTGCGCGGCCCGCTCGAGTACAGCTATATCGTCAACAATCTCAATATGTACGATACCACCACCGTCTATCTCAACGAGCTGCTGCTCGCCAAGTACCGTTTCGACGCCATGCAGTCGGCCGGCATGCCGGCCGAGGAGGCGCAAAGCGTGCTGAACGCCGTGGTGAAAAACGAGGTCGTCCAGACGGGCAAAAACCAGATGGAAAGCTTCTTCTACACCTACATCCTCATGTTCCTGCTGTATATGGCCATCGTGCTTTACGGTCAGCTGGTGGCGACCAGCGTGGCTTCAGAAAAGAGTTCCCGCGCGATGGAGCTGCTCATCACTTCGGCCAAGCCGACCAAGCTGATGTTCGGCAAGGTGCTCGGCGCTGGGTCGGCGGGACTCCTCCAGATGGCGCTGCTGCTCGGCTCGGGCTTTGTCTTCTTCAATCTCAACCGCAGTTACTGGGCCGGGAACGAGATCATCAGCTCCATGTTCGACATGCCGCTTTC
Source organism: uncultured Oscillospiraceae bacterium (assembly GCA_902478455.1). GTDB lineage: Bacteria > Bacillota > Clostridia > Oscillospirales > Acutalibacteraceae > CABSLJ01. The sequence goes on along the minus strand of CABSLJ010000073.1, from coordinate 3,600 downwards.
CATTCTGCTTTATACCCTGTTGTTCTTTATCCTCGGCTTCTTCCTTTACGCCTTCCTGTACGGCGCGTTGGGTTCGCTCGCCAATCGCTCGGAGGACGTCAACACTCTGGTCATGCCTGTGACCTTTCTGTTCATCATCGCCTTCTTTGTGGTCATGTACTCCATGGCCAGCGGTTCGGTGGATACCCCGCTTATAACCGTCTGCTCTTTTATTCCCTTCACCTCCCCCATGGCCATGTTCATTCGGATTGCGATGGGAACGGTGGCCGGATGGGAAATCGCCCTGTCGGTCGCAATTCTGGTTCTCACCACGATTGCGGTGGGATATCTCTCGGCGGCCATTTACCGGATCGGCGTGCTGCTGTACGGCAAGCCGCCCAAGCTTTCCGAGGTCTTCCGAATGCTCCGGCGGGAAAGAAACTGACCCTGTTGGTCAAACAAAAAAAGGACGCCGCCCGAAGGGCCGACATCCTCAAAGAAAACAGCGGAGGCGAACCTTGTTCACCTCCGCATTTCTATGTATATAACTTTCTGCTTCCGTCACATCAGAGGCGCAAAGATATGCATAACGCCCTCTAAAAACTTCCGCCAAACGCCTCTGCGTTTGAACTCCTCATAGCGCATTTGGTCGCAGGCGCGCAAATCCTCCTCAAAAACGTCCACATTCTCCTGGGCAAAATCGGCGTCGTAAAAATAGGCGCAGATCTCATCGTCGTACCGAAAGCTTCTCATATCCAGATTGGCCGAGCCGATACAGGCGATCTCGCCGTCGCACACCATGGTCTTGGCGTGGACATAGCCGTGGTAGCGGTAGACGCTGATCCCCGCATCCAGAAGCTTATCGAGATAATAATCGGTGGCGTACTTTAGAAAAAAGCTGCCGGAAACAGCCGGAATCATGATTCTGACGTCGACGCCCGAGGCGGCGGAAAGACGGAGCGCGTCGAGAATGGAGCTGTCCGGAATGACGTAGGGACTCTGAATCAAAAGCTGTTTTCTCGCGCTGGTGATCATCTTCAGATAGGACATCTTGATCGATTCCTTATCCGATTCCGGTCCGCCGTGCACAATCTGCACCGCATAATCTCCCGGGTGCTCTTCCTTGGGAAAGTAGAGGGACAGCTCATTATAGAGGCCTTCCAGCTTTTTGGGCCGGTTCTGGCACATCCAATCCTCAAAAAAGACCGCCTGAAGCTGGGAGACGGCCGGGCCGGTGATGCGGACCTGGGTGTCCCGCCAAGGGGACTTGACGCGATGACGGCCGATGTATTTGTCCCCCACGTTCATGCCGCCGGTGTAGGCGATCCGTCCGTCGATGGTGACAATCTTGCGGTGGTTGCGGAAGTTGATGTCAAACAGTCCGGGCCGGCAGCGGCACAGTCTCCCGCCCGCCTCGGTCAGTTCACGGAAAAAACGGTTGGGGGTAAAAAAGCTGCCGACGCCGTCAAACATCAGATTGACCTTGACGCCCGCTCCGGCCTTTTCGGTCAGAAGATTGACGAGGCTCCTCCCCACCGCGTCCTGATGAAAGCCGTAATAGAGCACATTGACGCTGTAGCGCGCATTGCGGATATCCTCAAACAGGGCGGCAAACTTCTCCTCTCCGCCGGTAAAAATCTGCGCGTCGTTGCCGAAGCTGAGCACGCTGCGGTTGTAGCGGAAATTGAAGGTGATCATATCGTCATAGTCCCGGCTGGTATTGAGGCGGTCGGTGCGGGAAAGAAGCATCAGCTTCTGCGAAAAACCGTACCGCTTTTCCAGACGGCGGCTGGTAAAAAGCCGGTTGAGCTTGTAGCGCATGGTGTCCCCAAAGATGAGGTAGAGCAGTAGGCCCAAGCCTGGCAGAGCCGCAACGATCATCACCCAGCCGGCGGCGCTTTCATAGTTCTTCCGCTCAAAATACAGGATTGCTATGATTGAAAGAATCGTTAGGATGGTCAAGAGCAAAGCCACAGGCGTCCTCCCCTCAAAGCCGTGCATAAAAACAGTTCGTTGCCTCGGAATTTCCCCCGTTTTCGGCTGCTGACCGAAGCGCGGGCAGCGCCAGGCAGCGCCATTTGATTCAGGCGTCCCCTCTCCGCTTCCCGCCTTCCGTTTGCAGGCGGCAAAAAGAAAGGCGCCTGCGGTTTATTCCGGCTTGCAGGGGACGGCATGCTCCTCCAGGAAGTCCTTGATATCCCCGTAGACCTTTTCCTTTCCCAGCTCGTTGAGGATTTCATGGCGGTACTCGGGGTAAAGAATCAGACTGACCTTGTGATGTCCGGAAGCCTCCAGTCCTTCGGCCACCCTGCGCACGCCCTTGCCGAAATCTCCGACCGGATCATCCTCACCCGCGATCAGAAGCAGCGGAATGTCCGGAACGGCGGCGTACCACTCCTTTTGATTGACGTCGGACAGCAGGCAGATCAAATCGCGGTAGCCGGACGCCGTAAAGGGAAAGCCGCACAGCGGATCGCCGCAATAGGCGTCCACAATCGCTTCGTCCCGGGTCAGCCAGTCGTTTTCCGTCCGTCCCGGCTCAAATCGCTTGTTAAAGGAACCGGTGGTGAGATTTTGCAACAGGGGACTCTGCGATTTCGCGCCCTTGCGGCGCACAATCCGTTCGGCAATCCGCCGGCCGGCGGCCATCATGAGCGGACTCTGGCCGGCGCTTGTGCCGCAGATGACGGCGGCGGTGATGTCCGCGCCAAAGCGGGAGAGATAACTCCTTGTCAAAAAGGAGCCCATGCTGTGTCCCATCATGACATAGGGAAGCGGCGCGTACTCCTTCACCAAAAGATCATGCAGGCGGTGCATGTCGTTGACCAGGGTTTGGTAGCCATTTTCGCCGAAATAGCCGTAGGCGTCCCCCTGAGAGACCGACTTGCCGTGTCCCATGTGGTCGTGCACGCTCACAACAAAGCCCTGCTGTGCAAGATAGCGGGCAAAATCGCGGTAGCGCAGGCTGTGTTCGGCCATTCCGTGGGCGATCTGCACCACGGCCCGCGCCGCCTCCCTCTTTTCCGGTTCAAACAGGCGGACAAAAATTTTGCCGTGTCCCTCGGACGCGTCAAAGGTAAATTCCCTCGTTTTGATTTCCATGGCTGAGACCTCCCTTGATTCCTTTATTATGGATGCAAAGCTGCGGTCCTATTCCTGCTCTGCGGCGAGCACGGAGGTACAGTGCGGGCAGCGTACCGCTTCGATGCTGATTTCGGTGCAGCAATAGGGGCATTTCTTGGTGGTGACGGGGGCGGGCGCTTCCTCCTCCTTCTTTTTGCCGAGCGAGGTCAGGCGATTGAGTGCCTTTACGAACAGGAAGATGACCAGCGCCATGATCACAAAGTTGATAACGGCGGTGATAAACGCGCCGTAACGGATTTCCACATCGCCGATCATGAACACCAGAGCGCTGAAATCGGTATTGGCAAACAGGCCGATGATGGGGGAAATGAGATCGTTGACCAGCGAATTGACGATTGCCTGAAAGGCGGCGCCGATGATCACGCCGACAGCCAGGTCCATCACATTTCCCTTGAGAGCAAACTGCTTGAATTCTCCCAAAACCTTTTTCATGACAACTTTCCTTTCTTGATTTTTATTTTCCCACCGGCCTGATCA
>CABSLJ010000072.1 GCA_902478455.1 uncultured Oscillospiraceae bacterium | reverse complement strand
GGGCAGCACTGGACGATTTGTAGTTGATATGCTATAATAACTTACCTGCGGCCGGATCTTGGCGGCGTCAGCTGCAATAATCCTCCAGGATTTGAGTCAGTTCGGCCTGGCTGTACGCTTTGATCCCTTCCTTTAATAGCTGCTGGTCTTCCTTGGGCAGGATAGATACCGACACATTGCAGATGCGAAAGGGTTGCTGAGACCCCTCTTCAAAGACGGCGATGTTTCCTTCATGGCTTTTTACAATGTAAACCAGGCTGGGGGACGAGCTTACCGGCGCCTGCGAGGCCGGCAGGGAAGAGACGGATTCGACCGTTTCGCTGTTGGACAAAGGTAGCTCCGGCCCGGCGGCGCGGGAAACCGAAGGGAGTATTACAAAGGAAATCAGCAGAGCCAATACAACAAAACAGCCGGTTCCAATGATCATTTTACGCATCAAGTATCACCTCAATGCTTAGTATCCGACTGCGCCGCCCAAATATACGCAAAAACTTCTTTTTATGGGTAAAAATGGGAAATACGCAATGAACTTCTTCCATACTGTTCAAATCAGGGAAATTTGTGGTATAATAAAATAATGTCCTCTTTGAATCTTATGGCGACACAGAAATTAGGCAGAGAAAACAACGGTTCATTCACTGCGGGAATTGCCGCCTGTTCCAGGTTGATTTGGGCAACAGGGGCGCTCCGCGAGGAATCTAACAAAATGCAAAGGAGGCGAAATTGGAATGAAACAAACTGATATCAATCGCTACGCCGGCTCGCCGGATCCGAACAGACAAAATAACGGTTCAGCGGCCGGAGCAACTGCGGCAACCGTCACAAAAAGGGTGCTCGCGGTTCTCACGAAGACCTTGCTGACGGTCTTTATGGTGTGCGTGGTGACCGGCTGTATTATCGGTGTGTCCATGCTGGTGTTTATTGCCGGTTTTGCCGATGAAACGGTGGACTACGATCTGAGAGCCCTCAAGTTGAATCTGACCAGTTTCGTATATGTGGACGACGGAAACGGCAATTGGGTCGAATACGAGCGTCTGCACAGCTCGGAGAACCGCGTTATGGTGGAATTCGATGAGATTCCCCAATACATGAAGGATGCGATGATCGCCATCGAGGACAAGCGGTTTGAAGAACACAACGGCGTCGACTGGCGCCGGACCATGGGCGCCGTGCTCAATCTCTTTTCCGGGGAATCCAGCTACGGCGGCTCCACCATTACCCAGCAGCTGATCAAGAATCTGACCAACGACAAAGAGGTCAGCCTGACGCGAAAGATCAAGGAAATCTTCCGCGCGCTCAATTTGGAAAAAGAATATTCCAAGAGCGAAATTCTGGAGGCCTACCTCAACGTGGTCAACTTCGGCAGCGGCTGTAACGGGGTTCAGGCTGCGGCAAACCTTTATTTTGACAAGGATATTTCCGAATGTACCCTGGCCGAATGCGCCGCCATCGCCGGCATTACGCAGAATCCGGCCGCCTATACGCCCCTCATTTATCCGGAAAACAACAAAAGGCGCCAGCAGATCGTACTGGGCGCGATGCTGGAGCAGGGCAAAATCAGCCAGGCGGAATATGATGAGGCGATGGAGGAGTCGGAACACATGGTCTTTGTCGGTTACACCGGCGAGACCGAGATCAAGGATAACATTCCAATCCACGACTGGTACACCGACGACGTGCTCAACGAGGTGCTCGCCGATTTGATGGAAACCCGCAATCTGGGCGAGACAGCCGCACGCAACCTGCTGTACAACGGTGGCTTTAAAATTTACAGCGCGGTCGACCGGAATCTTCAGGCCATCGCCGAGCAGGCGGTCGCCGAGGTGATGCCGGCCAACGACCCGGCGCTTGACGTCGGCTACATCATGGTGGACTACAACGGACGTGTGCTCGCCTCCGTCGGCGGACGCGAGGAGCGGGAAGGAAACTGGCTGTTCAGCAACTCCACTATGGCCAAGCGCCAGCCCGGTTCCACCTTCAAGCCGATCGCCGTGTACGCCCCCGCCATCGAGTACGGTTATATCAATTATTCCTCTACGGTTGAGGATACGCCCTTGCGCATCGACATCGATGCCGACAATGAGCTGGAAGAGTGGCCGGTCAACTTTACGGGCGTCTATCAGGATCATCCGGTCACGGTGCAGTGGGCGCTTATGGTTTCCGCCAACGCGCCTGCGGCCCACATTGGCTATAATATGCTCGGCGTCCAAAACAGCTTCAATTTTGTGACCGAAAAGCTCGGCTTCACCAGTCTGAGCGCCAAGGATGACGTGACGGCCTCCGCCATGATCCTGGGCGGTATGAGCCGCGGCGTAACCGTGCGAGAGATGGCCGCTTCTTACCAGATTTTCGGCAACGGCGGCAAATACTACGAACCTTACTCCTATTACTATGTCCTCGACCACGACAACAACGTCATCCTGGACAATCGGGATAAGGCCCCCGTTCAGGCCGTCAGCTCAAGGACGGCCACCATCATGAACCGCCTGCTCAAGCAGGTGGCCGCAAATCCGGCCGGTACCGGCTACTATGTCAATATCCCCGGCTGGGATATGATCGCTAAGACCGGTACGACGTCCGACTACAAGGACGCCTACTTCATCGGCGGTACGCCCTACGGTATGGGCGCCTGCTGGGTGGGTTATGAAAATCCGCGGCGCATTACCAATACGGGCGCCTGCGGGCGTGTGTGGCGGCAGGTTATGGTGAATTATCTGGCGGACAAATCCCAGATGACCTTTGAACTCGACCCCTCGGTTGTGACGAGAGAGTACTGCACGCAGTCGGGGCTGCTGTTCAATCCGGAGTGCTGCACCGAAAAAGCCACCGGCTATTACGACCCCAACCATATGCCCGGCATCTGTGACGGTACCCATCCCGGCTACGAACCGCCGGAAGTCTCCAGTGCGCCGGAGGTCTCCAGCGCGCCGGAAGAGTCCAGTGTTCCGGAGGTCTCCAGTACGCCAGAGGCGTCTAGCGCTCCTGAGAGCAGCGCGCCTTCCTCTGAGCCGGAGTCCGAGCCTTCCTCCTCTGTTCCTGAGAATTCCTCCACGGCTTCTTCGGAAAGTGCGGGAGATTCCTCCTCTTCGGAGGAACCGGTGTCCCCTTCGGAACATCCGCGTCCATAGTGTGTATATGAACATGAGAGATGCCCCGACGGCGCGAATCCGTCGGGGCATTTCAGCAGAGATCTATTCGTCGTTTGGAGGGTTTTTCCGCTTGGATTTTTCGTCGAGCTGCGTATATAAGAGATTGAGAATGTGTTCCTGCGCTTCGGGCGAAAACAGCCGGTAATAGATAATCAGCTGTTTTTCCTGCTTGGTGAGCTCATATACATAGCCGAAATTTTTGCGGCCGTATCGGATGGAAAGATTGAAGTCTTCCAAGTCCTCCAGATTGTCAAAATCATGCACTGGGGAGGGGAAGTCCTCATCGTCCAGAAGCTCGTTGTAGGAGATGTGAAAAATTTTCGCAAGCTTGATGATGGTATTGATGTCCGGCGTGGTTTTTCCTATTTCATAATAGGCGTAGGTGGAACGATCAATCGAAAGTGCCTCTGCAATTTGCTGCTGTGTGTAGCCACAATTCTCACGAAGTTTTTTCAGTCTTTTGGAAAGCAAATTCAACACCAACTTTTACGATGAATTGCACAAAACTATTATATCATATTTGGATATACTAATTATACTGCAACAAAAATGGACAGCCACGCAAATGTGATATCTGTTCACGAAAAAAAGAAAAATCCATACTTTTCCGGCCAAGCCCCTTGACGAACCTGAGATAATTTTGTATACTATGATGGTCCGCTTAAGAGGCTTATCTGAAACGGGCTGTTTTTGCTGAAGTGGCTCAGCTGGTAGAGCAGTTGATTCGTAATCAACAGGTCGTGGGTTCGAGTCCCATCTTCAGCTCCATACCGTCGTGGATTCCTATCCACGGCGGTATTTTTTGTTTCCCAAAGAAAAGACAGTACCAACAAAAAGCGGCCAAGAAGTGTTTGAAAGAACGGATGCGCCGCCGGCTTCGGCTATCCTCGGGTCCATCCGGGTTCCATTTGCGGATTGAAAAAGCTGTTTGACAAAACAGGCGACCGGCGCAGACACCCTCTTTAAGTTGTGCGATCCAAGGAAAAATATACAGCGCCGGTGAGCGGCCTTTGATACCATTGTGAAATTGCCCAAATTGAGATTTCAATCTTGTATAGGTCTGTGGAAATCAGTCTCGAAATGTGGATTTTTGTTGACATTGTCCATAAAATGACCGATAATAATAAAATAAGTAGACCTTCGTCAAAACAATTCAGATTGCTTCGGTTGGCCGAACATGCAGGTTTGTTCATAAGAAGGAATTTGAGTTGTGGATTGTCCGCTGTACATGCGGCGACAAAGCGGGCGAAGGACTGTGACCGATGGAGAAAGGCGGTGAGCGGCTGGCGATCCGTGAATGAGAATGGCTTCTGCATCCTGTGGGCGGAGATTGCTCCCGCTCTGTGGGGAACGGAAACTTGCGCCGGCAAGTGAAGGAGAGCGGTCCGGAGTGTTGATCAAGCCCGATGAATTCACAGTCGGACGCCGTCTGGACGGCAGGATGCCAAATGGGAAGAAATATTAGCTTTATTTGTCCGCAATATACGGAAGAAGGCGGTGGAACGGCAAGGAGGCTTGCCCGGCCGCTGTGTTGTGGAAAAGGTGTGGAGTGCGATTAGGGCCGGGACGCTTGAGGGAAGCATTTCCGGCTGACAGCTGTATGCGGCAGGCGTCTGGAGACGCCCATTTGTATTGTCATCATTAGATTTTTCAGCGGAGAAAGCGCCGCCGGACAATACAGGGGATCGTTGGACGATGATTCAACCAGGAAACGCTGCCGCCGATGCTTTGCGTTTTACGGAGCTTGTAAACGGCGGTACAATAAGGGGGACCTTTATGTACGAGACAGTTAAGCAGGAAATCCAAAACTATATGGAAGAAAAGCGTTCCTACCTGATCAACTTTTTGAAAAAGATGATATTTTTTGACAGCCGCACCCTGGATTCCGGCCGCCGCGGGCGGGAAGAGGGACTTCAGAAATTTGTGGCGGAAAAGCTCATGAGCATAGGCGCCAACCGTGTGGATGTCTTTGAGCCGGACAATGAAGCCATCAAGGACCTTCCCGGCTTTCATCCCAACCACCGCTACAAGAACCGGCCGAATGTCGTCGCCGTGTTTCTTGGTAAGGGGGGAGGAAGGTCCCTTGTTGTGAACGGCCATGCTGATATCACCGACCCGGGAAGCTCCGAGCTGTGGAGGAGCAATCCCTTTCAGTGCGTTGAGCGGGACGGCTTCCTCATCGGGCGCGGCACGGCCGATATGAAGGGAGGCCTCGCTTCCGCCATCCTGGCGCTTGAGGCGCTTCGCCTGACCGGCGTCCGGCTCAAGGGGGATGTGATCCTTATGTCGGTCGTGGATGAAAAAGGCGGGGGAAACGGCACTCTGGCCTGCCTGCAAAAGGGCTACCGCGCCGACGCCGCCGTCATCACAAAGGGGACGGGACTGGCCATCCATGCGGCCAATCACGGTTCCTTCTCGGCCGATTTCACGGTCTTTGGCCATTCGGTTCATGCGGCGGTCAAGGACCAGGGCGTCAGCGCCATTGAAAAAGCCTATTATCTGATCGGGGCGCTTCACCGTCTGGAGGAGCAGTGGAAGAACACCAAAAAGCATCCGCTGCTGCACAGCCCGACCATCAACGTCGGTCAGATTTCCGGCGGAATCCATGCGTCGGTTGTGCCCGGGACCTGCAGCGTGAAGTTCGATGTGGAGTATCTTCCCTGTGAATACGATGAAAACGGAGAAGCGCTGCCGCTCGACCGCGAAGCTGTCAAACGGGATGTGCAGATGGCCCTGCTCCAGGCCTGCGAAGAGGATGAATGGCTCCGGCATCATCCGGTCTCCGTCCGCTGGTACCAGGAACTGTCCGCCTTTCAGACCGACGTGTCCAGCGCGTTCGTGCAGGAGGCGGCGCGTTCGGTGGAGGCTTCCCTCGGTCGGGCGGAAATTTCCGGCTATCCGGCTGAATGCGACGGCATTCATTTTTCCAGGCTGGCGCAGATGCCCGTCATCCTCTTCGGTCCCGGTCGTCTGGAGGATGCGCACAGAGAGAATGAACAGCTCTCCATCGAGGAGTATCTCAATCATATCCGCGCTTTGTGCAATCTGATTGTGGACTGGGTAGGCGTGGAGGAATAAACAAACTTGGTAAGGAGAGGAACCGGCGCAGTCCGGTTCCTTTTTTCCAGGCGAGGGGCGTCTGCCGGCTGTCGCCGGTGATTGGAAAAGGACCCCAAAATAAGAGCAGAACGCCGACCGGCGCGGTTTAGCGGCCGATTTGGATGATATTGTGCGCTTTCTTCTTCGCGGGTTACATGTTATAATATTCTTGTGAGGATGAGCGTCTGTTTTTCCTCACAAGGATATGGCGCAAAAGCGGGGGCAGCCGCACAGATTATGCCAGGCGGACCGAAAGCATGACTTCTCCGGGTGTTTCAAAGAAAATGCGGCTGTATGGCTGTTATTTTCATGAGATATCCCGTGCGGAAATTGGGAAAAAGGGAGATTCCTTGCACTTCTGCATCTTTTCTTGCAGGAGCACTTGCAGGGAATAGGGAAGCGTGCTATAATCAGAAAGAAGAAATGTTAAAAAATTAACATAACGGTATCATATCATCAAAAGGGGTAGATCAGTGATGGAAGTGGTCGTTTGCATCGGGAGTTCGTGCCATTTGCGAGGATCGAGAGACGTGGTCCAGATTCTGGAACGGCTGATCGCCATGCATGGGCTTGGCGACAAGGTGTCCCTCAAGGGGTCCTTCTGCATGGGCCAGTGCACAGGAGGCGTGTGCGTGGCTGTGGACGACGAGCGTTTTGCCGTTACGCCCGGTGAAACCGAGGCGTTCTTTCAAAAGGAAATTCTGGGGAGGCTTGCAAAATGAGCATCATCGGACTGAAAAAAGCCAACTGTAAGAACTGCTACAAATGCCTGAAGGTGTGCCCGGTCAAGTCCATCCAGTTTGAGAGCGGGCAGGCGAAAATCATCGACAACGTCTGCATCCTCTGCGGCCATTGTCTGGCCGAATGCCCGCAGAACGCCAAGACCCTTTCGAGCGATCTACATAAGGTAAGAGGCTTTCTCAAGGCGGGGGACAAGGTGGTCGTTTCCCTCGCGCCCTCCTATGCCGGTTCCTTTGACTACTGCACGCCCGGCCAGCTGGCCGCGGCCATGAAGAAGCTGGGCTTTGCCGCCGTATCGGAGACATCCGAGGGCGCGGCCTATGTGACCGACGCCTACTATAAGCTCATCAAAGAGGGGAGCATGCGCAACATCATCACCACCTGCTGCCCCTCCATCAACCGCCTCGCCGAACTCTATTATCCCGATGTGGTCGACTGCCTCGCGCCGGTCGTCTCGCCGATGATCGCCCACGCCAGGCTGCTCAAGCAGAACCTGGGCAAGAACATCCGCGTGGTTTTCGCCGGACCGTGTATCTCCAAAATCGCCGAGGCGGACGACATCCGGCACGACACAGAGGTCGACGCCGTGCTGACCTTCGACGACCTGCTCTTCTGGTTCCGCGAGGAGCGCATAGACCCGGCGGAATGCGAGGAGGGGAGCTTCCTCAACGCGAGCTCCAAGATTCTGCGCATGTACCCGGTGACCGACGGCATCCTCGCCTCCCTGCGCGCCCGCGGGGATGTGGACAATTACCGCCTGCTGAGCGTGGACGGCGTGGAGGAGTGCAAGGAGCTCTTTGAAGCCATCAGCCGCGGGGAGATCGACCGCTGCTTTGTGGAGGTCAACGCCTGCAAAGGCAGCTGCGTCAACGGACCGGTCAAGGCCAAGGACGTCTATTCCCGCTTTTCCTCCCGTCTTAAGGTGGAGCAGTACGCCAAGAGCGACTGCGACGTCTATCCCGTCCTGTCCGAGGGACTGCCCCTCTCCATGAAATTCTTTGACCGTTCCCCCCACAACCTGATGCCCTCCGAGGAGGAAATCCGCGCCATCCTTAGAAAGATCGGCAAGGATACCCCCGAACAGGAACTCAACTGCGGCTCGTGCGGCTACCCCTCCTGCCGCGACAAGGCCATCGCCGTTTACCAGAACCGGGCGGAGTTGACCATGTGCGTGCCCTACATGAAGGAACGCGCCGAGTCGCTCTCCAACTATGTGCTTTCGGAGACGCCCAACATCACCCTGATTGTGGACAGCGACCTGAACATCATCGAATTCAATTCGGCCGCCGAAAAATGTTTCGGCGTCAGCCGGCATGAGGCGCTGCAGAAGAGCCTGTATGAGCTGATTGATGTGTCCGACTTCCAGTATGTTTTTGAATCGAAGCAGTCGATCTCCAACAAGAAGGTCCATTATAAGGAATACAACATCACGACCGAGCAGAGCATCATCTACATCGCGCAGGAGAACATCGCGATGGGCATCTTCAAGGACATCACCGACGAAGAGGCCAAGGAAGAGAGCCGCTACAAGATGCGCGTGGATACGATGGAGATGGCCCAGAAGGTCATCGACAAGCAGATGATCGCCGCACAGCAGATTGCCAGTCTCCTGGGCGAGACCACGGCCGAGACCAAGGTGACCCTGACCAAGCTGAAAAATATGATCGTTTTTGATGGTGATGAACGATGAAAATGCATGTCGATACGGCTTACCGCAGTCTGAATAAATTCGGCGAAGAGCTGTGCGGGGACAAGGTCCGCATCACCCGCACAAGCGATTCCGTGATCTGCGTTTTGGCCGACGGCCTCGGCAGCGGGGTCAAGGCCAACATCCTTTCCACCCTGACCAGCACCATCATCTCCACCATGCTCGAAGAGGGCGCCACGGTGGAGCAGTGCGTGGAGACCATCGTCAGCACCCTGCCCATCTGCAGCGTGCGCAAACTGGCTTACGCCACCTTCAGCATCCTCCAGGTGTTTGACAACGGCGAGGCCTACCTCGTCGAGTTTGACAATCCCTCCTGTATCTTCATCCGGGACGGCGAGCTGATCGAGCTTTCCTCCGAATACAAGGAGTACGCCGGCAAGACGGTGTGCGAATCCCGTTTTTCGGTCGTGCCGGGGGATGTGCTCTGCCTGATCAGCGACGGCGTGATCTACGCCGGCGTGGGCAGCTCGCTGAATTTCGGCTGGACGTGGGACAACGTCGCCGCCTGGATGTGCAAGACCGCCAAAAAGGAACGTTCGGCCCCGCGCCTGGCGGTTTCCCTCTCACAGGCGGTCAACGAACTCTACATGGATAAGCCGGGGGACGATTCCACCGTGCTTGTGGCGCGCATCGCGCCCAAGTGCGTGGTCAACCTGCTTTCCGGCCCGCCCAAGGACAAGGCGGACGACAATCGAATGATCCACGACTTCATGACCTCGCCCGGCAAGCGGGTGGTGTGCGGCGGCACGAGCGCCAACATCGTCGCCCGGGTGCTCAACCGGAAAATTGAGACCTCGCTCAATTACATCGATCCCCTCATCCCGCCGACCGCGACCATCGAGGGCATCGATCTCGTGACCGAGGGCGTCCTGACGCTGAGCCGCACGGTGGAAATCCTGAAGGAATACCTGGGTCACGAGGCCGATTCCTACTATTTCAAAAAGCTGGACGAGGAAAACGGCGCGGCCCAGATCGCCAAGCTATTTCTGGAGGAATGCACCAGCCTGCGGGTCTTCATCGGTACGGCCATCAACCCCGCCCACCAGAACCCCGGCCTGCCGGCCGACCTGAGCATCAAGCTCAAGCTGATCGACGAGCTGTGCGAGCTCATGGAGCGGCTGGGACGGCGCGTGGAAAAGTTTTATTATTGATTCCGGCGCGGACCGGCAACCGCCGGGGGGAACATCGTCCGCCCGCCTTGCCGCAAACGCGCGGATCAAACAGGCGCATGCTGTGCGCCCCTGCAGAAAATTTGCTTGGGTTTTGCAGATGACCGTACAGTGAGAAAGTGTTTTCAGCACACAGAAGGAAGAAAGGAAGTGGGGCTGTGCAGTACGACAACGACGCAAAGCAAATGAAATATGAAGTGCTCAAGCGGGTGTGCGAGCTCGCGTTTGAGGGCACGCTCGAGGAGCACCTCGATTCCATCCCCTATGAAATCATCCCCGGCAATGTGGCGAAGTTTCGCTGCTGTGTTTATAAAGAGCGGGAGATCATCCGCGAGCGCGTTTCGGTCGCGCTCGGCAAGAAGCCGCCGGCACAGGAAAACGCCGGACTGGTGACTGTTCTGCCCGCCGCGTGCGAGGGCTGTCCCATCAACCGCTTCACCGTCACGGCCAACTGCCAGCGGTGCATGGCAAAAAAATGCGTGGCCGCCTGCCCCTTTGGGGCGATCTCGGTCACCGGCAGGGGGGCGTACATCGACCAGACCAAATGCAAGGAATGCGGCCGCTGCGCCGCCGCCTGCCCTTACAATGCTATTTCGGACACCATGCGCCCCTGTCTGCGTTCCTGCCCTGTGGACGCCATCGCTATGGATGCAAACAAGCAGGCGGTCATCAAGTACGACCGCTGCATCGGCTGCGGTGCATGCACGGCCGATTGCCCCTTCGGCGCCATTTCGGACACCTCCTCGGTGGTCGACGTCATCGGGGCGCTCAAGGGAAATAAGGAGGTCTTCGCCATCTTTGCGCCCGCCATCGAAGGGCAGTTCGGAGAGGCCTCTGTCGGCAGCCTCAAGCAGGCGCTGCGCAACCTCGGCTTCGACGGCGTTTACGAGGTCGCCCTCGGCGCCGATGCGGTGGCCCGGCACGAGGCGCAGGACCTCAAACGGGCGGTGGAGAACGGCTCCAAACTCACCACCTCCTGCTGCCCCGCCTTTGTGACCATGATCGAAAAGCATTTCCCGCGCCTGCTGCCCTATGTGTCCCGCACGGTATCCCCGATGACGGCAACGGCGCGCTACATCCGCCTGAACCATCCGGGCTCCAAGGTGGTGTTCATCGGCCCCTGCATTGCGAAAAAGCAGGAGATCGTCAAGGTAAAGGACAGTGCCGATTACGTCATCACTTTCGAGGAGCTGGCCGCCATGTTCGCCGCCAGGCAGATCGAACCCGAGCGCGTGGAGGACCCCGAACAGGACGCGAGCCGATACGGCAAGGGGTTTGCGGTCAGCGGCGGCGTGGCCGGAGCAGTCGAGCGGGTGCTGGAGGAGGAGGGCTTCACCCTTCCGGCGTCCTGCAAGCGGTGCAACGGAGCAAAGGAGTGCAAGAAGGCGCTGATGATCCTCAATGCCGGAAAGCTGCCTGAAACGATGATCGAAGGCATGGCCTGTGAAAACGGCTGCGTAGCCGGGCCGGCCGCGATTCTTCCGGTCCAGCGGGTGCTGAAAAACCGCGAAAAACTTATGAAAACAGCCGACGAACGCACCATTTTAGAGAATCTGGAAAAGCATGATTTCTCCGGCGTGGAGATGGAATAATCCCATGAAAGCGAATGAAAAGGGCCCGCCCGGGCCGCTCTGTAAAAGGAGGGTTCCGGCGGGCCCTTTTTGCCTCTATCAGCGTGTGGAGAGGCTTTTTATCGGTTCGGGCAATTGGAAAAATATGCTTGACAAAAGTTCTTTATAATGCTATTATAATTATAAAACAGGAATGATTACTGTTTTTAAATCAAAAGGAAAAGGAGTCTGTATCATGGAACTGAAAGGATCAAAAACCGAAGCCAATCTGATGACAGCGTTTGCCGGTGAATCCCAGGCGAGAAACAAGTATACATACTATGCCTCCAAGGCGAAAAAGGAAGGCTTTAACCAGATTGCCGCCCTTTTTGAAGAGACCGCCAACAACGAAAAGGAGCACGCCAAGATTTGGTTCAAGCTCCTGCACGACGGCATCCCCGGCACGGCCGAAAACCTGCTCGATGCCGCTGAGGGTGAAAACTACGAGTGGACCGATATGTACGCCACTTTCGCCAAGGAAGCCCGGGAAGAGGGCTTTGACAAAATCGCCTTCCTGTTTGAGGGCGTGGCCCAAATTGAGA
>CABSLJ010000071.1 GCA_902478455.1 uncultured Oscillospiraceae bacterium | reverse complement strand
CCTACGTCGACATGGCCGGCCTTTCGGAGGCCGAAGCCGTTTCTCTGGTGGAACGCCATCTGGTCAGCCCCGAGTTTATTTCCGAGCGGGAGGGCCGCGGTCTTTTGCTGCGCACCGATGAGTCGGTGAGCATTATGATCAACGAAGAAGACCACATCCGTCTGCAGGTGATGCGCCAGGGCCTGTGCCTGGACGAGGCGTACGAACTGGCCGACAAGCTCGATACCCTGCTCGACGAACGGCTCTCCTTTGCCTTTGACGACCGGCTGGGCTACCTGACGCAGTGTCCCACCAATCTGGGGACCGGCATGCGGGCCTCCCTGATGCTCCATCTCCCCGCTCTCCAGGACAGCGGCGCGATGGGCCGCATTGCGGGCAATCTGCAAAAGCTGGGATTGACCCTGCGCGGTCTTTACGGCGAGGGCAGCGAACCCAAGGGGGCGCTGTACCAGCTCTCCAACCAGGTCTCTCTGGGACTCTCGGAAGCGGAAGCGCTGGGCAACCTCAAAAACATCGCCATGCAGTTGATTACACAGGAGCGCACGGCGCGCGAGGCGGTGAGCCGGAATCTGGAAATCCAGGACGCCATAGCGCGGTCGCTGGGAATCCTGAAAAGCGCAAGGCTGTTAAAGGGCGACGAGTTCATGAAGCTCATTTCCAACGTGCGCCTCGGTATAAGCACGGGCGTTCTTGCCAATATTCCACTCGATAAGGTGGGCGCGCTGACGATTGAAGCACAGCCCGCCACTCTGATGAAAAACGCCGGAAAGCAGCTCTCTCCGGCCGAGCGCGACGAGCTGCGCGCCCGCCTGGTGCGAGAGGCATTCGGCGGGGAAGGCGGAGAAGCCAAATAAAAAAGCAAGCCAAAAAGGCCCCGCAGCGCCCCAAATAGAAACAAGGGTGCGAAGGGCATTACACAACGGCGCGGCGGACTGCCGCGCACAAGGAGGCATCATTATGTATCGTTTCAACGGATTTACGCAAAAGGCAAACAACGCTCTGAACCTCGCCATCCAATCGGCTGAGGATTTGGGGCATACCTACATCGGCAGCGAGCACATCCTGCTCGGCCTGCTGCGGGAAGAAAGCGGCGTGGCCGCCACCGTCCTCAAGGACCTCGGCCTCACGGCCGACGCTCTCGAGGAGCTCATGAAACAGAAAATCGGTTCCGGCATGAACAGCCACCTGAGCACCGACGATTTCACTCCCAGAACCAAACGCATTCTGCAAATCGCCGTGATGGAAGCCGCCCGGATGGGGCACAACTATGTCGGCACCGAACACCTGCTGCTCGCACTGCTGGAGGAATCGGACAGCTACGCCGTCTACTTCCTGCAGGAGCTGGGCGTCAAGCCCGGGGATGTAGTGGCAAAGATCGGCGAGGCCATCAACACAGTGGATGAAAACAGCGAAGCCGGCGCCTCCTCCGTCGGTCTCTCCGGCCGGGGCGGCGCGAAGGGCGGCGCCAAGGGAAAGAGCAACACCAAGACGCTTGACCAGTTCGGCCGCGACCTGACGGCGCTGGCCGCCCAGGGCGGGATCGATCCCGTCATCGGCCGGCAGGAGGAAATCGAGCGGGTCATCCAGATTCTGTCCCGCCGCACCAAAAACAATCCCTGCCTGATCGGCGAGCCGGGCGTCGGCAAGACGGCGGTGGCCGAAGGGCTGGCGCTCAAGATCACCTCGGGCGACGTGCCCGAGCTTTTGAAGGGCAAGCGGGTTGTCTCCCTCGACCTGACCGGCATGGTAGCCGGCACCAAGTACAGGGGCGACTTCGAGGAGCGCATCAAGACGGCGCTCGACGAGGTCCGCCAGGCGGGCAACGTCATTCTCTTCATCGACGAGCTGCACACCATCGTGGGCGCGGGCTCGGCGGAGGGCTCGGCCGACGCCGCCAACATTCTGAAGCCCTCCCTTGCGCGCGGCGACTTCCAGGTTATCGGCGCGACGACCATCAACGAATACCGCAAATACATTGAAAAGGACGCGGCGCTTGAACGCCGGTTCCAGCCTGTCATGGTGGGCGAGCCCACCGAAGAGGAAGCTGTTTCCATCCTGCGCGGCCTGCGTGACCGCTATGAGGCGCATCACAAGGTCAAGATCAGCGACAGCGCCATCGAGGCCGCCGTCAAGCTCTCCTCTCGCTACATTGCCGACCGTTACCTGCCCGATAAGGCCATCGACCTCATCGACGAGGCCGCTTCCAGGGTCCGTCTGCGCGCCTTCACCGCGCCGGACGACCTGCAGGAGCTGGAAAAGAAGCTTAAGGAACTCGAACAGGAGAAGTCTGCGGCCGTCAATGCCCAGGACTTCGAGCGCGCCGCCAAAATCCGCGATGAGGAAAAGACAACCCGTGGACGTCTGGAGGAACAGAAACAGCTCTGGCAGGAGAAAAACGCCCAGGCCAGTGGTGAGGTCACGCCCGAGGACATCGCCCACATCGTCTCCAGCTGGACGGGAATCCCCGTGGTGCAGCTGACCGAAGAAGAAAGCGAGCGGCTCCTGCGGATGGAAGAGGTGCTGCATGAGCGCATCGTCGGTCAGGACGAGGCCGTCTCCTCCGTGGCCCGCGCCATCCGCCGCGGTCGTGTGGGCCTCAAGGATCCCAAACGTCCGGTCGGTTCCTTCATCTTCCTGGGTCCCACCGGCGTGGGCAAGACCGAGCTGTGCAAGGCGCTGGCCGAGGCCATGTTCGGCGACGAGAACGCCATGATCCGCCTTGACATGTCCGAGTATATGGAGAAGCACACCGTCTCCAAACTGGTCGGCTCACCTCCCGGCTACGTCGGCTACGAGGAGGGCGGCCAGCTGACCGAAAAGGTCCGCCGCAAGCCCTATTCGGTGGTGCTCTTCGATGAAATCGAAAAGGCCCATCCCGACGTATTCAACATGCTCCTCCAGATTCTGGAGGACGGTATCCTGACCGACGCGCAGGGCCGCCGGGTGGACTTCAAGAACGCGGTCATCATCATGACTTCCAACGTCGGCGCGCGGCTGATTACCGATAAGCACGGCCTCGGTTTCGGGGACGCGGGCAAGGATAAAAATGCGGATAAGGCCGCTGAACAGAAGAGAATCCGGGACAATGTGATGGGTGAGCTGAAACGCACCTTCCGTCCGGAGTTTCTGAACCGCGTGGACGACATTATCGTCTTCCAGCAGCTGGGCGAGGACGACATCCGGGAAATTGCCCGCCGGATGCTGAAATCCCTCGACAAGCGGATGAAGGACATGGACATGAGCGTGGCGGTGACCGACGCCGCTGTCGCGGAGATCGCCAAAGAGGGCTTCGATCCGGTATACGGCGCCCGTCCTCTCCGCCGCGCGATTCAGTCCAAAATCGAGGATGCGCTCGCTGAAAAGCTGCTGGAAGGCGGCTTCAAGGCGGGAGACACCATCGTGGTGGACGCCGCGGACGGCGAATTCACCTTTGCAAAGCAGGAGTCTGCGTCCGGTTCGCCGGAAGCGGAGCCGGCGGAATAAACCAAATCGCAGAACCCCCCGGGAAGGATGCGGCAAATCGCCGCGCCCTTCCCGGGGGGTATCCGGTTAAGACAGAGGAAAAAAGGGGGAAGCGGAACCGTTTGATTTCCCTTTAAGTCCGTTGACGAATGCCGGCGGATATAGTATCGTAGTGAACAAGAGGGAAAAGTCGTTCTTTGGAGAAAGGAGAACGAATGATGGGAAAGGCAAAAAAGCGGATGCTGATCGTTGTGAGTCTGCTGGCGCTGTCCCTTTTGCTGGGGTATCTGACCTGGTATATCGTTGATAAAAAGACGGCAAAATTCGATTTCTCCTATCACGATCAGAGCCTCCATATCATGACCCTCAATCCGTATCCGTATTCCTCCAACGAGAATTGGAGCTGGACGGTCAACACGCTACAGACGCTCCAGGCGACGCATCACTGCGGCTGTCTGGTGGATTACGGCTTCGGTCTGTCGCGGGGACAGATGGATTATTCTCTACGGGTAAAAGAAGGCGATGCCCGCCGGACGACGATCCTCTACTTTGCCCGGTTTGACGGGGATGCCGGGCCTGAGGATGCTCCGGCCGAGGTGAAGGGGTATGCAATCCGTTTTTCCGAGGATGGGGATATTGAGGCAGTCGATTCCTACCAGTCGGAAAGCATGGCGGAGGAATATCAGCGGTACGCGGAGAACCGGCAGGCTTTGCTGGACGAAAGCAACGCGCCGGAGACGGGCGGATGACGGCGGTTGCTTCCACGATAGAAAAAGGGACGCGGTCGGTCGGCCGCGTCCCTTTTGTCTTTGACTGGCGCGTTTATTCTTCCGCTGTTGTCAGCGCTGACTCCGGGATGCCGTACAGACGGCAGGCGTTCTGCCGGGCGGCGTTCACTACCGCCTGCGCCGTCCCGCACCGCGCCTCCGCGATTTTTTCGGCAGTGAAAGCGATCATCCCCGAGTGGCAGCGCTGTCCCCGAAAGGGGACGGGGGTCATATAGGGCGCGTCGGTCTCCAGCACCAGTCGGTCGGCCGGCACCATGGCGGCGACCTCCACCGGCTTCCGGGCGTTTTTAAAGGTGACCGCCCCGCCCAGACCGATGTACATCCCCAGTTTAAGGATTTCTTCCGCCATTTCCACACTGCCGGAAAAGCGGTGCACCACCCCGCGGGGACGGAACTCCTTTAGCAGACGAAGGGTGTCCTCGTGCGCCTCCCGATCGTGGATGACGACCGGAACGTCCCGCTCTTTTGCCAGCCGGAGCTGTCGTTCAAAAAGGGCGAGCTGCGTTTCCCGGGGGGAGAAATCGTAATGGTAGTCCAGTCCGATCTCGCCCAGAGCGACCGCACGCGGATGCTCCAGCAGAGCGCGGAGCTCGTCCTCCCATCCGGCGGGAGCGTTCGCCGCTTCGTGCGGATGGATACCGGCCGCCGCCCAGACAAAGGGGAAGCGTTCCGCCAAAGCGATGCTCCGGCGGGCCGTGGCAAGGTCGCTTGCCGCGTTCACCACCCCGCAGACTCCCTGCTCCGGCAGGGAGGCGAGCAGATCGTCCCGGTCCCCGTCGAACCGTTCGTCATCGTAGTGGGCGTGGGTGTCGAAAATATCATGGAGGGCAGACATGCGATCATCCTTTCCAAAGCGAATGGAACGTCAGCGTTAACACGCTCTAAAGAAAGCAGCCGCCGGAAAACCGGCGGCTGCGGGTGTTTCCGGTCAGCGGATCCTGCTGCCCGGGGCTACGCCGTCCACAAAGAGGACCTTTACGTCCTCTCCGTCGTCGGCGGCGAGGATCATGCCCTGGCTTTCCACGCCGCAGAGCACGGCGGGCCTGAGGTTGGAGACCAGCACGATCCGGCGGCCCTTCAGGTCGGCCGGCGTATACCACTTCGCAATGCCGGAGCAGACGGTGCGGGGCGTTCCCGAACCATCGTTCAGAGTGAGCTTCAGCAGCTTTTTTGCCCGTTTTACCGGCTCGCAGTCGGTGATCTCGGCCACCCGCAGATCGACCTTTGCAAAGTCGTCGATGGAGATTTCCGGCAGGAAGGCGATGTTTTCCGGCTTCTCGTCCGTTTCGTCGTTTTTCTGCGCTTCGGCGGCTTTGGCCTCGTTTTCCGCCGCGATTTCCGCCAGCAGCTTTTCCGCGTCGATCCGGGCGAAAAGCGGAGCCGGCGTTCCGACATGGAAGCCGTCGGCCGCGCCGAAGCCGTTTTGAATGGAATCGATCCCGGCGAGTCCGCCCTCCACGTTAATCTGGGCGAGCATCTTCGCCGCCGTCTCCGGCATAAAGGGGGTGAGCAGGATGCCGAGGACGCGGATGCATTCGATCAGGTTGTACAGCACGTCGTTCAGGCGGGGAAGAGAGGCTTCGTCCTTCGCCAGCACCCACGGCGCGGTTTCATCGATATATTTGTTGCACCGGCGGGCGAGGGAGATCACCGCGTCCGCCGCGTCGGCGTTGCGGTAGCCGTCCATCAGCCGGAAGTAGGCGGCCACGGTATCGGAGGCGGTTTTCACCAGATCCGCGTCGGTTTCGTCCGTCCACCCGGCGGGCTTTTTCAGCGCGCCGCCGAAATACTTGTTGGTCATCGCGATGCTGCGGTTGACCAGATTCCCCAGCGTGTTCGCCAGATCGGCGTTGTATTTGTTAATCAGGCTTTCATAGGTGATGGAGCCGTCCTGCGCGAAGGGAATTTCGGAGAGCAGATAATACCGCACCGCGTCCACCCCGAAATAGCGGGCGAGGTCGTCTGCGTACAGGACGTTCCCCTTCGATTTGCTCATCTTGTCCTCACCGACCAGCAGCCATGGATGGCCGAGAACCTGCTTCGGAAGCGGCTCGCCCAGCGCCATCAGGATAATCGGCCAGTAGATGGTGTGGAAGCGGACGATATCCTTGCCGATTACATGCAGGTCGGCCGGCCAGTACTTCGCATAGCTGTCCCCGCTGCCGTCCGGATTGTAGCCGATGCCGGTGATGTAGTTGGACAGCGCGTCCAGCCACACATAGATGACGTGCTTCGGGTCGAATTCCACCGGGATGCCCCAAGTGAAGGAGGTGCGGGAAACGCACAGGTCGGACAGGCCGGGCTTGAGAAAATTGTTCACCATCTCGGCCCGGCGGGAATCCGGCAGAAAGAATTCCGGATGGTCGTTGTAATAATCCATCAGCCGGTCCTGATATTTGCTCAGGCGGAGGAAATAGGCCTCCTCCTTCGCGTCCACCACGTCCCGCCCGCAGTCGGGGCATTTTCCGTCCTTGAGCTGGGAGGCGGTGAAAAAGGATTCGCAGGGTACGCAGTATTTCCCTTCGTAGGTTCCCTTATAGATATCCCCCTGATCATACAGCTTTTTAAAGATCTTTTGCACCGCCTGCTCGTGGTCGGCGTCGGTGGTGCGGATGAACCGGTCATAGCTGACGTTCATGCAGTCCCATACCGCTTTGATCTGAGAAGAGACCCGATCCACATACTCCTTGGGCGGCATCCCCTGCGCCCGGGCGTATTCCTCAATCTTCTGCCCATGTTCGTCCGAGCCGGTCAGGTAGAACACGTCGAAGCCCATCATCCGTTTGTACCGCGCGATCATGTCGGCGAGCACGGGATCGTATACGTTGCCGATATGCGGTTTGCGGGAGGTATAGGCGATGGCGGTGGTGATATAGAACTTTTTACGCGCGTTTTCTTCTGTCTGACACATGCTGAGAATCCAGTCCTTTCCGGGCTTTGCACCCCAAAGAGCGCAGGGCCTTTTTGAAAAATGGCGGTTTTCGGGCAAAAGGCCGCCAAGCCGCCAATATTCTTATATTTTACCAGACTTATTGGAAAATACAAGGGCCTGACGGGCGCGGCAAAAGGAAACATTTTTTGCGGCGCCCGCCGGAAACCCTCCGCGGGCTGTGAAGGGGACGGTCGAGAAGCCGCCGCGTTCCTCCCTCCGGAAAGAAAGGACATCCGGTTCCCGCGAACTTTTCCATAATTTTTCGGCGGCCTTCCCGGGAGTTACAGCGTTTCAACAAAATTCGGCCGGGCGATTGACAAGGGAAAAGCTCTGCCGTATTCTTTTACTATTGCTGTAAAAAAGGACGTCCACAGGCGGGGAGCGGCGGACGGAAGAGTTCAGACGACGAAAAAGCGGAAGGGGAATTCCAAGCGTGAGCAAATTCCAGAAAGACCTGACGGAAGGCAGCGTGACCCGGCATCTGCTGAAGTTTTCGCTGCCGTTTTTAGCCTCCAACCTGCTGCAGGCGCTGTATAACATGGCGGATATGCTGATTGTCGGCCAGTTCAGCGGACCAATCGGCACCTCTGCGGTGGGGGTGGGCGGACAGGTGACCATCCTGGTTATCAACCTGATAAGCGGCCTCGCGGTCGGCGGCACGGTAATGATCGCCCAGTTTATCGGGGCAAAGCGGCAGGAGGATGTGAAGGAGACCATCGGCACCATGTTTTCCCTGTACGCCATCGCGGCGGCGGTGATGACGGTGGTGATGCTGCTTCTCAACGGAACCATTCTGCGGGCGATGGGGATGCCGGAGGAATCCTTCCGGGAAGGGCTGGCCTACCTGAATATCTGTATGGGCGGCACGGTATTCGTGTTCGGTTACAACGCGGTGGCCGCCGTTCTGCGTGGAATGGGGGATTCCCGCCACCCGCTGATTTTCGTCCTGATTGCCGCTGTTGCCAATGTGATTCTGGATCTGATTCTGGTCGGCCCGCTGCATATGGGGGCGGCCGGGGCGGCATGGGCGACCATCGCGGCGCAGGCGCTGAGCTTTATTCTCTCGATCGTTTTCCTTCGCCGCCGGGATTTTATTTTTGATTTTCATCCGCGCAGTTTCCGCATTCGGGGAGAGAAGGCCAGGCAGCTGATGAAAATCGGACTGCCCTCCTCGCTGCAGGGGACGCTGGTAAGCTTCTCCTTCATGTGGCTGACCAGCGTAGCGGCCGGTATCGCCGGAATCGTGGGCACCACGGCGCTGAGTATCGCCGGAAAGGTGAACTCCATCGCCATCCTGCCTTCTATGGCTATGCAGGCGTCGGTGTCCTCCATGGCGGGGCAAAACCTCGGCGCCGGGAAGCCGGAGCGGGCGAAGAAAACCATGCTGGTCGCCATGGGAATGGCGTTTACCGTATCCGCGCTGGTGTTCGCGGTGGTCAACCTCTGTACCGAGCCGATTCTGCTGCTTTTCCTTGGTTCGCAGGCGAACAGCGGCCTGTCGGAAGAGCTGTTTGTCCGCTGTGTGAGCGAGGGAGCCGTATATCTGCGCTGTATCAGTCTGGATTATCTGATTACTTCGGTGATGTTCTGCATCAATGGACTGGCTATCGGCGCGGGACAGACAGTCTTTTCCCTGTTCAACGGAATGGTCAGTTCCCTGCTGCTCCGTGTTCCTTCCGCCTGGTTGTTGGGAGTTGCGGCGGGATGGGGCCTTGCAGGCGTAGGTCTGGCCGCGCCGATTGCGTCGGTCGGTTCTCTGGCGATCGGGCTGGTCTACCTTGCAACCGGCCGTTGGAAACGGTACCGTCTGCCGGGGGAAAAACAGAGATCATAATTCGCCGGAGAGGCGGAATAAGGATGGCTCCGCAAGGGAAAAGCACGGCGGAGAACGCTGCTTTCCTGCTGCGGAAGCCGTCGAAGTTACTGCCGTTTCGTTAGTTGCGGAGTCGGCTGAAGGCGCTTTTTAAAAGCACACCCTCCGAATCATACGACAGCTCCCAGATGCCGACGCCGGCCAGCCCCTGCGTATTGGCCAGAGCTGTTTTGGCGGCGATGGATTGAGCATCCTCATAGGTGATGAAGGTACTCTCCCCATAAAGATACGGCACCTGCGCGGCGGCAAAACGGAATTGCTGATAAGCGCTGTTGTTCAGATAGGCGCCGCAAATCGCGTCGTAACCGGCGGATTTGGCGGAGGAAAACCGGCTGTACAGCCCGTTGTTCTGATGAGTCACCCCCTGATAAATGTACCCGTAAAAAGGCATCCCAAGGACGAGCTTGTCGGCGGGAACGCCGCTGTTCCGATACGCGGCAATGCCGTCGTATACGCTGTTTTGATATTGCGGAGAATTCTCTCCGGACGGATACAGCGGAGCGTTGAAATCGGCGTAGCTGTCCCAGGGGCCATGTATGTCATAGGCCATGACAAATAGGTAATCCACCAGATTAGCGACGGCGACCGGTTCGATTTTCGACAGGTAGCTGGTGTTGGCGGCGCCGGCGATCGTCAGAAAATACCGCCGTCCGTCCTTTTTTTCCTGTTCGTTCAGCTTTTTCCGGATGGTTTCCAGCAGCAGGGTGAAATTTCGCTTATCCTGCGGCCGGTTGGTGTTGCCTGCCAATCCCCCGGAGACCGGGTATTCCCAATCCAGGTCTATCCCATCGAAGCCGTGTTCCAGAATGAAATCCAGACAGCTCTGGGCGAAGGTTTCCCTTCGCGCATCTGTTGAGGCGATATCTGAGAAATAGGTGGAATAATCCCATCCCCCAATCGAAATCAGGGTTTTGAGCCGACTGTTTTTCTTTTTCAGCGACCGGATGCCCGCAAAGTTTCTGCGGTCGTTGGCCGGGTCGGCCAGAGCAATACGGCCGGTCGAGGAATCAATTTTCGCAAACGCATAGTTCAGATATGTCAACTGACCGACCGGGATTTTTTCTGGAGTGTAGCCTTTGTACGATGACCAGCCGGTATAGTATCCCGTGAGGATTTTCCCGGATGGAACGGTTGCCGGAGAGGTGGAAGAGGGGGAGGTGGTTCCCGTCTGTCTGCCCGCAGAGGCCGACGAAGAGCCGGAAGAAGCCGGCGGGAGAGTTTCGGTGGTTCCGTTGGAAGCGCTGGTGGAGGAGGAGACGTTTCCTTCGCTTCCGGCGGAAGAGGGGGAAGAGGGGGAAGCAGAGGAGTTCCCCCCTTCTGTGCCAGCGGACAAATCCGAGGGGGCGGACCCGGAGGATGAAGAAGAAAGAGAGCCGGTTTCCCCTATTGGGGGAGAAAAAGTTTTCATACCGACGGCAAGGCATAAAAGGACGGCGAGACCGGCCAGTCTGGTCAGCCGAACGGCGCGTTGTGTCATGGGAAGAATCTCCTTTCCTGTAAAATACCGTCCTAAACGGACGCAGAAGCGTTCTCTAGCAGTATAAAGGATCCGGCGCTACCTCGACAACACGCAATAGCTGGAAAAACGGATGGTGTTCTCTATCCCCCTGTTTTGAGTACAGGGGGATTTTTTATTGAAAAACCGGCTGTTTTCAGCGGATTTTCACCACTTCGTTCCCGGCGGCATAGGATGGGCTTGCAGGCGGCCGCTTAAGGAAACAGACCGGAGACGGGGCGGAGAAACTGGAAACAGACTTTTCCGTAAGGAGTCTTTTCCCGACGGGCCGGATGCTGATCGCGGGGTGAAAACGGTTTGCCGCAGAGAACTGTTTTCCGGTGGAACCCAGCTTATGCTCTGCGGAGAAATGGGGATGGATATGGCGAAACTGATTATCGAAGGAGGGAGGCGGCTGGAGGGCGAAATCGCTGTTCACGGCGCAAAAAACAGCGCCCTCCCGGTGCTGGCGGCTACCCTTCTGGCCAGAGGAACAAGCGAGATCAGCAATTGTCCCCAGCTGTCCGATGTGGCGGCTTCGGTGGAAATACTCCGCCGTCTCGGCTGTGTAGTGGAGCGTTCTCAGGGCGTGGTCACGGTGGATTCTACCGGCCTGTGCCGAAGCGATATCCCCGACACCCTAATGAGGGAGATGCGTTCCTCCATCGTTTTTCTTGGCGCTCTGGTTGCCCGGACGAGAGAAGCGCATATGTCCTTTCCCGGCGGCTGCGAGCTGGGAGCGCGGCCGATCGATCTGCATCTCGCCGCGCTGCGTCAGCTGGGAGTGGAGATTACGGAGGAGCGGGGACGGCTGGAATGCCGTACGGCGGGACGGCTGAAAGGGGCGGTCATTGCGCTGGATTTTCCCAGCGTGGGGGCGACCGAAAATATTCTGCTTGCCGCCGTGACCGCGGAGGGACGGACTGTGATCCTGAATGCGGCGCGGGAACCGGAGATTGTGGACCTGTGCGCGTACCTTACCCACTGTGGGGCTAGAATCCATGGCGCGGGGGAAGGGGAAATCCGGATTGAAGGGGTGGAAAACCTGAGCGGCTGTGCGCACCGCGTCATGCCCGACCGGATTGAAACCGTGACCTATCTTGCCGCCGGAGCGGTAACGGGCGGACGGCTGATACTGCGGGGAGCGGAGCCGTGCCACATTGCCACCGTCCTGCCGGCCTTTGAAGAGGCGGGCTGTACTTTATCCCACGGGACAGGGACGCTGACCCTGCAGGCCCCGGAACGTCTGCGGAGGATACGGCTGATACGAACCATGCCGTATCCCGGCTTTCCAACCGACGCCCAGGCCCCGTTGATGGCGATGGCCTGCGTGGCTGAGGGTACCAGCGTTTTTGTGGAAAACATTTTTGAAAACCGGTATAAACACGCGGGAGAACTGATCCGGCTGGGTGCGAATATCAAGGTGGAGGGGCGAGTCGCCGTGGTGGAAGGCGTGTCCGCCCTGTCCGGCGCGGAAGTCGAATGCACCGACCTGCGGGGCGGAGCGGCGCTGGTGATCGCCGGTCTGGCTGCCGAGGGTTCCACTACTCTGCGGGCGATCCATCATCTGGATCGGGGAGGAATCAATTTTCGCAAACGCATAGTTCAGATATGTCAACTGACCGACCGGGA
>CABSLJ010000070.1 GCA_902478455.1 uncultured Oscillospiraceae bacterium | reverse complement strand
CAGACGGTCAGCGTGCAGCGGGTTTCTCCGGCGGGCTGGATGGTTTTCACCTCCACGCTTCCGGCCGGGGTTTCAAAAACACAGCCTCTTTCAAAGACCGATTCATAGGCTTTTACGGGTATCATGGCGAACCCCCTATCTCAGAATGACGATGGCATAATAATCGAGCCGCGGCAGGGTAAATTCCACGTAGTCCCCATCGCTTCGGAAAGCCAGGCGATGGAGTTCGCCGCCGTCGTCCGGCGTCATGTAGGAGACCTCTGAAATGCCGGGAGCCATGACCCGGGTGGAAATGTCGTAATCCGGGATGACGCGGATGGAATAGGGCCCGCGGTTGGTGTTGTAGTTGACGAAATGCACAAGCGTTTCGCTCGGAGATTGCGTAACGGTGACAAAGGTAAGCGGCGCGGCCGAGGTTCTGAGCAATGCCGAAGCGTTGACCTTCTGCAGCAGGGTGGCGTGCTGGTCCGTCAGCATCTTCTCATAGCTTCCGGTCAGGCGGAGAGAGCAGTAACCGCGGTCAAAGGGCGCTTCGATCAGATGGACGTTCTCCCCGGCGAGGGTGCGCTCCCGTTTATCAAAACGTTCATCAAGAGAGAAGCTCTGCCCCGTGGCGACGACCGTGCCGCCCGCAGCGGCGAAGCGCTCCATGGACCTGAAGTTTTCCTCGGAGAGGATATCCGCTTCCGGGAAGATAAACATGCGGTATTTTTGAAGCTGTTCCTCGGTGATAGGCTCCTCGGCGAAGAGGATGTCGTGCGGGATATTGAGGTCGCACAGCATGCGGGAGGCGACATGCGCCCCGGTGTTGATATACTGCGCCTCATCCCCCAGAAGTTTTTTGAGCACGGAAGCCCGCACCGAAGAAATCAGAGCGACATCCGCCACGTTTTCCTGCCGGGCGAAGAGTTCCTCCTCCCGCTCCTGAAAACGGACATAACGCCGCACCTCCTTCTTGAGCGTCTCCGATTCATGGATAAAGAATCCCCACGGGGTACAGAACCCGCCGTTGGCCATGCCCTCCGCCATGGCGACCTTCATCATGCCCGGCGTTGGCATCCCCTCCAGCACACGGGTGACCATCAGGACCGCACGGTTGCGGCCGGGTTCGATGGCTCGGGCCGACTTATAGGTAAAGACGTTGGTCTCAGGCGGGAAGGTGTAGCCGTTTTCACTGTAATAGCAATCGAACATGCCGGGGGATTCCTTGTAAAAATCGATGTTTTCCCCCAGATACATGCAGGTGTTGGCCATGATTGCAAAGGGCTTGGAAATCCGTTCGTTTACGGCCTTGCGGAAACGCTTCATAAAGTCGCTCACGCATTCCCGGCGGAAATTGTAATACTCCATGTAGCGCTCGTAGGCTTCCTTGTTCGCCGCGTTTTCCGCGCTCTGCAGCTCAAAGCCCTTGTTATGTACCTTTTCATCGGTGTCCTGAATGGAGATATTGGCGACCGTCTCCTCCAGGTCATGCCCGGTGACTTCTTTATATTTCTTGCGGCAGTTTTCACATTGGCAGGGATTCAGATAAAAAATATTATCAAAGAAGATGCCGTCAAAATCGAGCTCTTGGACAAGCATCACGGTTTTCTCAATTTGAAAATTCAGCCACTCCTCGCTGTTAAAGCAGGCGTAGCGGCGGTTGGGAATGCCAAAGGCGACTTCGTCGCCTTTGAACCGGCATTCAAAGGAGCGAACGGTTTCCGCGTCAAAAGAGGTGGCGTCAAAGGTATTGGCGCTGGAATAATAGATATACTTCATGCCCGCTCTGTGGATGGCCTCCACATGCGGACGGTTGACCTCGATGTGCCTGCGCTGGAATTCTATATTGCGGTGAGCCATGTGGAACGGAAAGGTTTCCTCACCGCTGCCGAACAGGTCGCCGTAATAGGCATTGAATCCGCTGTTCAAAATGAGGTCCATGTCGTTGATTTTACCGTAAAGCGCCCAGTTGATGGTATCGGAAAGCATGCGGCAGCGGCCTTTTTCGAGGTAGGGGAACTGATCCATATTTTTCGCCTCTTCCCTTGTTTCCAGAATTTCGGGCGTGACCCGATTGGTATGGATCACGCCCGTTTTCTATTCGGTTCTCACGGTTCAAACAATCCCCTACGGAATTACTCGAGCACGTATTTGACGATGTCGTCGTCCGCCTTGATTTCCTGCATGGCCGCTTCGGTCGTCGGGAGCAGATTGTCGATGGTCTCGTTGCCGACCAGCGTGCCGATGATGCCGTTGCAGTAGTTGTTGTAGAATTCAGCGTACCAGGCAGCGGCCTGATTGCTGAGGATGATGGTGTTTTCATGCTTGAAGGTCTCGTAAATGGAGAGACCGGCATAGGTGAACTTGCTGGTGTCAAGCTGCGCGGTCGCCTGGGTGATAACCGGCTCGCCCATCTTTTCGGCATAGAGCTTCATGAATTCGTTGCTCAGGACGTAGCGGATGAACTCCATGGCCTCCACTTCCTTGCCCGAACCCTTGCACAGCGCAAAGCCGCCGGCAAAGGCCTGGATCAGGCGGGGATCGTCTCTGCTCTCCAGCACGGGAGAAGCCATAAATTTGAACTTGAAGCCCTCGGGGATGGAATCGATCATCTCGGACTCCAGCCAGGTGCCCGAAAGAACCATGGCCGCCTTGCCCTCAAAGAACATCTGCTGCGCCAGGAGGTAATCGGTGCCAAGACCTTCCTCCGGCAGATAGCCGAGCTCAAACAGCTCGTTCATCTCTTCAATGGCCTGCTTGGCCTCCGGCCCGGTCCAGGAATTGTCCTCCAGGTTGGCCATATCGACGCACATCTGATAGGGGTCGTCGGTCAGCGCGCACATGCGGGGATAGATAAAGTCGGTGAACATATAGGGGGCAAAGGTGCCGGTGAACATAATCGGGGTGATGCCGGCCGCCTTGATTTCGGCGCACAGGTCGAGCAGCTCCTGATAGGTGACCGGCTCTTCCCAGCCGTTATCCTCGAACATCTGGGCGTTGTACCAGAAACCGTTGCCGCCGAAGCGGTAAGGAATCACATGCGACTTGCCGTCCTTCATGCTTCCCTTGTCCTGGCCGGGGAGCAGGGTCTCGCGCACGGTCATGCCCTCTTCGTCGTAAGCGGGAGCATCATAAAGCGGCTCCATCGACTGCAGAGCGTCGGCCTCCAGCGCCTGCGTGTCGGAGAAATCCGCGCTGGGCTGGAAGAAAACGGGAGGCGTTCCGTTGAGGATCAGCGCCTGCTGGTTTTCAGCGCTCTCGGCAGAAAGGTTCAGCTCAACTTCCCAGTTCGGATGGTCCTCTTTGAAACCATCTACCAAAAGGGTCCAAAGCTCCTCCGTAAAGGTATTGGGGAGCAGCTCGATGGTGAGCGACCGGGTCTCATTCTTGAGGTTTTCCCAGTCCTCGGCGGTCATGTCTTCGGGCGCCTTGGGGCCTGTGGATTCGGCAGGCTCCGATTCGCCGGCGCTTTCGGTTCCCGGATTGGCGGACGGTGCCGCCGGGTCGCTTGCGCAACCTGCGACGACGCCCAGCATCATGAGACAGACGAGTAACAGTGCGAGTAGCTTTTTCATAACGGTCCTCCTAAATAAATTATATCTCGGTCTTTTGCAAGACCAGCTGACCCAGGGAAAGAGGAAATCACTTGATGGCGCCGATGGTCACACCCGCCGTTATGTATCTCTGGAAGCATACATAAATGATAAAGGACATCAGCATCAGAATGACGACGGCGGCGAACAGGGCGCCCCAGTCGGTATACTGAGTCTGGGAATTGAGCATGCTTGTGACGCCGATGGCGATGGTTCTCTTGGCTTTGTCCCGGATGAGCGTCAGGGCGATCTGATACTCGTTCCACACCGAGAGCACATTCATGACGGTCACCATAATGACGCCCGGCTTTGCCATCGGCACCATGATTCTCCAAAGGGTATGCATGTAGCCGCAGCCGTCGATGCGCGCGGCATCCTCCAGCTCTCCGGGAATGGACTGGAAAAAGCCCATCAGCATGAAGACGGAAAAGGCGATGGATACAGCCAGATAGACCAGCAGCAGCCCCAGGTAGGTGTCGAGCAGCTTGACCCGGGAAAGCATGAGATACTGGGAGATGAGCATGGTCATGCTCGGGAACAGGATGCCGGAGACGATCAGCGCCTTGATCACGCCGCGGCCGCGGAAACGGAAGCGGGCGAGGATATAGCTGATTGGGATACAGGTCGCCAGAATCAGCACATTGGCCGCGACGGTAATGAACACGCTGTTGAAGAAATATTTTCCCACCTGGGAATTGTTCCAGGCGCGCACATAGTTGTCAAAAGCCCATGTCTGGGGCAGCCCCCAGATATTCTGAAAGAACTGACTGTTGGGTTTGAGCGACATCAGCACCGACCAGATGATCGGATAGATGACGGCAAAGGCATAAATGAACAAAACAATCCATATGAAGATGCGGATCACGATCTGGGCGGCGCTGTACTTTGTCTTCTGCATAAGCCAAACTCCTTTCACTGTTTTCGGATAAGCCCGTTAATATTCGTATACCTCTGATTTGAACACCTTTTCAATCAGGAAATAGAAGGCAAATCCGATAATCAGTATCACAACGCCGATCGCCGCGCCAAACCCATAGTTTCCCTGTGTAAAGGCCCTTTCATAGAGATAAGAGGTGAGTACCTCCGATTCGCGGTTGGGGCCGCCGTTGGTCATAATCCGGATGAAGGCAAAGCCGGTGTTGAGCGCGCCCGCCATGAAGTAAACCAGCGTCATGCGGATGGTGGGCCAGATCAGCGGCAGCGTGATGCGGAAAAACTGCTTGACCTTGCTCGCGCCGTCAAGGGTGGAAGCCTCGTACAGGGAGGGATTGATGCCCTTGATGGTGGCCGTGTAGATCAGCAAATAGAGGCCGATGCACGACCAGACCTGCGGCACCACCAGGGCGGGACGGACGGTGTGAATGTCTCCCAGCCAGATTTTGGCCCAGCTGTCCAGCCCGACACCCCTGAGCACCGCGTTGATGATGCCGAACTGGGGATCATACATGAATTTCCACAGCAGGGAGACCACCACGGAGGACATCACGTTCGGGAAGTAAAAGATGGCCATAAAAAAGCGGGAATGGCGCACCGTGTTGTTGCACAGGATGGCTGAAATCGCCAGACCGATGGTGATGGTGAGCAACATGGTAAAAAAGGCGAAGTACATGTTGTTCCAGAAGGCCTTCCAGACGATGGGGTCGCTGAACATGTCCTTGTAGTTCTCAAGCCCCATAAATTTGAAATTCCAGCTCAGGCCGTTCCATTTGAAAAAGCTGAGGATCACGGAAAACAGGTTGGGTAAGAGGATTCCGATGCAAAACAGCGTAAAGATGGGTACCACATTCAAAAGAATAAAGCCTTTGCGGTAAAATTTCTCCGAGCGGAGCTTCCGGCCGGCGCCCGGCGGGCTGCTGTGTCTTTCTCGCATTTCTCTGCACTCCCACTTTCTCTTGTCACATATCCGCGTGCTTACTCGGCCCCTCGTCACCTCATACTGCATTCCCACAGGTAACAGGACCGGTCGTGATTATCGTTTTCCCCGGCGTAGAGTACGCCGTCCGGTGTGAAGATCATATGATGGATGCGCACCGGACCGTCTCCCTCCGGCGTTTGAAAGGGCCGCTCCCACAAAAGCGCCTCTTGGGCGGTATCGTAGCAGAACAGCTTGACGTCGTAATCCTCGCCCGTGATGCCGTAGAGCAGACCGTCGGCCGGGTTGCGCGCCAGACCGGCGAGGCGGCGGCCGGTCTTGTTGAGGTAAAGGCTCTTTGTCTCCCGTTTTTCCGGGTCAAAGCGCACCAGCTGGCCCTGTGTCGTGCCGAAATAGAGGTAGCCGTCCCCGCCGTTGATGGCGACGTCTGGAATGGATTTCTCGTCGCAGCCTTCGCGCGGCAGGGAAAGCGGCAGAAATTCCATCTTATCCTGATCCGGATCGTAGCAGAACAGCCGGACGGAATCGGGGCCGGTCTCGAAGGCGAAGGCCCGCAGGATGCCGTAGGTGCCCCAAACGCGGCCCCTATCGTCAATGACGGGGTTGTGGCTTTCGGCAAACTCTGCGCCGCTGCCGATGTAGGCGACCATGCCGCCCTCGCGTTTGTCGATGTCAAATTTCCAAAACACCTCGGGCGAAGCGCCGAAGCCGTAGAGCATCCGGCGTTTGCGGTCCATCGTCAGGGATTGGATGTAAATGCGCTCACAGGGCAGGCCGAGAAATTCAAATTCTCCGGTTTTGATGTTGTAATGCACCACGCGGCCGCCCTTTGCCACGAACTGCTTGTCAATGTCGTGAAACAGCGCCGGGCCGGCGTAAAGATCGTCTCCGTCGATCTCAATGGAGTGGTGGAATTTGCCGTCGTACCGGTCTCCCACCTTTTCATAGCCGACGCTTTCGATTTTGCCCGTTTTGCGGTCGAGCTTCCATAAGAGTTCCTTGGAAAAGCTGCCGATTCCTATGTAAACGCTGTCGCTGTCCGCGTGGTAAGCCGAACAGGTGACCGATATCCATTCCTTGGCGTAGTGCGGATCAACGACGAAATCGTCATAAACCCATTTGTTTTTGACCTCGCTGTTCCAATTGTCAAAGCGGCCGTCGTAAATCTTATGCGCTTTGATCTGCAATTCCATGTTGTGACGCTCCTTTATCTGTATTGATATAGTATAAAACCCCATTTTAGAGACATATGTCTTTTACTGTCGCGCGCTCCACAATTGTCGGCTGCATATAGATGCTGTAGGGTTCACGGCCGCCGGAAAGCTCGTCGAGCAGGCGCTTCGCCGCCAGCTCCCCCATTTTCTCCACGGGGATGCTGACCGTGGTCAGCGGAGGGTAGCTCATTTCCGCGTAAACGATGTCGTCAAAGCCGATGACCGAGATATCGTCCGGCACCTTGACGCCCTTGGACGCCAGACCGGAAAGGATGCCCGAAGCCACTGTGTCGTTGATGGCGGCCACAGCGGTCGGCTGATAGGCGCTTTCGAGAAGGATATCGCTCAGCTCCACGCCCGACTGAAAGCTTGTTTCTCCGCTGCACAGGAAGGTGTTTTCCTCTCCAAACGCCACGCCGTTGGCCCGCAGCGTTTTT
The DNA here is from genome assembly GCA_902478455.1 of uncultured Oscillospiraceae bacterium. GTDB lineage: Bacteria > Bacillota > Clostridia > Oscillospirales > Acutalibacteraceae > CABSLJ01. Next base: position 5,329 of record CABSLJ010000070.1, on the reverse strand, counting down.
CCAAAGCTCTCATAGCGGTAGACGCGGGACCGGCGGTCGAGATGGTTGGTGGCAAAGGCGATGCGCCGGTGTCCCTTTTGCAGAAGATATTCCGCCGCCAGGGCCGCGCCCCGCTCATAATCAAAAAACACGCCGCAGATATCACCGTCGTTTTGCTTTTGATAGTCAGCCAGTACGACCGAGGCGGCGCTGTCCCGCTTGAGGCGGACCAGCTCTTCCAGCATATCGTCGGAAATACTGTCCGATGCGGCGATCACGCCGGCGACCATTCTTCCCCGCAGGCTTCTCACCACATCCTCGTCGCCCCGTCCGCGCAGGCCCGTCACATAAATGATCATGCCGTAGCCTGAGCCCCACAGCTGCTGTTCAATCCCCTTGATCAGGGAGGTGTAGAAGGGATTGATCACCGAGGGAGTGATCACCGCCACCTCATTGCTGACGCTTTTTTTGAGGCTTCTGGCCAGAATATTGGGGCTGTAACCCAGCTCCTTCGCCGTTTTTTCCACCCTTGCCCGCACGCCTGCGCTGATGGGGTAGCCGCTCCCGCTGAGCACTCGGGACACTGTTGTGACGGATATGCCGCACACTTTTGCAATGTCCTTGATCGTAACCCGTGCCATAGCCCCTCCCTGATTTTCTATCTTTTCCGTTAACGCTCTTCCATCGTGTTTAAACGTTTTCTATTGTTGATTATAGTGCTTCTCTTCCTTTCTGTCAATATAATTTTGAAAATAATCTAAATAACCGATATTAAAAATTATTATTTTGGTCATTAATTTATTTTATGTCATAATATATGGACAACGTTCTCTCATTGTGGTTTAATAGAATCAGTTTTTAGATTCTGTCCGGCTGCTGTCCTCAGCGCCGGATGCTCACCCTTCCCTTTCGTATCAGTTCAAAGGAGGAAAGTAATCATGTGGACCGAAGACAAGCTTGACGCACTCCTGACCACTCCAAGCGACGCTCTGATCAGCGACATGAAACGCCTGAACGGCGACATCATGGTTCTGGGCGCCGGAGGAAAAATGGGTCCGACCCTCTGCCTGCTCGCCAAACAGGCGGCCGAAAAAGCCGGCCTGCACAAAAGGGTCCTCGCCGTCTCCCGTTTTACCGACCCCATCGCCACCGAACTGCTGCAAAGAGGCGGCGTAGAAACCATCCCCTGCGACCTGCAGGACCTCGGCGCGCTCCAAAAGCTGCCGTCCGTGGAAAATGTGATTTACATGGCCGGCAAAAAATTCGGCACCGATGGAAACGAATGGCAGACCTGGGGAATGAACGCAGTGCTTCCCGCATTTGTCAGTCATCAATTCCGGGAGTCGAAAATCGTCGCCTTTTCCTCCGGCAACATCTATCCCATCGTCCCGCTGCATACCGGCGGCTGCACCGAGGCCGACCGACCCGGTCCGGTGGGGGAATACGCCATGAGCTGCCTTGCCCGCGAACGCGCCTTTGAGTATGCGTCCAACCGCTTCGGCACCCGCGTTTTCCTTTACCGGCTGAATTTTGCGGTCGACCTGCGCTACGGCGTCCTGTACGACATTGCCGACAGCATCCTCCATCGCCGCCCCATCTCCCTCACAACCCCCTGCTTCAATATCATCTGGCAGGGAACCGCCAACGAGATCGCCCTGCGCGCCCTGCTGCACGCTTCCTCGCCCGCCTGTGTGATGAACATCACCGGCCCCGAGACCCTTTCGGTCAAAAAGACAGCCCTGCGGCTGGGCGAGCTTCTCGGAGAGGAGCCACTCTTCCAGGGGGAGGAATCGGACAACGCTTACCTCAACAACGCCTCCAAGGCGATGGAAGCCTTCGGCTATCCCGCCGTTTCCGCCGGGACGCTGATCGAATGGCAGGCCCAATGGCTGCTGGACGGCGGGCGCGGGCTCGGAAAGCCGACCCATTTTGAGGAGCGAAAGGGCAGTTATTGATCCTCAAAGCAAAAGGCAAATCCGTCATCCCCGTCTGCGTCCGGCGCGGGCGGGGATGCTGTTTTTTGTTTTCGAAAATATCCTCCAGCGTTTTCCTTCCTGTAAAAGTCCTCCAAATGACCGCAAGAGCAAGAATCTGTCCTTTGAGACGCCGTCAACCATGTGAATAACCACTTATTCCCCTCATGGGGAATCATGCAGCTTCTGCTCATACACTTCCGGCCAAACCATTCAGCCCTTCGCATGTATTCATCCAATGGCCGAATACTCTTTCCCAAGACGGCATCTCTTAAACGTCTGTGAAGCAAAGACACGCAAGAACGGAAGGACCTCTGCAGCCGGATGGCTGGGATGATCCTTCCGTTCTTATCGCATAATTTCCATATAAATACAGCTAACGTTATCTTTATCAATTTATATAACGCTTAAAATATAGAATATTTAAATTATTTATTTAGAAGTTAACTCTGTATATATTGACATTTTGGATCTTATTCTTTATAATTGCAATAGAAAACGTTTTAATAAAATTTACATTTTCGCCGCGAATATCCGTTTCCTTTTGATTGGTACAGATCGGTCGGTCCTGTTTCATGCACCCGGCCGTTTTTGTTTCGTTCCCCAGCAGACTGATATCCAATATCAAAAGGAGGTCCACTCATGAAGGTCAAAAAGGCAATCTCCCTGGTACTCTCGTTCGCCCTGCTGCTTGCCATGCTGTGCGCCGCACCGGCCGCTTCGGCGGCGGATGCGCCGGAATCGGCGGAAACCGCACTGAAAGAAAGCGATTACATCGTCATCGGCAGTTATGCGCACAAAACAGCCGACGGCTATGAAGACAGCCCTACCCCCATCGTATGGCAGGTAGCCGCAAAAAAGAACGGCTTCGCCCGCCTTGTCTCCCGCTTTGTCCTGGATGAGCAGCCGCTGGACCCCGCTTATCCGGACAACTCGGTGTCCATTCTGAACTCTCCGCTCGAGCAGTGGATGAACACCACCTTCTATAACGCCGCCTTTACAGATGTGGAAAAAATCGCCCTGGTGGATTACGACGAGCTTTTCTACACTCTGGATGAAAACAACGAGAATTACAGCGGCTATTACTACCGCACCGGACCCGGCGTCAAGGTGGCCGTGCCCGATTATTACTATGACGGCTATTTCAACTACGCCTCCCGTCCGCTCGGCCTGGGGAACCAGCAGGCCTCCCATCTGAATATGCGCGCCACCCTCAAGGATGGAACCCTCGCAAGCTACTGGACGGGCACCACCTCCGCCTTTGCCGGAGCCAATCACGTCATCAGCGCCACCGCGGACGACGCTTCCCTGATCTGCTGCAACTCGGCCGCCACGCAGGGCGTGCGTCCCATGATTAAGGTAAAGCTCAACAATTTTACCGTCACCGGTTCGGGGACACTGGACGATCCCTATGTGATGGACGACGTCTTCGACACGCCCGACCCCACCGTCTGGGAGGACGCCAGTCCCTCCGCCGCACTGAGCGGCACGACGCTGACCCTTTCCTTTGCGGACGGCGTCAAGCTTTCGGGCAACGGCTTTGGCCCCGCCAACTTCTCTATGAGCCGCAGCGACGGTCTTGTCCCAGAGGTTGTGACCGCCAAGCTGGCGAACGGCAAGCTGATTCTCGAACTCGATCAGGCCATCCCCGCCGGCGTGGACATTACCCTCAAGTATGAGAAGCCGAAATACAGCTTCCTGCTCAAGGACACCACCCTCGTCTCCGACTATGTGGACACCTTCAGCATTTCCGTCACCAACAACGCCCCCGGCGCAGCTTATGTGGAATCGCAGACCGACGGCTTTTACATGGAGGATTTCCAAAATCTGATGGACCTCACCGACGCCGACCTTGACCCGGGCGTCGCCGCTTGGGGCGGACATCAAAGCCGCATCGTGCGCACCAATTCGGGCGTTTACGCCCTGATGATGGTCGACGTCCGCTCCGGTTCCACCGGGGACGCCGCCCTGGACCCCGCCAAGCTGCGCAAGTTCCAGCTTTGGAAGATTGACGGCGAGCCCTCCATGCTCGGCGAGCGGGTCATCACCGGTCAGGCGACCTCGCTGGTCGCGGGGAAGGACGGCAGCCTCTACGTCGCCTGTCTCGACAAGATCAACGAGGGCGATGCGGGCTACGGCGTTCCCACCCTTTTCAAGTTCATTCCCGGAACAGAGGGATACACCACCTACCGCTATGACACCGACGACGCCTTCTCCAACGCAAACACGGTATCCTCCATCAACTACGAGGCCGTTTCGGTGGACAACGACGGCAATATTCTCTATCTTTCCCCCAGCGTCAACCACGTGAAGGATCAGGCGCGCCTTATCTGGACCCGCTTTGATGTGACCGATCACACCTGGTCGGCCGCCCAGCCCTATTATACCGACTATACCTTCCTCTACCCCTACATCCTGCCCAAGTCGGACGGCAGCTTCAATGTGGTCGCCGAAATCGGCATCCCCTACTCGGCCATCGAGGTCGAAGCGCCCGACGGCTACACCTTCCTCGTCAATGAGATGCGCATGTGGAGCATTCCCGACTGGAACAGCGCCGCAGGCGTCCAGCAGGTTTGGGATTACAAGATTCCCTTTACCGAGGAGCAGGGTTACAGCCAGGTGCAGAACGCTTCCTTCGGGGACAGCTACGTCGACAGCAAGGGCTATACCCACACCATCATGTATGTCGGCCGTTTTCTCGGAATGGACGTAGCTCCGCGCGGCATGGTGTATGTCGTCTTTGACCAGAACAACAACCTGATCACCCAGAGCAGGCTCTTCCTCGGCGCGAGCTCCTGCCGCTTTGCAGAGAACAAGGACGGCGACCTCTTCCTGCTGCGGATGGCAAACGGCAGCAATATCATAGAATTGTATGCCGCCAACAGCGCCCACACGCAGTTTGACGTCTCCTCCCCGGTCTTCTCCAAGGTGCTGACAGAAGCCGACGGAACCCCCATTTCCCAGAGCTATTCGGGCATTTCGGTTACCTCTCCGCGCGGCGGCAGCGCCACGGAGGATTATGTCGACTGCATGTTCCCGAGCAGCAACACCACCGAATGGAGATATTTCCGGCTGTATCTGGGCGTGGAATCCGCTCCTCCCGTGGACGAGGACGTATCTTCCGGTACAGAGGAAACCAGTTCCCCTCCGGCTGATGCCGGCAGCAGCGGAGAGACTGCGCCGTCCAACACAGCCTCCTTCCCGGACAACAACGTTCCCTCCACCGGTTCGGCCGGTCTGGTCTGGCCCCTGGTTTCCGCGCTGGCGCTATCCGCCCTGCTGCTCTTGCTCTGCTCGGAGCGCGTAAGAGCGTCCAACCTATGAGCTTCTGTTTTCAACCCATAAACGTTTGGCTCATCATACCCAAAAGGCTCCCC
>CABSLJ010000069.1 GCA_902478455.1 uncultured Oscillospiraceae bacterium | reverse complement strand
CTGTTGATGTGTCTTTTTGTGTTTCTATACTCGTGCAGCGGCGGATCCGATCCCAAAAAACTGAGCGCCCTAGGAAACTATGGATCATCCGAACCGGAAGAGGAGGACCGGCCGGTCAGGGAAATACTGACCATGACGACGGTCAGTCCCCCGGCAATGCTGGAATTTTTGGAGGAGGCGGTCAAACGCTTCAACGCGCAGAACGATTTCGGCGTAGAAATCGAATTGAAGAATTATGGAACCGAGATGTACAAAGAAGAGCTGGCTCTCAAAATGGCGGTCAACGAGGCGCCGGACATCTTTTTTACCTGGGAGTCGGGTTTCCTGCATTCCTTTGTCTCCAGCGGAAAGGTGTACGAAATCGGACAAGCCCTCCAGGCCGATCCGGAATGGAAAAAGGGATTTGTGGACGGCATTTTCGCCGACGTTAGCTTTGGCGGCTCGGTCTACGCCCTGCCTCTGGTGCAGAATTTAGCGGTTGTGTACTACAACAAGGCGTTGTTTGAGGAATACGGCGTGCAGGCGCCCACAACCTATGAGGAGTTTCTCACGGTATGCCGCCTTTTTGCAGGGGCGGACGTTACGCCGTTTGCCATATCGGGCCAGTTAGACTGGGCCTGCGGACAGCTTTTTTTGCAGCTGCTGTGCGGAGTGGGAGGCAAGGAGCTTTACGAGGGCTTGATCAACGGTTCCATTCCGTGGAAGGACCAACGGGTACTGCGCGCGGCCGAGGAGCTTTCCGGCCTGCAGGAGGAAGGCTTCCTGCCCGCCGATGTGCTGGACATTTCCATGTATGAGGCGCTGCGCATGATGACCGGCGGCGAGGCCGCAATGTACTTTGACGGCAGCTGGAGCGCAGATACCGGGGGACTATCTCAGGAGGAGTACGGCGCGTTTTTGCTTCCCGCATACTATGAAGCGTACCGAGGCGTCGGCATTGGTTCCATTGACCAGTGCTATGCGGTGTCGGCCGAATGCAAAAACAAGGAGGCGGCCTGCGCCTTCTTAAAAACGCTCTACACCAGGCAGGCCCAGGAACGGCTCCAGCGGGCCGGCTATATCAGCGTCTGCGTGGACAAGGAACAGTCGGCGGACGGCAGCCCGCTGCTGATGGGGGAGATATCCAGGCTCAACGAGCAGCTGGAATACAAGCTGGCTTGGTTTGACCGCAAGCTGGGCGCGGAACAGGGAGGAAGGGTCAACCGGATGGCGCAGCAGCTTCTTTGCGGGTATGATCCGCAGGCGCTTCTGGAAGAGCTGGCCGCATGGATGTGGGATCAAAAGTGAGTGGAGGGATAAAACGTGATTAATCTGGTAATTGCCGACGATGAAATCATCATCCGGAAGGGGCTGCAGAGCATTCCATGGGAGGACTATTCCTTCCGCGTGGTGGGCGTGGCAAAAAACGCCCTGGAGGTGTTAGAACTCTTTGAAAGCAACACGGTCGACGTGCTGCTGACCGATATCCGCATGCCTGGCCTCAGCGGACTGGAGTTGAGCGAACGTGCGCTTGAACTCAATCCCAAAGTGAAGATTATATTTCTGACCGGCTACAGCGAATTTGAATACGCCAAGCAGGCCCTGCAGATGGGCGCCTTTGATTATCTCCTTAAACCGATCGGCACCGATGAAATCCTCGACTGCATGAAGCAGGTCCGGGACCGGGTTCTCAAGGAACGGGAGGAGGAAGCGCAGGCCCGGCTTCGGGAACGGGAACTCAACAATTACCGCGTGCTGACCCGGTCCAGCGAGCTGGTTAAGGGAAATCCCTCAGAGGAGGAAGCGGTGGACATGATCACGGTGATCCTCCAGTACATAGCGGAGCATTACGCGGAAAAAATCTCCCTGGTTACGCTGTCCGAACACCTGCACTTCAGCACGGTGTATATCAGCCGGCTGATCAAGAAAAAGACCGGTTTCACCTTTCTGGAGATTCTGACCAATATCCGGATGTATTTCGCGGCCAATCTGCTGCGCACGACCGACTTAAAGGGCTACGAGATCTGTGAACGCATTGGTCTGACCGACGAACACTATTTTACGCAGGTATTCAAAAAGGTGTACGGAATGACCCCAAATGAATACAAAAGGGGAGAAAAATCCTTTGCGAAAAATCCATTGGCCCAATATCTGGAGAAATAAGAAAAACAAGCCCGTACGCACCGGACGGAAATGGTGGAAGCGCCTGCTGCCCAAGACCTTCCGCGGCAAGGTGATGTGGTCGATCGTCCCACTGGTGACCATCCCTGTGATTTTCATCTCCCTGCAGGGCTTTGATCAGGCCAGCAGAATCATTGAGGAAAAAACACAGGACTATCTGCACGACATTTCCGAGGTCACCATTTCCAAGATCAACGATTCTGTTTACCAGCTGGAGGATGTGACGCTGAGCATGATCGGCAATCAGGACCTGCAGCGCCTGCTGAGCCAGGAGAAGAACGACGAGCAGGACCGGTACACCGATTACCGCACCATGCAGGACATCCAGAAAGCGCTTTCGTCCTATGTTCTGCTCCGGCAGGAGATACTGTCCATCTCCATCGTGTCGGAAAGCGGCACCACCTATTCCTACAGCAAGGACCGCAACCGCTATGCCGTCAATCCGGAGGACCTGGAACCGGCTTATGAGCAGAAGGGAAAGACCGTTTGGTGCGTCAACAGCAATCAGCCCGGCACCATCATCATGGCGCGGATGCTCAACCATCTGAGCACCCAGGAGCCGCTCGGCTGCATTGTCATCGTCATCAACGAAAGCTACATCTACAACATCTTCAAAAACCTGGAATACACCGATGAAAGGGATACGGACGGCGGTGGAAACGTGTTTCTGCTCGATTCGGACGGCATCATCGTCTCCAACAAGGACAAAAGTCTGCTGGGAACGCCGGTCGCGGAGGAGATCAACGAGGTCGTCAACAGCAGGGACAACAACTTCTACCTCAAGCAGATCGACGGCGTGGACTACTATGTGTACGGCAGCTCCACTCTCTCCAACGGCTGGAAAATTGCCGTGACGGTGACGGCCAGCTACTATATGCAGGACATTCAGACCCTGCGCAGCGCCTTTTTCCTGGTCGTAATCATCATCGCCTTCCTCGCGGCGGGGATCGCCGTCCGGGTCAGCAAGACCATCACCAATCCGCTGGTGCAGCTCTCCCAATCGATGGAGCGGTTCGGGCAGGGGGATTTCGAGGTCAACTGCATCGTTGAATCGGAGGATGAAATCGGCAAGCTGAGCCGTTCCTTCAATCAGATGGTGCGGGATATGAACCATCTGGTGGAGACGGTCTACGACCAGCAGCTGCTCAATCAGGAGGCGGAACTCAAGTCCTTGCAGATGCAGATCAATCCCCATTTCCTTTACAACACGCTGGAGACCATCAACTGGATGGCCAAAGCGCAGGGCAATGAAGAAGTAGGAGAGATGACCGTCGCCTTGGGCAAACTGATGCGTTTCAGCCTCTCCGGCCGCACCTTCATCACCATGCGCGAGGAGGTGGAAAGCTTGAAAAACTATTTCAGAATTCAGAAGATGCGCTACAGCGACAAGCTCAATCTGGAAATCTCAGTGCCAAAGGAATTGATGGACATCTACCTGCCCAAACTGCTTATTCAGCCTATCGCGGAAAACGCGATTGTGCACGGCATCGAAGAAAAGATAGACACGGGGACCGTCACTGTCTCAGCGCGGATGGAAAATGAGGAACTTCTCATCGAGGTCAAGGACGACGGCGTGGGAATGAGCCGCGAGGCCGTCCGCAAAATCCTTGATTCGAGCGACGACATCAAATCTGGCGGCCACACGATCATTGGAATTTTCAACGTCAACAAGCGCATTCAGATGTATTACGGCAAAAAGTACGGACTCCAGATTCAAAGCAAGATTGGAGAGGGCACCACCGTCCGCCTGCGGCTGGCCGCCTACCGCGAGCCTCCGGATACCGAAAGAAAACATCTGATTTAGCCGCCTGCGGCCCGCGGCAATATGCAGGGAAGATAGAAAAAGCGCGTCCGTGAGAACGACCTCACGGACGCGCTTTTGCAATGTCTTTTTGGGAAACGCGGCCTTACTTGTTCAGCTTTTTGCGTTCCTCCTGCTCGGCCACCACCCGCTTGAGCGTCTTGCGGATAGAAGCGTCCCGCCGCGCGCGCACAATGCGCATCAGCAGCCAGAAGAGGAAGAAAATACCGCCGATGATGAGAGCAAACAGAAGAATGGGGAGAATCATGGACCAGACGGAGGTGGGGGGATAGAGCTCCCGCTCGGCCTCTGCCGGATCGGTATAGATTTTTTGGAAGCTGACGCTTTCGGTCACGTCGGCAAGCAGGGCGCGCAGGTCCTCGGTGACGCCCTCCGCGTCGAGAACATAGACCGAAATGCTGATGGCCTGCCCGTTGATGACGGTATGGTTCTCCACACCGGAGAATTTACCGGCTTCTGTTTCCTGCTCGACCTCCACCTGCAGGAAGGTCGTCTGCGGATGCTCCAGCACCACAGGATCGGAGACGGTGCGGTCCCCGCTGACTTCCCGGATGCTGTCGACTAAAACCTGTTTTTCTTCCTCGAGCCGATCTTCTTCAAGATCCTTGTAGTAGAAGACCGATTTGCTGTGGTCGTCCTCAGACACCTTGATCGTCAGCTCGCGCATGGGATCCTTTTGCAGCGCGGTCAGGTAAATATTGGCGTTCCCCATGGTTTGCAGGAGACTGTCGCGGTCCATCTCGAACAGGGCGAGATTGGGGTCGTTCGCTTCGACGTCCCGCGTGAAAATCGCCCAGTCCTCGGGCATGCCCAGAGTCATCCCGGCACGGTCGACCGTGTAGGAGTTGAGCGGCTGTGCGGCGGCGGAAGCGGCCGTAAAACAGAGCGCAAGCAGCGCGAGAAGCGCGCCTCGAAAAAGCTTTTTCATGGATTTCCCTCCAAAATGTATCGCAATACTTCTATTATAATACGGGACGACCCTCTTGACCAGTCTTTCCGCAAAAAAGATCAGATTGTGTATATTTTGAAAGAATGATTCCAGGGCAACAATATCTTGCGGTTTTGCGCGATTTTTTTTCGGTCGCCGGGCAGAAAATCTCAATATAAGATTGAAATTCCCGCGTAAAAGTGTTACATTAGATTATGTTAGTATTTCCAAGTCAGAGGGATTTGCAGAAGCCTGTGAGATCGGCCCGGTTTTTGACATTCCAGCCATAGGTTGAATCCCATATTTCCGATGTGTGAAGAAGTAGAAAATAGGAGGATTCTTGGTATGCCGTTTGAGATTGACAACGATTTTGACAATATAGTTCAGATAAAGGTCATCGGTGTGGGCGGCGGCGGCGGAAACGCCATCGACCGCATGGTGTCCGCGGGCGTAAAGTGTGTGGAGTTCATCTCCATCAATACGGACAAGCAGGCGCTGTTCCGCTCCAAGGCGACCCAGAAGATTCAGATCGGCGAAAAAGTGACCCACGGCAAGGGCGCCGGATCCAAGCCGGAGATCGGCCAGAAGGCCGCCGAGGAGAGCCGCGACGTCATCGCGGCCGCCATCCGTGGAACGGACATGGTCTTCATCACCGCCGGCATGGGCGGCGGAACGGGGACGGGCGCCGCTCCCATCGTGGCAGAAATTGCGCGGGAGATGGGCATCCTCACCATCGGCATTGTGACCAAGCCCTTTGAATTCGAGGGCCGCCGCCGCATGGAGCAGGCGGAAAACGGCATCTCCGCGCTGAGAGAGCATGTGGATTCCCTGGTGGTCATCCCCAATGAACGGCTGAAATTTGTCAGCGAACAGAAGATCACCCTCCTGAACGCCTTTGCCGTGGCGGACGACGTGCTGCGCCAGGGCGTGCAGAGTATTTCCGACCTGATTCAGCTCCCGGGCCTGGTCAACCTGGATTTTGCCGACGTGACCGCCGTCATGCGCGACGCCGGCTACGCCCACATGGGCGTGGGCCGCGCCTCCGGCAAGGACAAGGCCGAGCAGGCCGCCAACGCGGCCATTTCCAGCCCCCTCCTTGAGACGGCCATCAACGGCGCAAAGGGTGTTATCATCAATATCACCTCTTCGCCCGATATCGGACTCGACGAGGTGGAGACCGCCTCCTCCATGATCGCCGCTCAGGCGCACGAGGATGCGAACATCATCTGGGGCGCCGCCTTTGACGAGGACATGACCGACGAAATGAGCGTGACCGTCATCGCGACGGGCTTTACCTCCCGCGAGACCAACGTCTCCCTTCCGGGGGACCGTCCGGCCTCCGCTCCGGCGGGCGGCAGACCGGCAAACGGCGCTGCCGGGCAGCCGGCGGCCTCTTCTCAGCCCGCCGCACCGGCAAAAACCACGCCGGAGCCCTCTGTGGATGAGGACGACACCTTCTACGACATCATGTCTATTTTCAACCGCAAGTGACGCGGGGACCTTTCCGCAAAGCGGGAAGAAAGAAACCGCCGGAAGGACCGGCGACGCAAAGAACAGAAAAAACAGGGGCGGATGCCTGCGTCGGCCCGCAGCACGGAAAAACTTCCGTGCTGCGGGCGGGCGGCGGCGGCGCCCTGTTTCTTTTGCACGGCGGCCTTTCAAGCGGCTTTTCTTCATCCCGTTTTTATAGTCAAAATTCTTTTGATCCTCCTGCCATGGAGGAAAAAATGCTGGAGCTACGGGCGTATGAAAGTCCCGTCGCAAGGTTAGAGGCGTTTGAACACCTTTGACAATGACGGATAATTGCGCCAAATAGGACGAAATTGGGCTTAAAAAGACAATTTTAGCCCAATATTCGGCTGTACGTCCGCAAAGAGGCATCTTACGCTTGCAATCTAGCTTTTTTGTGCTATAATGAAAGTCGGACGCTTGTGCCGCGGAAAACCCGGACTCCGTTTCAGCGGAGGCGGATGCTTCCGTTTTTTCAGGCGTTCCATGCAATCTGATTTTTGGAGGTGGCGTTGTGAGTTCCGACCCTGGAAGTACCCCCCGAGAACGGGCGGATTTTAACAAAAAACGGGCGCGCAACGCCGCATGCAGTTTGCGCCCCGCATAGAAAGGGCTGAGCGCAATGATGTCTTATTACAAGACGGTCAATGGACGCGTCGCACAGATTGAGGCCTTTGAGCCGGGCTGCTGGATCAACTGCATTGATCCCGAGGAGGAAGAGCTCGACAGCCTCATCAGCGATTTCCACATTGAACCCGATTTTCTCAGAGCCTCCCTCGACGAAGAGGAGTCCTCCCATATCGACATGGAGGACGGCAACACCCTGATCATCATCGATATTCCGGTGGTGGAAAAAAAGGAGAAAAACCTCTCCTATTCCACCATGCCGCTGGGCATCATGCTGACCGAGAACAGCGTGATCACCGTCTGCCTGCGGGACAACCCCATCCTCAGCGAGCTGGCGGAAGGGGTGATCCGCGGCATCCAGACCAAGCTGAAAACTCAGTTTGTGCTGCATCTGATGCTTCGGGTGGCGACGAAATATCTCCAATACCTCAAGCAGATCGACAAGATCTCCGATTTCGTGGAGAAAGAGCTGCGCAAATCGATGAAAAACAAAGAGCTCATCCAGCTGCTGGACATCGAAAAATCGCTGGTGTACTTTTCCTCCTCGCTCAAAAGCAACGAGGTCACGCTGGAAAAGATCATGCGCGGACGGTACATCAAGCTTTATGAGGACGACCAGGACCTGCTCGAGGATGTGCTCATCGAGATCAAGCAGGCCATCGAAATGTCCGGCATCTACTTAAACATCCTCTCCGGCACGATGGACGCCTTTGCCTCGGTGATCTCCAACAATCTCAACATCGTCATGAAAGTGCTGGCGTCGATTACGCTGATCATCTCCATTCCTACGGTTATCTCCGGACTGTACGGCATGAATGTCGCCAATCTGCCGCTTTCCAACCTCTGGTGGTTTCCCTTTGCGCTTTCGGGCGTGCTGATGCTTGTCGCCGCCTATATCCTGAAAAAAAAGGACATGCTGTAAGACCGCTGTCAAAAAGCAGGAGACATTCCGCCCGAACGGGCGGGATATCTCCTGCTTTTTGTATGATGGGCATATCCTGCGGCCCGCAGGCCTTTGGCCTGAAAGAAACTGAGAGCGTCCGGGCGAAAGGGCGGCTCCGCTTTTTCAGGCAGGCATTTCCGTGTGCGCAGGCAGCGGAGAAGCGCTCAATAGTACCGCAGAACCGAGATTACCTTGCCCAGGATGGAGAGCTCCCGGCAGTAGATGGGCTCATAATCCGGATTTTCCGGCTGGAGCCGAAAGCCGTTCTTTTCCCGGTAAAAGCGTTTGACGGTGGCCTCGTCCTCGATCATCGCCACGACGATCTCTCCATTTTCCGCCGAAGGTGTTTTGTGGGAGACGACGATGTCCCCGTCCAGAATGCCGGCGTTGTGCATGCTGTCTCCCATAACGCGCAGGGCAAACAGCTCGCGTCCGCGGCGCTGGGCTTCGCTGAAGGGGACGTAGCCCTCCACGTCCTCGATGGCGGTGATGGGAATACCCGCCGTCACGCGGCCCAGAATGGGGATTTGGGCGACCTTCTCTCCCGAAGGCCGGTCATCGGTCATGAAGATGGCGCGGTTTAGCCCCGCCTGGCGGGAGATAAAGCCTTCCCGCTCGAGGGTTTTCAGATGGGCATGCACCGTGGAAGTGGACTTGAGGCCGGTGGCGGCGCAAATCTCCCGCACGGAAGGGGGCAGTCCGTCCTCCGCGCGTTCGTGGAGATATTGCAGAATCTTTTGCTGGCTTGCATTGAGCTTTTTCATCATAACACCTCATTGCACTCGCCTGCAGCGGGAGGGGCGTCCCGTCAGGCCGTCTTTTGTTCGAGGGCCGCTTTTGTGTGCGGCGGTCGTGCGCTTTTCAAGCGGACATGCTTTCCGGCGCGTCCCGGGCAGCGCCGCGGCACAGCGCGGCGAAGGGTTCAGAGTCCCCGTTTTTTCCCGATGGTCGGTCTTTTTTTCTGTCAATCTTAGAATACCACAAACAGCGGAAAATTACAAACGTTTGTTTGAGGTTTGGGATACGCAAAGTGTATTTTTCAAGAAATATTCACAATGTATTAACAAATCGGGCGTGCGAGTTCTATATAATAAAGATGTACTCAGAAAGGATGGAGCCGCACCATCCGAGTACATGTTCTACCCTCCTCAATGTACCCCTCAAGCTAATGAGAAAAAGCCGAACCGTCAGGTTCGGCTTTTTCTCTTGCAATCAACAGCTTTTCCCCTGAAAAATCCAATTTGTCCGCGCGTATGACCGAATCAAACAAGGCATATAATGAAATGCGGAAAAATTAAAAATACGCTGTGGCATAAACCCTTTCTTTCACGGCAAGAATAGGGTTGGAGGTGCAGCGAATATGAGTAAAATGCGATTTGAAAAATCTAAGAAAAAAAGCAATTTAAATGGAAAAGGATTTTATATCGCCCTTGGAGTCTGTCTTGTTGCAATCGGCGCGGCGGCCTGGACTACTTACGACAGCGTTATGAACTTTATAACGCCCGCCAGTGAGAGCAGCGCGCCCAATCCGGTCAGCAGCGCAGGCGGTCAGGTGGTAGACAACCCCATCAGCGGCGTCCCGAAGGACACGAGCAGCGAGCCTGACGTCACGTCGAGCGAGACAAAACCCACGGACAACAAGCCGGAGTCCAAACCCAACGACGTTTCCTCCCAGCCGGAAGCGAGCAGTCAGCCGGAAACGCCCTCTTCACAGATGCAGGAAACGGGCATCACCACGTTCCCGGCCGGAGAGACGGTCCTCAATCCCTTCAGCGGGGATGAACCGGTCTATTCGCCCACAATGGGCGACTGGCGCACCCACAACGGCACCGACTTCGCCGTGCAGAAGGGTACCGTTGTCAAATCGATCACCTCCGGTCAGGTCAAGGACATCTATGAGGATCCCCTTTGGGGAACGACCGTCGTGATTGAGCATGAGGGGGATTTCACCGCCTATTATTCCGGCCTGGGTACGACCACGCTGGTCAAAACGGGGGATACCGTCAAGATCGGTCAGGACATCGGTTCGGTCAACGACGTGCCCGCTGAAATGCTGGACGATTCCCACCTGCATCTGGGCATTCAGAAGAACGGAGAATGGATCGATCCGATGACGGTCCTGGGAAAGACAAAAAATAGCTGACCTGCCCCCGGAAAAGGAATACCTTACGTTTCAGGGGCGCCAAAGGACGGGAAAGAAAAAATTTTCCCGTCCTTTTTTTGTCCCTCACAGAGAGGGAACATATGCGGACGGAAAGGGTGTTTCAGGGCGGTCCTGTGCGGTTTTTCGAAGGGACGCCTTCCTTCCGGCTGTGTTTAAAACAGGCCGCAGCGGCACAGCGGAAGAGCCGTCAAATCAAATGTTCACAATTATTCCATCTTTTATTACAAGAACTGCAACAATCTTCCAGTATACTGAGCATGCGGAAATTCAAAAAGAAGAAAGGAGGTTCCAAAGTGAGCAAACAAAAAAAGGCTTCCATCCTTGTCTGTGTCACCGGTCAGCGCGACTGCGACCGTTTGATCCATGCCGGAAAAGAGTACGCCGAGGAGACGCATCTGCCGCTGCAGGTGCTGTGCGTTCAACCGACGGTCAACGGCTTTTGCGCCCACAGTGAGGAAATCGAATATCTCCATCAGACATCGATTGAGGCCGGCGCCGAGATGACCATCTATTTCCACGATGACGCGGCGCTGATTGCGGCCGGCTTTGCCAAGCAATGCCGTGCAGTGCAGATCGTCACGGGCATGCCCGACGGCAGACCCAATGGTTTTGTTGAAGCGATGCATCGACTTCTTCCCTCGATTCCGATTTCCATGGTGTCTAAGGAAGGAAAAATATATAACATGTACCCGTCCTATCGCTACATAAAGCCGGCAAAGGCGTCGGTTTTGGGTTAGGCGGATGGGGAATGTCTTTTGGAAGGCGGTAGTCATGCCAAATTGATCGGTTCCTTCGGAACAGTATTTGAGATAAAAGAAAGCAGGCGCCCTGTTCACTCGAACAGGGCGCCTGCTTTTGCAGCGTTCAGAACCCGGAGAAGATTCTTCCCGCGCGCAGCGGGGCAGCACGCTTTCTACCCGCGGATGAGCTTATCCATCAGATGGGTGCGCTCAAGCGCCTTGCGGATGGCAAAGCACAGCGGCACCGAGGCGACGACGGCGATGGCGCCGTTGAGGAAGGAAGCGCCCGCCTTGGCGGCCGTCTGGACCCAAATGGTCTCCATCGCATGGCCCTCCAACAGTCCCGTGATGAAACCCTTGCCCAGGTAGAGGATGATATAGGTCAGCGAACCGACGACCGCGCCGATGATATTGCGCACCTGATTCTCCCCTCTGGCGTGCGCGCCGTAGGCGATCAGAGCGCAGACAAAGGCCATCAGAAACTTGAAGATAAAAGTGAAGGGGGCGCTGGAAATAAAGAGCGGGTTCAGCAGATCGTACAAACAGTTGCCGATGCCGGCCGAAAGGCCGCCCGCCAGCGGTCCGAGGAGCAATCCGGCCAGAAGACAGAAGGTGTTGCCGATGTGGATGCGGGTGGTGTCTCCGCCCAAGGGAATGTAGATCTGAATGTAGTTGGAGACGAAGGCCAGCGCGGCAAAAAGTCCGACGCCCGCGATCTGATAGATGTTGAAGCCCTTTTTCTTCTGAATCGTGTTTTCCATAGCATTTCTCTCCCGATCAACTGTATTGAGGCGCAGGCCGATTGGCCGCAGGCGGTTTTCCTCCGTCTCGGAATTTTACGGAAATGGCCGGCGGCATTTCGATCCGACGCTTCAGCAACGCCGTGCCGGTTTTCCGGCCGGATGTGTCGCCGGACGGCGCGTTCCACAAATTTTTCCTGTCCGTTGTCAAACACCATGCTACTATAATAGCGCAGAACTGTGAGCTTTAAAATACACAGTTTTTGATTTTTTAAAGAGGACAGTTTTGCACCGTCCGGTCATTGCGGAACGCCCGCGGCGCGGCGGACCATCTCCATGAAATAATTGTGTACCGACAAATCCTCGTTCAATTCCGGATGGAAGGCGGTTACCAGCAGATTTCCCTCCTGCGCCGCGACGATTTTGCCGTCTACACGGGCCAGCGCCTCGGCCCGACCGCCGACGGCTTCAATATAGGGCGCGCGGATAAAAGTCATGGGAACGGCGCCGACGCCCTGAAACGCGGCTTCGGTGTAAAAACTGCCGAGCTGTCTGCCGTAGGCGTTGCGCACGGCGGTGATGTCCATGGCGGCAAAATACCGCCGGTCGTCGTTTTGAATATTTTTAGCCAGAAGCAGCAGTCCCGCGCAGGTTCCGAACACGGGAAGACCGGCGGCGATGCGCTCCTTCAACGGATCAAAAAGCCCCAGCTCACGCAGGAGCTTCCCCTGAACGGTACTTTCTCCGCCGGGGATGATCAGACCGTCAAAGGGCCGGTCAAGATCCCGCTTCTGCCGGATTTCAAAGGAGGCCGTCCCGAGTCTGGAGAGCATTTGTTCATGCTCTATAAACGCCCCTTGCAGGGCAAGAACGCCGATTTGCATGCTTATTTTCCTCTTTCCGCCATCAGCAGTTCGATTTCCTGCTCGTTGATGCCGACCATCGCTTCGCCGAGGTCCTCCGAAAGGGCCGCAAGCATCTTTGCGTCGGTGAAATTGGTGACGGCCTTGACAATTGCCGCTGCACGCTTTTCGGGGTTGCCCGATTTGAAGATGCCGGAGCCGACAAACACGCCCTCGGCGCCCAGCTGCATCATCAGCGCCGCGTCGGCGGG
>CABSLJ010000068.1 GCA_902478455.1 uncultured Oscillospiraceae bacterium | reverse complement strand
CTTTCCCCCACCGCCAGCCCGCCGATGGCGTAGCCGTCCAATTCGAGCGCACGGATGTCCTGCATGTGCTGCAGGCGCAGATCTTCGTAGGTGCCGCCCTGATTGATGCCGAACAGCAGCTGCCGGGGATTGACCGCATCCGAACGAGCATTGAGCTTTTCGTGCTCCTCTCTGCAGCGGTGGAGCCAGCGCGTCGTCCGCGCGCAGGAGGCCTCCACATAGGCGTACTCGGCGGGATTCTCCACGCACTCGTCAAAGGCCATGGCGATGGTTGACCCCAGATTGGACTGGATTCGCATGCTTTCCTCCGGTCCCATAAAGATTTTACTGCCGTCGATGTGTGAGGAGAAATAAACTCCCTCCTCCCGGATGTTGCGCAGCTTTGCCAGAGAAAAGACCTGAAAGCCGCCACTGTCGGTCAGAATCGGGCCGTCCCAGCGGGTAAACCGATGCAGCCCGCCGAGCTGTTTTACAATTTCGTCGCCTGGACGCAGGTGCAGATGATAGGTATTGCAAAGCTGCACCTGGCATTTGAGCTCTTTCAGATCGAGAGCGGACACGGCTCCTTTGATCGCTCCGCAGGTGGCGACGTTCATAAACGCCGGCGTCTGAATGGTTCCATGCGGCGTTTCAAACACGCCGCGGCGGGCGCGCCCTTCCTTTAAAATGAGCTTCATGGTTCACCTCATTCATCACTTATGGGTTTCAATCATAGCCGAAGCAGGCCCGATGCGGACAAAACGCCGCATCGGGCCTGTTTATTGTAGCATAGCCAGCCGCCGCAGGCAAGAGAAATTCGCCGGTTTCGGCGGCCGCGCTACTGGAGTTCGTTCTCAAACGCCTCAATATTTCCAGTCTGTCCGATGACACAGACAACGTCTCCTTCCTGAAAACAATAATCTGAGGGGAAGTCCACATCGGTATGATGACAATGCTCAATGGCGACGATATTTAAATTGTATTTTCGGCGGATATCCGCTTCCCGCACGGTAAGGCCGGTCAGACGTCCGGTCACCTGTATCCGGCGAACCTCCACGTCTCCTTCCAGCGCGACGGAATCCAGAAAGCTGTTATAGATCAGCCCTTTGCCGAGACGAATAGCCATATCTCGTTCCGGATATACCACCCTAGCCCCCAGCTGCTTGAGCACTTCGCCGTGAATCAGGCTGTTAGCCTTGGCGATTACCTGCGGGACATTCATTTTCAGAACGGTCATCGTCGTCAGAATGCTGATATCCATCTGTTCGCCAATGCAAATAACGACCGTGTCGCAGTTCTGCATGCCCGCCTCTTCCAGGGATTCCTGGTCCAGAGATTCCACCACCATGGCGAAATCGGTAAAGCGGCGGGCCTCCTTTACCTTAGCTTCATCCTTATCAATGGCCAGCACCTCTTTTCCCGAGCCGGCAAGACATTCCACCAGCGCCGAACCAAAGCGGCCCAGGCCGATGACGCCGAAAGAAGCGGACGTACCTTTCTTTTTCATGGAAATTCCTCCTGTTGTACTCAACCGATTGTAATGGATTCTTCCGTATAACGCGCGCTGGGAGCCGGACGCTCGATCCATATGGAGAGCAGCGTAAAGGCACCGACTCTG
The DNA here is from genome assembly GCA_902478455.1 of uncultured Oscillospiraceae bacterium. Taxonomy (GTDB): domain Bacteria; phylum Bacillota; class Clostridia; order Oscillospirales; family Acutalibacteraceae; genus CABSLJ01. The sequence goes on along the minus strand of CABSLJ010000068.1, from coordinate 11,177 downwards.
CCGGCAAACATGGTAAAGATCAGAATAACCTTGCTGCCGTCGGTCAGCGTTGGTGTGATGCCTGTGGAAAGCCCCACCGTTCCAAAGGCCGATACCTCTTCAAACAGCAGTTGCACAAAGCTGCAGTCCGGCTCCAGAATACACAGCAGAAATGTACCCACACAAACCAGCAGCAGGGACAGCAGTGCAATCACCGACGCCTTGGAAAGCGTTTCCGCGGAAATATTGCGGCGGAATGCGCCGATATGTTTTTTGGTGAACAGGCTTCGCACCTGCTGCATCAGAACAAAGAAAGTGCTGGTTTTGATACCGCCGCCCGTGGATCCGGGCGAAGCGCCAACAAACATCAGGACAATCAGCGTGAACAGTCCGGCGCTGGTAAACTCTCCGATTGGATAGGTGGAAAAGCCGGCTGTTCTGGCGGAGACGCTTTGGAAAAAGGCACCCAACCAGGAAATATCCTCCGTCGCCTTCAACAAAAGCGTTCCCGCAACAATCAATATGACTGTGGTGGTGATGACGATTTTGGAATGCAGCATGAGCTTCTTAAAGGAACGCTTTTTTAAAATGTCCTGAATCACCAGGAAGCCCAAGCCGCCAAAGATAATCAGCCCGCTTGTGGTCAGATTCAACAGAACGTCGGATTGATAGGGAATCAGATTTCTCAGGCCGCCCAGAATATCAAAGCCGGAGTTGTTGAACGCGGCAATGGAATGAAACGCGCTGATCCCCAGCGCCCGCAGCGGTGGATAATCCTGCACAAATACGATAAAGCTCAGGGCCATCCCCGCCAATTCAAAGCAGAGGGTCATCAGCAAAACGGACTTGACCAGGCGGACCATTCCTTTGAAACCGTCCACGTTTAAGGCTTCCTTGACCAGAACGCGCCCTTTAAAGCTGAGGCGTTTTCCTGCGGCGAGGATCAGCCCCACGCCGACCGATGTGACACCCAGACCGCCGATCTGTATGAGCACAGCGACAATCGTCTGGCCGAAAGCCGAAAAATGATCAGCCACGTCGATCGCAATCAGACCGGTGACGCACACTGCGCTCGTGGAAGTAAACAAGGCGTCGATAAAGCGTACCTCTGCATCCTCTCTGACGGAGACCGGCAGCAGAAGTAGGCCTGTCCCAATCAGAATCACCAGTGCAAAGCCCAAGACGATCAAACGTCCGGGCGGCTGTTTTTTGATGAAAGAAATCGATCGTTTCACTTTGATATTACCGGCGTATGGCGGACCGGGTGCGGCCGGTGACTTCTCACCCTTTCTTCTGCAATCTGCCCTTTGTATCACAAAAAAACAGGGCAGGCTTCTAAGTGTGAAGTCCTGCCCTGTTGCATTCATTGTAGGCCGTTGGGTTTCCGATACAGAAATTCAGGAAACAATACTGAGAATAAATAGAGACGCAACTGGTCTCTATGACAGACTCCACCACTTATTCCAGCATACAATAGTATAAAGGCTTCCCAAAGATAAGTCAATAGGGAAATCCGCGTTTTGCAGGGACGGCAATCTGGAGACCGATTCAAAACGGAAAACCGGCTTCTCCCCGCGATGCAAGACGGCGCTTTCTCCACCGCCGGACAAGCACCGTCTTCCGTGTTCAGCCTTCCAGCAGCTGGTTCGCTTCCCTGGAAGAAATCACGCCGCAGGCCAGCATCCGATTGACTACCTGCCGCATCCGCTGTTCGGCAAGCTCCGGATTTTTATCCGGGGAGTAGACCGACGGGGCGTTGGGCAGACCGGCCAGCATGACCGCTTCCTCATCGCTCAGCCGGGACGGCTCCTTGCCGTAATATCCCTGTGCGGCGGCGTAGATGCCGTAATACCCGCTGCCGAAATAGATGCTGTTGACATACAGCTCCAGGATTTCCTCCTTGCTGTATGCAGACTCCAGCTCAAAGGCGGCAAAGACCTCCGCGAATTTGCGTTCCAGCTTCTTTTCCTGGCTGAAAAACAGGTTTTTGGCCAGCTGCTGGGTGATGGTGCTCCCTCCCTCGGCGAAGGACATCGTGCGGATATCGTTCCAAAGCGCGCGTCCGATGGCTATGACGTCAATCCCGCCGTGGGACCAGAAGCGGTGATCTTCCACGGAAACGACAGCATCGATGTACAGCTCGGGCAGCTGGTCAAAGGGAGTAAAATGCTCCATGCTCCGGATTTCATCCACCGCCTCCGCAACCGGCGTCCGGCCAACAGCCTCCCGGTACATCCGGTAGCCCTTCACGCCAAAGACGACGCCGGCGACCAGGGCGGCGCACAAGATCACGGTCAAGCAGGAGAGAATCACTTTCCAGCATAATTTAATGCATTTTTTCAACACGGTTGCGCTCCTTTCCTCTGCCCTCCGGTCTGTTCGGCCGCAACCAGAGCATTCCCCTTTCTTCAGGCGTTTTCCTCCCTGGCGCCGCTGACGATGGAATAGTAGGCTTTGGAGGTGATGCGGTAGACCAGTACATAGAACAGTGCGAAGATCAGATAACAGATCACCGTGATCCAGACAAGCAGCTCCAGATTGGTCAGACTGAACAGCGCCAGGAGTTTATAAATCAACGGAAAGGCGAAGGCCAGGTGCAGCCCTGCGGTCAGCAGCGGCAGGAAAAAGACGGTCAGAATCTGTGAATTGATGCTCTTTTTGATTTCTTTTTTGGTCATCCCCACCTTCTGCATGATGCCAAACCGGGATTGATCTTCATAGCCCTCCGAAACTTGCTTGTAGTATATGATGAGCACGGCGGCAAAGAGGAAGACCACTCCCAGCAGGATGCCCAGGAAAAACAGACCGCCGTATAATCCGTAAAATCCGGCTCTCTCCTTCGCCACGCCTTCACAGCGGGTGTAAAAGGTGTTCTCTTCGTCCGAGCCGGAAAGCTCTTTCAAACCGCTGGTCAGTTGATCCTGAATCCGGATTTGTACCTCGTCGTCGCAATTCAGGTCAAAACCATAGAACCAGTTTAAATTGACATAGACGCCCTGCGGCTCCACATGCTGCCGCACAGAGGCGACATAGGCCTCAAAATCCGGGACAAAAAGGTACATGGAAGGGATAATCTGCATGGAATCAATGCCGTTGTCGACAAAGTCGGTCACCGTGCCTTTGATTTTCAGCGGCTCCATATTGCCGACCGCAATGGTGTCTTCCGAATAGGCCCCCATCTTTGTCGTATAGAGAAGGGCTTCTCCGGGAGCAAGCGTCTCGTCGGCGTTCATGAGACGGTTGTAGTCGTCCAGGGATACGATGAAAATCTGCCACACATTGGTCGCCGTACTGATCTGAAAGGAACCGATTTTGGATTCGTCGGCTTCAATCCGGCCGCCCTGAATGTAGCCGGCAAAGCTCGCTGTTCTGTAATCCAGAACATTTTCTGGCGTCTGTCCGTTTGCTGAGACGATCTGACCGGTCAGTGTCCGGAGCGCCTGAGCCTTTTCGCCGTGCAGATCGGCAAGGCTGCTGATCATCGTATTCAGATTGATGTTCCTGGGGTAGCGGGAACGCAAGCTGTCTTCCGTCCCGCTGTACAGGCATACGGTGGAGGAAAGCATCACCAGCACCATCGTACAAAGGATGCAGATGGAGGCAAGCCCCGCTCCGTTGCGTTTCATGCGGTACACCATGGATGAGACCGAAACAAAATGATTGGTCTTGTAATAGTACTTCTTGTTCTTTTGAAGAATCCGGCAGATCGCCACGGACCCGGCCACAAAGAGCAGATAGGTGGCCACGATGACCATAACGACCGCCACGAAAAACCAGATCAAGGCCGCGACCGGATCCTCGATGGTAACCGCCAAATAATAGGCGGCGGCCAGAAGCAGGAAACCCGCCAGAGCAAGAATCCAATTGGCTTTCGGCGGCTTTTCACCGGTATTCTCGCTGTGAAGCAGCGCAATGGGATTGGAAAGATGAATCTGCCGGAGGGTATTGAGCAGGATCAGCGCAAAGATGACGGCAAAGAGCAGCAGTGTCTGTCCAATGGCCCCCGGCTCGACCGTCAGTGAGAACGTGACGTCGGCGGAGAGAATATTCAGCATGCCAAGCTCGGCGAATTTGGAAAGAACAAATCCGGCGAACAGACCGAGAGACAGGGAGAGTCCCGCGACAATCAGCGTTTCCCACAGCAGGACGCGGGCCAGATTTCGCTTTCCCATCCCCAAAATGTTGTACAGACCGAATTCTCTTTTCCGTCTGCGGAGCAAAAAGGAGTTGGTGTAAAACAGAAAGATCAGGGAAAACACGCCGATGACGCCGCAGCCGAGCTCCAGCATGCTCTGCATGGTGTCCCCGCCCGGCATGCTTTGCAGCACGCGGCTGGTGCTCAGGAAGGAGATGATATAGAACATCATCACCATGCCAATGCAAGTCAGCAGATAGGGCGTATATAGCTTTTTGTTTTTCCGGATGCCCGACCAGGCGAGCTTGAAATAAAATCCTTTTTTCATTTTCTGTCACCGCCTGTAGCGAGTATGGTCAGGGTATCGGATATCTTCTGATAGAGCTGTTCACTGGTGCTGTTGCCGCGGTAAATCTGGTGAAACACTTCCCCGTCTTTGATGAACAGCACCCTTCCTGCGTGACTGGCCGCCTTGACGGAATGAGTCACCATGAGGATCGTCTGTCCGCCGTGATTGATCGCGCTGAATAGGCGCAGCAGTTCGTCGGTCGCCTTGGAATCCAGGGCGCCTGTGGGTTCGTCGGCCAGAATCAGCCTTGGGCTGGTGATCAGGGCTCTCGCCACGGCCGCGCGCTGCTTTTGTCCGCCGGAGACCTCGTAAGGATATTTCTTCAGAATGTCGGCAATCCCAAGCTGATCGGCGATTGGCATCAGACGGTTGCGCATTTCCGTGTAGTTCCTGCCGGCCAGCACCAGAGGAAGATAGATGTTGTCCTCCAGAGAGAAGGTGTCCAGCAAATTAAACTCCTGGAAAACGAACCCCAGGTTGTCCCGGCGGAAGGCGGCGATATTGGCTTCTTTGATTTTGGAGAGGTCTTTTCCGTCAATCAGGACCGTGCCGCCGGTTGGCTGATCCAGCGCCGCAAGGATATTGAGCAACGTCGTTTTGCCGGACCCGGACTCCCCCATAATGGCGACGTATTCCCCCTGTTCTACGCTGAAGGATACATTTTTTAACGCTTCTACTTTATTTCCGCCGAAACGCGTCGTATAAATTTTCTTAATTCCGTTGACCTCAAGGATACTCATGTGCAATGCCTCCTGTTTTTCTGTTGACCTTATTGTAACAAAAAAGGGAAATGTCAAGCCATCGAATGGGCTTACATTTCCCGGGGATTTTCTTACACTTTCGTAAGAAGTCTATTCGACCTCCAGTTTTTTCTGTTCCAAATGAATGCGGAGCACGGTGCCGCTGTCCTCGGAAGAATTGGCGGAAATAGTGTGCCCCAGATTCTTGCAGATTCTCCGGCACAGATAAAGACCGATGCCGCTGGCTTTCTTGTCGCTGCGTCCGTTGTAGCCGGTATACCCCTTATCAAAAATACGCGGCAGGTCTTCCGGGGAGATGCCGATTCCCGTGTCGCGGATGCACAGCGTTTTAGGCGGCTCCAGATCAATTGTGACGGTCCCGCCAGGATGCGTGTATTTGAGCGCGTTGGAGAGGAGCTGTTCTATGACAAACAGAAGCCATTTTTCATCAGTGATAACGCGTGCTTCAACCGGCGCATACGCCAGCCTGATTTTCCGGTGGATAAATTGCCCGGAAAACTTCCGCACGGCCTGCCTGATGATATTGTCCAGATCGTATTCCTGAAGGACATAATCGGTGGCGTCCGAATCCAGCCGCAGATAGCAGAGCACCATTTCCACATACTGTTCAATCCGGAACAGGTCCTCCGCCAGTTTGCGCGAAAGTCCGCTGTCCTCCTTCTGGAGGGTCAGCCGCATGGAGGCGATGGGCGTCTTGATCTGATGCGCCCAAATGGTATAGTAATCCACCATATCCGAATAACGGAGGTTCATTCGGTTTTCCAACAGGCGCTGCTCCTCACGCAGCGCCTGGATGATTTGCTGATAGTCGGCGTCGTCCTGCGTTTTCACCTCCGGAAAGGCTGCCATAAGCGCGGCGGAAAGCGTCCGCAGTTCTTCCAGCCGACGGTGCTTTCCGTAAGCCCGGCGAAGATCACAGCCCAGAAAAAGCATCCCCAGCAGCGCGCAAACCAGAGCGGGATACAGCACTGCGCCCGCCGGCAGACGGTACAGCAGAAAGGCGGTCAGAAAAATCAGGCAAAACAGGAGAAACACGCCAGCTGCCGCCCGACGCTCTCTCAGGTAGGAAAGAAGAAATTTCATCTTCGGCTCCCTTCTATTATAAGCGTGCCGCACCGGCTGCGACGGCGCTTCAGCCGATGAGATAGCCCACACCGAATTTGGTGGTGATAAAATCGTGAAGCCCGGCCGCGTCCAGCTTCTTGCGCAGACGATTGACGTTGACGGTCAGTGTGTTTTCATCCACGAAACTGTCCGTCTCCCAGAGGCGTTCCATCAGCCGTTCCCGGCTGACGACCCTTCCCTTGTTTTTCATGAGCGTCAGCAGGATGCGGTATTCGTTTTTGGTCAACGATATTTGCTCATCCTCATAGGTAAGGGTGTTGTCTCCCGTGTTCAACAGCGCGCCGCGGTGCTCCAGGACGGGAACTGCGGCGGCAAAGTCATAGGTGCGCCGCAGCATCGCCTGTATTTTGGCCGTCAGCACATTCAGATCAAACGGCTTGGCGATAAAATCGTCCGCGCCCATGTTCATGGCCATGACGATATTCATATTGTCCGAAGCGGAGGAAATAAAAAGAATCGGCACCTTGGACACCTTGCGGATTTCGCCGCACCAATGGTAGCCGTTAAAAAAGGGAAGCGAAATGTCCAGCAGGACAAGGTGCGGATCATACTCCGAAAATTCCGCGAGAACATTCCGGAAATTCTTCACACACCTGGCCTCCAGATCCCACATTTCGGCCTGTTCGGCGACCGCCTGCGCAATGCCGGGGTCGTCCTCCACGATCAGGATACGATACATAATAGGCTCCTCTTCTTTTTTTCCGTTCGGCGGAATGGAACATTCCTATTACAGAAGAAGCATTGCGTCGCCAAAACTGAAAAAACGATATTTTTCCTGCACCGCAACCTCATAGGCGTGCATAGTATGGTCATAACCCGCAAAAGCGGAAACCAGCATAATGAGCGTGCTCTCCGGCAGGTGAAAATTGGTGATCAGTCCGTCAAGCACCCGGAACTGATAGCCGGGGTAAATGAAGATGTCGGTCCAGCCTTCGCTTGCGCGAATATCCCCCTCCTTCTGCGCCACCGATTCCAGCGTTCGGCAGCTTGTGGTGCCGCAGGCAATCACGCGGCCGCCCTCCCGCCGGGTTTTACGGATGAGTTCTGCCGTTTTTTCGGGCAGTTCATAATGTTCCGAATGCATCTTGTGATCTGTAATGTTATCCACCTTTACAGGGCGAAAGGTCCCCAGCCCCACATGCAGGGTCACAAAGCCGATCCGAACGCCCTTCTGCTGTAGCTCGTTCAGGAGCTCCTCTGTAAAATGCAGACCGGCGGTGGGCGCCGCGGCCGAACCCGGTTCATGGGAATAAACCGTCTGGTAACGCTCCTTGTCCTCCAGCGTGCGGGTGATGTAGTGCGGCAGGGGCATCTGGCCGATCTCGTCAAGCACGTGGAAGAAGTTCCCCTCATAATGGAACCGGACCAGCCGGTTGCCGCCTTCGAGCACGTCGAGCACCTCGGCGCGCAGAAGTCCCTCTCCGAACGAAAAGCGGGAGCCGGGACGCGCCTTTTTTCCGGGACCCGCGAGCACCTCCCATACGTCTTTTTCTCGCTGCGTCAGCAGCAGGAATTCCACCCTGGCTCCCGTCCCCTCCCGGACGCCGTACAGCCTGGCGGGCAGCACACGGGAATCGTTGAGAATCAGGCAGTCGCCCGGGCGCAAGAGCTCTACAATATCGTGAAAATGGCGGTGCTCGATTTCCCCCGTCCGGCGGTTCAAATACATCAGGCGGGAACTGTCCCTTTTTTTCAGCGGCGTCTGAGCGATGAGCTCTTCGGGGAGCTCATAGTAAAAATCACTTGTTTTCATCCTGTTTCTCCCTGTAAATTTCCTTGATTTGATTGGATAAAAAAATTGACAACATAACGCATCAATGGTATCATAACCTAAAGGAAAAAATCAAATAAGATAGAGGCGCGTCTATTTGATCAGTAACAGGGCGGAGGCTGCCAAAGCCGTTGATCCTTTGTGAAAGGCATAGTCGCCGAAGGGGATGGTCTGGCAAACGTCCGCCTGGTTGCATAGGTGAATAACCGTGTGACTGTCATCATAAGATTATGATGGAGGGCTATCTACACTGCCGGAAAGCCAGTGTCAGCATCAGCAAGTCTATTATATTTTATTGATGACCGGTTGACAACCGGTTTTTTTATGATCTTTTTTCCTGAATTATCTAAAGGAGGCTGTCCCCAATGAAACAGTATAAAGTAGGCATTATCGGCGCGACAGGCATGGTCGGCCAGAGGTTTGCATCGCTTTTGGAGAACCACCCCTGGTTCCATGTGACCGCTCTTGCGGCGAGCGCCCGTTCGGCCGGCAAGACCTACCGTGAGGCGGTGGGCTCCCGCTGGGCCATGAGCACGCCGATGCCCGCGGCCATGGCGGACATGATCGTCTTCGACGCATCCGCGGACATTGAGAAGATCGTCCCGCTCGTCGATTTCGTCTTCTGCGCAGTCGATATGAAAAAGGATGAAATCCGCGCGCTGGAGGAGGCCTATGCCAAAGCCGAATGCCCGGTGATGTCCAACAATTCCGCCCACCGTTCCACACCGGACGTCCCCATGATCATCCCGGAGATCAACGCGGCGCACGCCGCCGTCATCGACGCGCAGAAAAAGCGCCTCGGCACCAAGCGCGGCTTTATCGCCGTCAAATCCAACTGCTCTCTGCAAAGTTATGTGCCCGCCATCCATCCGCTGATGGACCTCGGCGTCACCAAGGTGCTCGCCTGCACTTATCAGGCGATTTCCGGCGCGGGCAAGACGTTTGAAACCTGGCCGGAGATGGTCGACAACCTCATCCCCTACATCGGCGGAGAGGAAGAAAAATCCGAACAGGAGCCCATGAAAATCTGGGGACAGGTGGAGGGCGACCGCATTGTCAACGCCTCCTCCCCCGCGATCACGGCTCAGTGCCTGCGCGTGCCCGTCAGCGACGGTCACACGGCCGCCGTTTTCGCCTCGTTTGAAAAGAAGGTTCCCCTGGAGGAAATCATCAAAAGATGGGAAAGCTACAAGGGCCGTCCCCAGGAGCTGGAGCTCCCGAGCGCGCCCAAGCAGTTTTTGCACTATTTCACCGAAGACAACCGCCCCCAGGCCAGACTGGACCGCAATCTGGAAAACGGTATGGCCGTTTCCATCGGCCGCCTGCGTGAGGACACCCAGTACGACATCAAATTCGTCTGCCTGTCCCACAACACGCTGCGCGGCGCGGCGGGCGGCGCTGTTCTGATGGCCGAGCTGCTCTGCGCCGAGGGCTATCTTGACTGATCCCCTTCAGACCGATAAGGAGGTTTTCCCTGTATGAGCAAGCCTGTTATTTTCACCGGTTCGGGCGTGGCGCTTGTCACCCCGATGAACAAGGACGGCTCGGTCAACTTTGAAGAGCTGGACTGCCTCATTGAATTCCAGATTGAAAACGGGACGGACGCCATCATTTCCTGCGGCACCACGGGCGAATCGTCCACCCTGGATAACGAGGAACACTGCAAGGTCATCCGCCACACGGTGGAGAAGACGGCCGGACGGGTGCCCGTCATCGCCGGCTGCGGCAGCAACGACACACGCTACGGCGTGGAGCTCTCCCAAGAGGCCGAGCGTCTCGGCGCCGACGCGCTGCTGCTGGTCACTCCCTATTACAACAAGAGTTCCCAGTCGGGACTGATCCGCCATTATACCTATATTGCCGACAGGGTCAACCTGCCGATCATCCTCTACAATGTTCCCTCCCGGACCGGCTGCAACATCAAGCCGGAAACCTACGCCGTTCTGGCCGAGCATCCGAGGATCGTCGGCATCAAGGAGGCCAACGGGGATATCTCCTCCGTGGCCAAGACGATGGCTCTCTGCGGCGACAGGCTCGCCATGTATTCCGGCAACGACGACCAGACGCTCCCCATCCTCTCGTTGGGTGGAAAAGGCATCATTTCTGTTTTTGCCAATATCTGTCCTAAGGAGATGCACGAGCTGGCGCAGAGCTACTTGGACGGCGACGTGCAGCGCAGTCTGGAGCTGCAGCTTCAGTATCTGGACCTGATGAACGCCTTGTTTATCGATGTCAACCCCATTCCGGTCAAAGAGGCGATGAATCTGATGGGCTTCCGGTGCGGAGAGTGCCGCATGCCGCTGGCCCCCATGGACGAGGCCTCCCTCGCAACCCTCAAAAGAATGATGAAAAAGCATGAGCTGATCTGACAGGCCGCCTGTTCGCGGCCTCACGGAGGACGTTTCAAATGACAAGAATGATTTTAAGCGGATGCAACGGAAAGATGGGACGGGTGATCGCCCAATGTGTGGACGAACGAGAGGATTGCTCCATCGTCGCGGGCATCGACCTCGTGGCGAGCAATGACGGCGCCTTTCCTGTCGTTTCCCGCCCCGGCGATCTTAACGTGGAGGCGGACGTTATCATCGACTTTTCCAACCCCTCCGCCCTCTCTCCCCTGCTCGAGTACGCCCTTGCGCGCAAGGTTCCGGCCGTCATCTGCACCACCGGCTTTACCAGAGAGCAGGTGGAACAGGTGAAGGAGGCGTCAAAGCGGATTCCCATCTTCTATTCAGGGAATATGTCCCTGGGGATCAACCTGCTCATCGAGCTTTCCAAAAAGGCGGCCGCCGTGCTCGGCCCGACCTTTGACATTGAAATCATCGAAAAGCACCACCACCATAAAGTGGATGCTCCCAGCGGCACCGCGCTCATGATCGCCGATCAAATCTCCTCCGTGCTTGCCGAGGAGCCGCGCTATGTCTATGACCGCCACTCCTACCGCAGACCGCGGAGCAAAAATGAGATTGGCATCCATTCGGTGCGCGGCGGCACCATCGTCGGCGAGCATGACGTCATCTTCGCCGGGCATGACGAGCTGCTGACCATCTCCCACTC
>CABSLJ010000067.1 GCA_902478455.1 uncultured Oscillospiraceae bacterium | reverse complement strand
AATATAGGTTTTATATTCAGTATATAAAAATACTCTTCTCCTCCCCGCCTGTCCGCAGGCGGCGCAGCAGGTCGAGCAGCCACTTGAGCAGAATGCCGACCGTCACGCCCACGGCGCTCAGGAGAATGTCGTCCACACTGGCCACGCCGGAATTGAGGGCGAACTGGAGAAGCTCCAGCAGGACGCTGCAGCCGAGGCCGGCAAGCAGCTGACCCCACCAGCGCCACCGCGGGCGGTAGATGGCCGCATAAAAGCCGACGGGCGCGAGGATGAGCAGATTCCCCACAAAATAGAGCGTCCCGGTCCCCCCTGCGGAGAGATAGCTCCTAATCTGCTCAAAAGGGATCAGCCGCCAAACGCGTTCGCCCGAAGGGTCGGCGTCTCTCAGCACGCCGAAACACAGCAGAATCAGCACGGTGTAGAACAGAAAAAACGCTGTGCTGCTCACCCGGAAAAAGCGGCTGAACTGGGCGCGTTTTTCGGGGCGGTCCCAGCTGTCCACGGCGCACAGGCGCACGATCACGCACATGATCACCGGCAGCAGCCACATCACGCCCCACGAAAGCGCCTCTCGGTAATCGAGCACGAAAAGCGGCTCTCCGGGAAACAGAATGGCCCTTTCGACCGCATAGCGGAAAAAGTTGAACAGGGTCAGCGCCACGCCGACGACCACGGCGATTCCCACCGTCTCATACCGTTTGAGCCACAACAGCACCAGGCCGACCACGAACGCCACGCCGAGCATGTAAAGCAGCCGCTCCCAGGCGGCTTCATAGGAGCTTCTGGCGTCCCGCGGCGTGAGATACAGCGCAAAACCGCCCGCCACGCCGAGAAAGCACTGGCCGGTGGTTAGGGGAAGCGTGCGCCTGCTGCTCATCGCTGATTCCTCCTGTAATCAAGATAATCCTGCAAAATGATGGTGGCGGCCACGGCGTCCACGAGCGCCTTGCGCTTTTGGCCGCGCGTGTCGGTCACATTGAGGTAGCCGTGGGCCGAAACGGTGGTGCCCCGCTCGTCCCGCAGGACGACGGGAAGCCCGGTCCTCTCGCGCAGCGCGTCGGCAAAGGCGCGGGCGCCGCGGGCGCTTTCCCCTTCGCTGCCGTCCATGTTGACGGGAAGGCCCACCACGATTTCCTCCGCCTGCCGGTCTCGAGCCTCCTTTGCCACCCGTTCGAGCAGACGGTCGGGGTGCGGCTCCCGCAGGACGCAAAGCGGCGAGGCGAGGAAGGCGCCGCTGTCCGACAACGCCAGCCCGGTGCGCACCTTGCCCAAATCCACCGCCATTATTCTCATCCTATTCCCTCCTGATGCCGCGTGTGCGGTCTTTTCCCGATTTTTCCGTATTCTGCCCGGACCTTGACTCCGTTTCGGTCTATTTCCGTTTCTTGCGCGCCTTTTCTTTGTTTAAGAAAAGCTCCTGCCGCGGTTCTCCGGCCTCCACCAATCCTGCTTGGCAAAGGTGGAAACCTCCTCGCTCAGGTGGGAGGCGTCGTTCTGCAACACGATGGTCGGGTGCAGCGCTTGGTCAAAATCGATGATGCTCACAGCGGTATTGTCGCACCAATCGGTGTCGCCCAGCTGTTCAATGGGACGGCCCGCCGCCCGGCAGAGAAAGTTGCGGATGGCGCAGCCGTGAGAGGCGATGCAGACGAGCCTGTCCGGATTCTCACGGACGATGTCGAGCACCGTCCTCCAAATGCGGTCGTAGACCTCCCGCATGAGCTCTCCGCCCGCGGGGGCGAAGAGATGGGGCTCCAGGTCCCATTTATGGGCGTCCTCGGGGTAGAGCCTGGGGAAGGATTCCCACGGCTTGCCCTCCCAGTAGCCGCCGTTGATCTCGATCAGTCCCTCCCGGATGTGGAGGGGCAGGTGATGGTAGCGGTTGATCGCTTCCGCCGTCTTGACCGCCCGCTTGAGAGGACTGGAGTAGAGGGCGTCTATGGGCATATTGCGGCAGCGCAGGGCGAGCAGCTCGAGCTGACGCGCGCCGTTTTCGCTGATGTCCGAATCGGTGTGGCCCTGAAACAGCCGCTTGTGGTTGCCTTCCGCCTCACAGTGGCGGACGAGTAAAATCCTGGTCATATGTGCCCGGGCCGCCCGGAAAACGCCGGGGCCCGTAAACCGCCTTTCCTGGTGTTTGATGAAAAGCAGGCCGCCCGGGAAGGGGCGGCTCCGCCGTAACGGCGCGCGGGAGCGCCTATTCCCACATGCGCGCCGCGCCGGTCAGCGCGGCGGCGCTCTGGACGCCCTGTTCGTCCAGATAGCGGTTCAGGCCTTCGGCCACGCGCAGCGGGACGTAGGGGTCGGAGAAGAGGGCGGTGCCGATCTGCACGGCCGAAGCGCCCGCCAGCATCAGCTCGACGGCATCCTCCCAACGGCTGATCCCCCCCATGCCGATGATGGGGATGCGCACCCGCTGGTGCGCCTGCCACACCATCCGCACGGCGACGGGCAGGACGGCCGGGCCGGACAGCCCGCCGGTGTTGTTCCGGAGGATGGGCCGGCGGGTGTGAATGTCGATCCGCATGCCGGTGAGGGTGTTGATCATCGAGAGGGCGTCGGCCCCCTCGGCCTCGGTGGCGGCGGCGATTTCGCCGATGTCCGCCACATTGGGCGAGAGCTTGACCACCAACGGCTTTTTACAGTGCCGGCGGACGGCTTTGGTGATCTCCCCCACCGACCGGCAGGAGGTGCCGAACTGCACCCCTCCCTGCTTGACGTTGGGGCAGGAGATGTTCATTTCTATGAGGTCGACGGCGCTGTCCGAAAGCTTCTCCGCCATCCGGCAGTAGTCCTCGGGCGTGTTGCCGGCGATGTTGGCGAGGATGACGACGCCCTGTTCCTTCAGCCAGGGCAGCTCGTCGCGCAGAAAGGCGTCCACCCCCGGGTTTTGCAGGCCGACGGCGTTGAGCATGCCGGAGGGCGTCTCAGCGATGCGGGGCGGCGGATTGCCCTGCCGCGGCAGGAGCGTCAGCCCCTTGCAGGAAATGCCTCCAAGGCGGCTTAAGGGATAAAATTCGGCGTATTCCCGGCCGAAGCCGAAGGAACCGGAGGCGGTGATGACGGGATTTTTAAACTCCACGCCCGCCACGGTGACTTTCAGGTCCGCCATTACCACACAACCTCCTTTGCGTTGAAGACGGGGCCGTCCTTGCAAACGTGGGAATAGCCCTTTTCCCCGTTTTCTCGCCTTGTCTTGCAGGCGCAGACGAGGCAGGCGCCCACGCCGCAGCCCATCCGCTCCTCCAGGGAGACCTGGCAGAATACGCCGGCCGCGTTCGCGGCGTCGGCCGTTTTGCGCAGCATGGGGGTCGGTCCGCAGGCGTAGACGGCGTCGGCCCCCGCGAGCTCGGAGGCGAGAAATTCGGTGCAGAAGCCGTGTTTGCCGGCGGTGCCGTCGTCGGTGGCGAGCAGCACCCGGCAGCCGTAACGCTCAAAATCCTCCCTGAGGATGACGGCCGAGGCGCTGCGGAAGCCCAAAAGCACGGCGGCATTCGCGCCATAGGCGCGTGCGGCGAACAGCAGCGGCGGCACGCCGATGCCCCCGCCGACGAAAACCGCCTTTTTGGAGGTATCTCGCAGAGAGAAGCCGCGCCCCAGCGGGGCAAGCAGGTCCAGCTCCTCTCCGGTCCGGGTGCGGGAGAGAAGCTCCGTCCCCTCTCCGCGGATTTCAAACACGAGGCGGAGCCGGCCTTCGGCCGGGTCGGCTTCACAGATGGAGATGGGGCGGCGCAGGGTCTTTCCCGGCACCAGGACGTGGGCGAACTGCCCCGGCCGGGCGGCGCGGGCAAAGCGTTCGTTTTCCAGCGTAAAATCAAATACCTTGGGCGCAAGCTCCCGTTTGGCGATCAGCCTGCAGCGGCCAGTGTCGTATTGCATAGCGTTTCCTTTCTCCCCGTCGGGGGACGGCATGGGATTTCTCTGCCGCTTTTACCTTCCCCAAAGGCGGGGAAGGCATACGCAAAAACAGAAAAAGGGCGAACCGGCGGGCCTCACTCGTCTGCCTGCGGATGGGCGTAACGCTCGAGTTCCTTGTAAAAAAACTCCTTGAGATGGATCACGCCGCGGGTCAGAACCTCGACCTCCTCCTCGCTGAGTCCCTCGAGGGCGCTGCGGGTCATCCTCCGGTGGAAGCGTTCATGGGCGGTCACCATGACCTGCCCCCTGTGGTTTAAGCTGATGTGCACCACGCGGCGGTCGTTGTGGTCCCGCTCGCGCACGACGTAATCCTTTGCCACAAGCTTGTTGACGGCGATGGTCAGGGTGCTGACGGTGACGCCCAGCATGGCGGCCACCTCGGACATACTCTTTTTCCCCTCTCCGATGGCGACCAGGGTGTGAATCTCGGTCATGGTCAGGGCGTTTTGGGTGGTTTGACGGATGGCGCATTCCTCTATCTCCAGGACCTCGTGAAACAAGTCCACAAAAAGCTCGTTGAGCGATTCATAGGCGTTTTCAGCCTGTGATTTCAAGCGCTTCCACTCCTCTCCGCTTCAGACGGAATTTTTCGACAAAATAGTTGATACCAAACATATTTTAGAGGTTTTGGCAACGGCTTGTCAAGTCGCGCGGACCAAAGAATGCGATTGACTTTTCCCCATTTTGTGCTATACTGTTTTTGTACTGTTACAACTAATACAATCGAGACAGGCAATCCCAACCGGAAAGGAGAGACAGCCGTATGATGATTCAGCTGGACCTGCAAAGCCGGGTCCCGATTTATGAGCAGCTTTACAGGAACATCACCCGTATGGTGGCCCTCGGCGCCCTGCTGTGCGATGAACAGCTCCCCACCGTCCGGGCGCTGGCGCAGGAACTGGGCGTCAACCCCAATACCGTCCAAAAGGCTTATCAGCTGCTGGAGAAGGACCGCATCATTTATACGGTGGTCGGCAGGGGGACGTTTGTCTCCCCCAATCTTTCGGCCGTGGAGCAAAAAAAGCAGCTGGCCGGAGAAGGGCTTAAGAAGGCGCTGGCCGGCGCGCAGGATGCCGGTCTGACGCGCGCCGAAATCGACGCGTTGATCGAACAATTTTATCGCAACAAGGAGGGCGAGGTATGATTGCGGCAACTGATCTGACCAAGAAATTCGGAGAAAAGAGAGCGCTTGACGCCATCTCCTGCTCCATCCCGTCGGGTTCGGTGTTCGGACTGATCGGCTCCAACGGGGCGGGGAAATCCACTCTGCTCCGGACCATCGCGGGCGTCTACCGGGCGGACGGAGGCGAGCTCACGGTGGACGGAGCCTCCCCCTTTGAAAACCCCGGCGTCAAGGGGCGACTTTTCTTCGTCCCCGACTTTCCCTGCTTCTTCCCGCAGGCCACGCTGCGCACCATGGCCCGCTTTTATTCGCTGGTTTACCCCCATTGGGACAGCGAGCGCTACCACGAGCTGTGCGGCATCTTTCCCATCGGCGAGACCGACAAGCTGGCCAACATGTCCAAGGGCATGCAGCGGCAGGCGCTGATCATTTTGGCCCTCTCCACCCGGCCGGACTACCTTCTGCTCGACGAAATCTTCGACGGGCTCGACCCGGTCATCCGTCAGCTGGTCAAGCGGCTGCTGGCCGAGGAGGTCGGCGTGCGGGGCGCAAGCGTGGTCATCGCCTCCCACAATCTCCGCGAGCTGGAGGACGTGTGCGACCACATCGGTCTGATGCACCGCGGCGGCATTCTGCTGGAAAGAGAGCTCGACGAGCTCAAGCTTGGCATTCACAAGGTGCAGGCGGCCTTCCTGCCCGCCAAAGGACGCGAAGACTTCTCTGCGCTTGACCTCGTCAGCTTTGAGGCGCGCGGCTCTTTGGTAAGCCTGGTGGCCCGGGGCGACCGGGATCAGATTGTGGAAACCCTGGAGCGGATGTCCCCCGTTTTTCTGGAGGCGCTGCCGCTTACGCTGGAAGAAGTATTCATCAGTGAAATGGAGGTGGCCGGTTATGACCTCGAAAACATCCTCAGGTAAGCGCTTTACCCACTTTTGGGGCGTCTTCCGCTGGGCGCTGGGGCAGAACAGGGGCCTGATCGTACTTTACGCCGTGCTGTGTGTCATCGGACTGCCGCTGATTTTCCTCATCGCTATGCTGAGCACTCCTTGGATCTGGTACAGTCCATCCAATCTTCTCTATCAGGTGGATGAAAACCGGCGCTTTCTGTTCGGACTCTTTGCCGCCATCGTTGCGCCGCTGACCGTGCTGTTTTCCCTCATCAGCGCCGGGCACGGCTTCCGCTATCTGCACCACAAGAACAGCATGGACCTCTTCCACTCGCTGCCGGTGCGGCGGGAGACCCTCTATCTGGGCCGCTTTGCGGCGGGCGTCGCGCAGATTTTTCTTGCTCTCTTTTCCGTGATGGCGGCGCTTTCCGCCCTGATTCTGCTTTTTCTGCATCCCGCCAACCAGGTGCTCATCGGTGAGATGTGGGGACACACGCTGACTCTCTGTCTCTTTGTTCTGACGATTTACGCCCTGGCGGTCTTTCTGGCGGTGTGCAGCGGCACCACCTTCAACATGATTCTTTCCACCCTTCTGTTAAATCTGCTGTATCCCGCCTCTTTTTATCTGTTCTCTCTATACGCAAGCTCCATTCTGCCCGGACTGCCCACCTCCGCCCTCTTTTCCCCCTGGTCGGTCACGGCGTTCTCCCCCATCGGCGGACTGATCGCCGCGCTGGCCTGGGGTATGGACCTGTGGAGCATTCTCTGGTGGGTGTTCCTCTTTCTGCTCTTCTTTGTGGGCGGTCTGCTCCTTTACCGGAGGCGGAAAAGCGAAACGGCCGAGGAGCCCTTCTCCTACCGCATTCCGATGCTGGTCCTCCGTTTCCTGGCCTCCCTGTGCGGCGGGATTCTGCTCTCTTATTTCTTCCTGCTTATTGTTCCAAACTCCCATCTGCTCTTCCTGCTCGGCCTGATCCTAGGCGCGCTGGTGGTCCATCTGATTCTGGAAGCACTCTATACCAAGGGGTTCCACAGCCTTTTAAAGAGCCTTCCCTATCTGGCCGCCTCGATTGCGGTTCTCCTGGTTAGCTATGCGGTGCTGGGTTTTGATCTCTTCGGCTACAGCCGCTATGTCCCCCGGGCGGAAGAGGTGGAATCGGTCAGCATTTCCGACTACAACACTCCCTTTTACATGATCAGCGGGGCGAATATTCTCTTTGACGATGAGCTGCGGCCCTTCCCCGAATTGAAGCCGATTCTGAAGGAGGAGTCTTCTATTGACGCCTTCTGCTCTGCCCACCGCTCTATGAACGGTTACCGGCAAATGCAGGCCTTCCCCTATTTACCTGAACCGGGCGATCTTTTTTATTCAAGTAACGCCATCCGCTACCAGATGAAGGACGGCTCGGTGATCATGCGGGAGTACAGACGGACCGGCAGTCCCGTATATCAATTCTTCTCCGAAATTAACCATATCTCCGAATGGGTAAAATATCAAACTGTACTCTTCTGGCTGTCCCCCTCTGATCTGGGACAGATATCGCTTGAAGAATATGCGGAAAATGGATCCACTGATCAGCCGCTTGACCTCTCCATGGAGCAAAAGGCAGAGCTGCAGGAGCTTCTCTGTGCCGATATCCTTCACACTTCTGTCAACGGAATCACCGATGACTCTCCTTCTGCTAATTGCTCAGTTGTCATCTCCTCCCAAGCGGAAATGGACGGCTATAATTTAAAAGGTAAGCCTGCCGCGCCGGTTTCTTTGGAAGAGTACGAAGGTCCCCTTTATTTTTACACACAAAGCTATGACTTGTCTTATGGATTCCCCAGGACCATCGCCTATCTGGAACAAAACGGATTTCTTCCCGCGGAGGAAGAGCAGGTGCAAACAGAATAGAGCGAGCTCTTCTTCACAAGGAACGGCAAGAACCCCATCGGGAAGCTCCCGATGGGGTTCTTTTTTCCTTCTTTTTATAAAGCCGTACTGGGTGCAGCGGTCTCAACAGCGCAGAAGACCTGCGTTTTACTCCTCCCGCCCGAGCAGCCGCGCCAGCTCGGCGAGGTCCTCCTCGCTGTAGAATTCAATCTCCAGCACGCCCTTGTCCTTCGATTTGGCGGCGACACGGACCTTCCTGCCCAGATGTTCGTTGAGAGAGAGGGCGACCTCGTCGTAAAAGCGGTTGGCGCGCCTGACCGGCGGGGTCTTTTCCTCCTCTTTGGCCTGCGCGTTCGCCTGCCGCGCGAGCTTTTCAAGCGCGCGGACCGAAAGCCCCTCTTTGATCACCCGCTCGACCGCGGCCCGCATGGCCTCCTCGTCCTCAAAGGCGAGCAGGGTGCGCGCATGGCCCGCGCTGAGCTTTCCTTCCTCCACGAGGGCGAGGATATCCTCCGGCAGCTGCAGCAGGCGCAGGGCGTTGGTCACGGCCGGGCGGGACTTTCCCACCGTTTTGGCCACGCCGTCCTGCGTCAGGCCGTACTGCTCAATCAGGGTGTGATAGCCGCGCGCCTCTTCCACGGGCGTGAGGTCCTCCCGCTGGAGGTTTTCGATCAAAGCCAGCTCCATGACCTCGGCGTCGTCGAGCTCACGGATGACCACCGGCACCTCGGAGACGCCGGCCATCCGGCAGGCGCGCCAGCGGCGCTCCCCGGCGACGATCTGATATCCCCCTCCCGCGATGGGGCGCACAAGCAGCGGCTGGAGCACGCCGTGCTGAGAGATGGAATCGGCCAGCTCATGAAGGGCCTCGTCGTCAAATTCCTTTCGGGGCTGGGTGCGGTTGGGTTCTATTTCGGACAGATTCAGCACGACCGTGCTGTTGCTGTTTTCGGTTGCGTTTTCCATGAAAATGGCGTCGAGCCCTTTGCCCAATCCGCCTTTTTTGCTAGCCAACAGGATCGCCTCCTAGAATTTATTGGCGGCCGCAAGCTCGGCCGCAAGCTCGTCGTAAGCGAGCGCGCCCCGGCTATGGCGGTCAAAATAGCTGATCGGCTTGCCGAAGCTTGGGGCCTCCGAAATGCGCACACCGCGGGGAATAACCGTGCGGAAGACCTTGCGCGGAAAATATTTTTTGACCTCCTCCACCACCTGCTGGGTGAGATTGAGGCGGCCGTCGTACATGGTCAGCAGCACGCCCTCAATTTCCAAGTGCCCGTTGTACTGCCGTTTGACCCTGCGGACGCTGTTCATCAGCTGGGAAAGCCCCTCCAGCGCGTAGTATTCGCACTGAATGGGGACCAGCAGGGTATCGGCCGCACAGAGGGCGTTTGTTGTGATCAGTCCCAATGAGGGCGGGCAATCGATGAAAATAAAGCCGTATTGCTCGCGCAGCTGGGAAAGAGCGCTTTTAAGCCGCGCTTCCCGGTGCTCGACGTCGACCAGCTCCAGCTCCGCCGCCGCCAGGTCCATGTTGGAGGGCAGCAGGTCGAGCTTTTCGAACTCGGTATGCAGCACCGCTTCGGCCGCCGGACGGCTGCCCAGCAGCACGTCGTAGGTGGAAACCTCCACCGAACGCCGGTCGATGCCCAGACCGCTGGTGGAATTGCCCTGGGGATCGATGTCGACTAAGAGGGTGTTGATTCCGCGCGCCCCCATCGCCGCAGAGAGGTTGACCGCGGTAGTAGTTTTGCCTACGCCGCCCTTTTGGTTGGCGATTGCGATGATTTTTCCCATAACTTCTCTTCCCTTCGCCCTTGGGGGATTACTCTCTGCGCCAAGCACAAAATGGAGCAGCCGGTCAGGCCCGTATGGCCTGTCCCGAAAACGGCAGGCGGCGGATTGTTCCTCCGGTATACTTTTCGCTTCTGCACTGCCGACGGAATTTATTATAGCATGAAAACGCGGCGCAGCCAAGAAGGAAATCAGGAAAGCGCTGCGCCCTCGACCGCGCGTCCAATCGCTTCCCGTGTTTCACGTGAAACCTGCCGGAACAATGATCCTCTTTTTGAAGAGATGCGTGGTGTTTCACGTGGAACATCCCGCTGTAAGGCAGTCGATTTTGGTCTGCGTCATTGACAATAGAACCAAAAAGCAGCCGCCCGGCGCAAAACCGGGGCGGCTGCCTGGTCAAAGATTCCTTCGTCTGTCTCAAAGCGGGAACGCCGGCCGTCGAGGCCTCGGTTACTCTGCGTCTCCGTCCAGCAGGGCGACCAGCTGGACTTCCAGCTCCTCATAGACGTCTGCACGGACGAGGCCCAACACCTCTCCATCCCGCACTGCATAGTATCTGCGCTCGCTGGCAGGATAGAACTCCACGACGGTCAAACCGTCCGCATCAAAGCGGGAAAGCTCCAGCCGCAGTGCCGGGTCTCCGGCGGGCGCGTCCTGCGCTTCCTCGGTAACCTCCAGCATCAGAAGATCGGCGAAATCGGTGCGGAAGGTGTCATAGGAGAGGGTGTTCCCATTGGAGAGGGTCGCCTCATAGGCATAAACCGTGTTCTCCTCGGTGGACTCCTCTTCGTCGACCGTGCGGCTGATAGAGATGCTCCCCTCCGCCGCGCCGGCATAGGTGACGCCGGAGAATTCCGTCACAATACCGGAAAGGACCGTATGGTCGCGCATTTCAAAACGGGAAAGCGAAATCCAGGTGGAAACGGTGTCCGCACCGACCTCATAGACCAAATCCACGCCGTTGCGCAGCATATAGTAGGTAGAGTCGTCTTTCTTGGCCACAGAGAGCTTGTAATCCTGCCCGTTGGCCGTGAATTCAATGACCGCCTCAGGCGCATCGAGTCCGAGCTCCTGGAGCTTGGATTCATCCGGGTGAAGGACGGCGACCGAACTCGCCGTGATCGACTCCAACGCCGCGGTGATGGTATTCACAACCGACTTGTCGGCGTCAAAGGCGACCGGGGCGGTCAGCCGGCAGGTCCCCGCCTCGGAATCGATTGCGACCGAAAGCACCTCGGGATAATTGCCTCCGGAAAGGGTCAGCTTTGTAAAGACGTTGGTTCCATCCTCCGTCTCCGGCGTGAGGCTCACAACGGACTTATCCACATAGTTGCTGACCGGATTGAAGAAATTGCTGCTGACCGAGCTGACAATGTAAACGTGGTCGGAATCTCCCACCAGAGCATAGTAGTAGGAGGAGTTGCTGGGCGTGGCGTCTCCGAGCGCATAGGTGAGGATGTCGCCGTCCTTGTAGGTCACCTTGACGGTAGCCGCGGGAGCGTCCAGGCCGTATTCAGACAGGTCCTCCACCGCGCCGAGGTCACGTTGGCAGGTCAGCTTATAGCCGTTTGTGACCGCACTGGTGACGCTTGTCGTGTTGACCACAAAGCCGTGGAGTTCCTCAATATAGTAGGAGGTCTCCTCCATCTCCTTTTCCTGCGGCTTGATGGTGTAGCTTCCGTGCTCATTTGTCACAAGGATGGAGGCGATATCTTCCTCCTCCTTGCCGATCAGATCGGTGGTCTGAGAAGAGGTCTGTGAGGAGGCGTCCTCCCCTCCCCTGACGCCCTCGGTGACCTTCAACAGGACCACGGCGCCGGCCAGCACAATCACGCAGACCAGGATGCCGATCAAAGCTTTAGTTGATTTTTTCATAGATGTCTCCTTCTAAAGAACACGACAAATCCGACGATGAGCACCACCAGCGGAATACCGATGGTGAAAAGCCCCAGGCCCAGCCATTTCGCCTGATCCATCGTCAGCACCAGATCGGCCGAATTGATCGCCGTGGTCACAATCTCCACGGGAGAGCTGCTGTCGGTCGTGCCGGTGACGTAATGCAGCAGGTCGAGCATATACTGGCCGTTGCCGAAGGTGCTTGTATTGATGATGCCGTCTGCGAGCATCACCGAGCTGCCCAGAGCGATCACATGCGACCTGGAGCTGCCGCTGTCGGTATTCTTTGTCTTCTGCGCAAGCAGGGCGAGCGGATAGGAGGTCTTTTCCTCCTCTCCGGTGGGCTGATCCAGCGAAGAAAGCGGATAGGCGTAGGAGGTATCGTAACTGGAGAGCAGCGTGTAGGTATTCACGCCCGCCTCGCTGGTGAAGAGCCGCTCCAGCTGGCGCGCACTGGGCATGGCGAGATAGCCGTAATCCGATTTTCCGCCGAGGTCCAGTTCCTCACTCAGCTGAGAGAGAATGTAGGTGCTGCTGTTGGAGAAGACATGGGAGGAATCGCTTTCCAGGACGATATTGTCGGTCGCGGCAATGCCCCAATCCTTCAAAAAGGCGGCCAGTTTGGGAAACTCGGTCTGACCGGGGTGGAAGGCGATGAACAAGCCGCGGTCTCCGCCCTCTTCCAGGAAGGCTTCGAGCTTGGCGATCTCCTCATCGGTGTAATCGGTGGCGGGGGTAGGCAGGAAAATGACCTGGGCGTTCTCGGGAATCTCATCAGTCAAAAGGGCGAATTCGCTGGCCTCAAAGCCGTTGTCGGTCAGCAGCTGCCGGAACGCGGTGGTGTCAAGCATTTCGTTGTGGCCGGTGGCAAAGGCGACGGTCGGCAGGTCCTTGACGTTGACCTGATAGATGGCCGAGGCGAGGGCGCTGTCCACCTTGGTGTAGGCGGTGTAGGTCTGGGAATTGAAACTGAAAAGATCGTCTACCGTCAGACGGCGGTAACGCAGGGGCGACTGGACAATGACGTCGCCCGTCTGTAAATTCTCATCCGCATACTGAGAAGCAAAGCCGGGGTTGGCGTCCAAATCGACGTATTGCACCTTGATGTTCCCGTTGACCTCGGCAAACTTTTTGGCCAGCACGTCGACCTGACTGTAGGTGATGCCATAGCTGGCATAAAGCTGGTCGTTCTTGACGTATTCCTCGCGTGCGAGGATGTAGATGTTGGTCTCCTCGCTGACGGCGTTTGCCACGTCGGCCGCCGTCTGAGACAGCGTGTTGCCGCCCGTGGCGGTCATATCGATATTGAGCGAGGGGAAGCGCTCCACCAGCAGGCTCACTACAACGTTCAAAAGAATGATGACGGCGATCACGCCGATGGTGATGCCGGTCGACGCGGCGCCGTGGCGGAAGCGCCGGCTTTTGAGGGC
>CABSLJ010000066.1 GCA_902478455.1 uncultured Oscillospiraceae bacterium | reverse complement strand
CATAAAGTGCTGGTGCCCTATTCCATCCTGCTGGGGGCGTTTACCCTGCTGCTGGCGGATACCTTGGGGCGGACCATTGCCGCCCCCTATGAAATCAGCGCGGCCATCATCATGTCGGTGGTGGGCGGCCCGTTCTTTATCCTGCTGTTGAGGAGGTCGAAGCAAAGCTATGGCCAGTAATGTATTTACCGTCAAAAACCTCTCCTTTGCCTACGGCAGGCAGCAGGTACTTAAAGGACTGGATCTGGAACTGCATGAGGGAAAAATCACCACCCTCATCGGGGCCAACGGCTGCGGCAAAAGCACCCTGTTCCATCTGATGACCAAAAACCTGAAGCCGGACGAGGGGGACATCCTGCTGCGGGAGGGCAACATTGCAGAAATGCGGCTAAAGGATTTTGCCAGGGAGGTCTCCATCGTCCATCAGTACAACACCGCCCCGGTGGATCTGAGCGTGGAAAAGCTGGTGGGCTATGGACGGACGCCCTACCACACCATGGGGCTTTCCCCTGACCCGCAGGAGGACGAGGAAAAGATCCGCCGGGCGCTGGAGATCACCCATACCTGGAAACACAAAGACAAGCCGGTGTCGGAGCTTTCCGGCGGGCAGAAGCAGCGGGTGTGGATCGCCATGGCGCTGGCCCAGGACACCAAGGTGCTCTTCCTCGACGAACCGACGACCTATCTGGACATCCGCTACCAGCTGCAAATCTTAAAGCTCATCCGGCAGCTAAACCGGGAATACGGCATCACCATTGTCATGGTGCTCCACGACATCAACCAGTCCCTCTATTACAGCGACGAGATCGTCGCCATGAAGGACGGGAAGATGATCGCCCACGGCCTCCCGGAAGAAATCATTACAAGCGAACTGGTGCGGGAGGTCTACGGCGTGGGTCTGGAAATCCGGAGCGTGGACGGCAAGCCCTTTATCATCCCGGTGTAAACGGAAAGGAAGGAGGATGCGGCTTCGATGAAGCTCAGACGCACAACAGAAGATTACTTGAAAACCATATACCTCTTGTCCCAAAAGACGGAGGTCCACGGCGCATCCATTGCAGAGGCGCTGGGCGTGTCCAAGCCGACGGTCTCCATCTCCCTCAAGGCGTTAGAGCAGGAGGGTTACCTGACGCGAGATCAAAACCACGCCGTCTGTCTGACAGAGGCGGGGCTGGAAATCGCAAAGGCTACCTACGAACGGCACCAGACCTTTCAGGCAATGCTGGAGGGCTTAGGCGTGGACGGGAAGACAGCGGCAAGGGATGCCTGCCTCATGGAGCACGCCGTCAGCCCCGAAAGCTATCAGGCGCTGAAAGCCCTGGCAATTCAGAAAACAGAAAAGGGCGGCGATAAACAGAAATGATGATCAACAAACGGCTGATCGGGACGGTCAGCGAAAGTAAGAAATACATAGCCGGGAACGTCCTATTGCAGTGGTGTTCCCTGGCGGCGAACATCGCCATGATGTTCAGCATTACAAACCTGCTTGCCAGCCTGTATTACGGCAACACCGGCGCAAGCGATCTGTGGACGACAGCGGCCGTCGTCCTTGCGGCGCTGCTCATCCGGTTCCTCTGCGCCACAGGGGCCAGCCGGATGAGCTACTTGTCTTCTAAAGCAGTAAAGAAAACCCTGCGGGAGAAGATCTATGAAAAGCTGCTGCGGCTGGGCAGCTCGTACAACGAGCAGGTGAAAACCAGTGAAGTGGTGCAGGTGGCGGTGGAAGGCGTCGATCAGCTGGAAACCTACTTCGGGGCCTACCTGCCCCAGTTCTTCTACGCCATGCTGGCCCCTTTAACCCTGTTCGCGGTGCTCTGCTTTGTCAATGTCCCGGCGGCCATTGTGCTGCTGGTCTGCGTGCCGCTGATTCCGGTGGCGATTGCGGCGGTGCAGACCTGGGCCAAAAAGCTGCTCTCCAAATACTGGGGGCAGTACACGGCTCTGGGCGACACCTTTTTAGAGAATTTGCAGGGGCTTACCACCTTAAAAATCTATCAGACGGACGAATTCAAAAACCAGGAAATGAACGTGGAGGCCGAGAAGTTCCGCAAGATCACCATGAAGGTGCTGACCATGCAGCTCAATTCCATCACCATTATGGACCTGATCGCCTACGGCGGGGCGGCGCTGGGTGTCATCATGGCGGTGACCCAGTATGCCGGCAACCATGTATCCCTGGCCGGGTGCCTGCTGATTATCCTGCTGGCGGCGGACTTTTTCCTCCCCATGCGGCAGCTGGGTTCCTTTTTCCACATCGCCATGAACGGCATGGCGGCCAGCGACAAGATTTTCCGCCTGCTGGATTTGCCGGAGACTGGTCAGGAAGCTGCTGTAAAGTTCCCGCAGCGGCATGACATAGTATGTTCCAGCCTGCGGTTTTCCTATGAACCGGACCGGGAGATTTTACGCGGCATGGACTTACAATTCCCCCGGGGCAGCTTCACGGCGATTGTAGGGGAAAGCGGCTGCGGGAAATCCACGATTGCCGCCATCCTCATGGGCCGGAACAGGGGCTATGCCGGCTCGGTTTCCATCGGCGGTGTGGAGCTGGGAGAAATCGACGAAAGCTCCCTGCTGCAAAATATCACCTACATCAGCCACCAGAGCTATCTGTTCAAGGGCACGGCGCGGGACAATCTGCTGATGGGGAAACCGGACGCTTCCGATGAAGAATTATGGGCGGTGCTGGAACGGGTAAATTTATCCGCATTTTTGAAAGCGGAGCAGGGACTGAATACCCCGCTGCTGGAAAAGGCGTCGAACCTTTCCGGCGGGCAATGCCAGCGATTGGCGCTGGCCCGGGCACTGCTTCACGACAGCCCGGTGTATATCTTTGACGAGGCCACCTCCAACATCGACGTGGAGAGCGAGAACGACATCATGGCCGGAATCCACCGGCTGGCAAAATCCAAGACGGTGATCCTCATCTCCCACCGGCTGGCGAACGTGGTGCAGGCGGACAACATCTATGTACTGGAAAACGGGTGTGTTGCCGAAAGCGGCGGCCATGAGGAACTGCTGCAACACCACGGCCTGTATGAGCGGCTGTGGAACGCCCAGCAGGAGCTGGAGAACTACGGAAAGGATGGTGAAAACGCATGAAGAGACGAAGCGGATTCAAGGTTATGTCCCGGCTGATCGGGTTGGTGAAGCCTTTGGCCGGGTATATGTTCCTTGCTATTTTCATGGGGCTGGTAGGACATCTGTGCGCTGCCTTTATCACCATCTTTGGCGGCTATGCGGTGCTGGAAGCTCTGCACTTTGATACCTCTTTCACCCTCACGACTATTTTTGTCTGTGTAGTGGTCTTTGCGGTTGTGCGGGGCGTCCTCCGCTATGCGGAGCAGGCGTGCAACCACTTCATCGCATTCAAGCTGCTGGCGCTCCTGCGGGACAAGGTCTTCCGGGCGCTGCGACGGCTCTGCCCCGCCAAGCTGGAGGGCCGGGACAAGGGCGATTTGATTGCGGTGATTACCTCCGACATCGAGTTGCTGGAAGTGTTCTACGCCCACACCATCTCTCCGGCGGCGATTGCGCTGCTGTTCACCATTGTGATGTGCCTGTTCATCGGCTCCTTCCACTGGCTGCTGGGCCTCATCGCCCTGGCGGCGTATCTCGTGGTTGGAATCGTGATCCCGCTTGTCACATCCAGACGCAGCGGGGACGACGGGATGCGGTTTCGCACCAAATCCGGGGAATTGTCCGGCTTTGTGCTGGACAGCCTGCGGGGTCTTTCCGAAACCCTGCAATACGGCCAGGGCAAAAAGCGTTTGACGGAGATGAATGATAGAACCGACGCGCTTGCTAAGGACGAAGAGCGGATGAAACGCACGGCCGGCCGGAACACGGCGGTGACCAACACCGTTGTGCTGGCTTTTGATCTCATCATGCTGGTTGTTTCCGCCCTGCTCTGCCAAAGCGGCGCCGTGGGCTTTGACGGGGTGCTGATCCCCACCATCGCCCTGTTTGCCTCCTTTGGGCCGGCGATTGCGCTGGCGGCATTGGGGAGCACCCTGCAAAACACCTTTGCGGCGGGCAACCGGGTGCTGGATATCCTGGACGAAACGCCGGCAGTGGAGGAAGTTACTGGAAGACGGGAAATCGCCTTCACCAGCGCTGCGGCGGAGCAGGTGACCTTTGCCTATGGGGACGAAAACATCCTTTCGGATATATCGGTAAAAATACCGGAGCACAGCGTAATCGGCCTTGTAGGCCGCAGCGGCAGCGGCAAATCCACCCTCTTAAAGCTGCTAATGCGGTTCTGGGATGTGCGGCAGGGGGATGTGAAAATCTCCGATACGCCCATTGACCAGATCAACACCGCCAACCTGCGGGAGATGGAGAGCTTCGTGACCCAGGAAACCCACCTGTTCCACGACAGCATCAAAAACAACCTGCGGATCGCCAAACTGGATGCTACGGGCGAAGAAATCGAGGCGGCCTGTAAAAAGGCGTCGGTGCATGATTTCATTATGACCCTGCCCAAAGGTTACGACACCCCGGTGGGCGAGCTGGGGGACACTTTATCCGGCGGAGAACGGCAGCGGCTGGGGCTGGCGCGGGCCTTCCTGCACGGCGCGCCCTTCCTGTTATTGGACGAACCCACCAGCAACCTGGACAGCCTGAACGAAGCGGTGATCTTAAAATCCCTTCACGAGGAACGGGAGGGCAAAACTGTGGTGCTGGTATCCCACCGGCAGTCCACCATGCGGATTGCGGATACCGTCTATTCCGTCGATCACGGGCGGATGAGCTGAAGAAAAAAGATTGATTTAGGGAGGCTTGCTGAATTTATGAAGCTGAAACGGCTGATATTTCTGATTTTGGGCTTTGTCTGCCTGGGGCTTGGATGCATCGGTATAGTGCTGCCGATCTTGCCCACGGTTCCGTTTTTTCTGGTAACGGTGTTTTGTTTTGCCAAAAGCTCGCAGCGGCTCCACGATTGGTTTGTGGGGACGAAAATGTATAAGAAGCATCTGGAATCATTTGTGAAGAAAAAGGGCATGACCGTGCAGACCAAGGTGGGTATCATCATCCCGGTAACGCTGCTCATGAGCTTTGGTTTTTTTATGATGATGCGGGCGAATATCCTTGTCCCCAGCATCATCCTCGCCATCGTTTGGGTCTGCCATATCCTCTACTTTGTGTTTGGCATCAAGACGATTCGCAAGGGAGAGGCGAATGAATAATTCTTATGAACGAATCGATGAAATAGATCCGTACACGGTATCGGATATTATCACCTGCCGGAACTTTGCTGTCTTGTGAATTGGGAAGGCGGTTCCTGGGAGAATACCATGCAAAAACGCAACCGCTGCGGGAACGATTCGACTTTGCGGCGCATAGACTGGTCTTATCAGGGGAGAGCCGTCCTGCCGGGCCAAACGGCCCTGTGGCGGCTCCCCCCTTTATTCCAAAGAGATGCCAGGAGTGAGACCGGAATGCTGAGAATACCGCTGGAGCCTGCGGCGGAAAAGGTCTGTGAGGAAAATTCCCGTCCGCCGCTTATCTTTCAGCTCCCGCCCCGGGAGGGGCGGAAGGCGCTGGAAACAGCACAGGATAGCCCGGTGCGCAAATGCCCCGCCGATGTTTCCTCGTTGCTTGTCAATACGGGGAAATGGGGCGGCGTCCGCGTGTTTTTTGTTTGTCCGGAATGCCCGGCCCGCAAGCCGCATGTGATTTTTTACATCCATGGGGCGGGCTGGGTATTCGGCAGCTTCCACACCCACGAAAAGCTTGTCCGCGAGCTTGCGGCCCGCACCGGCTGCGTTGTTGTATTCCCGGAGTACAGCCGCGCGCCGGAGGCGCGCTATCCGGTCGCCATTGAGCAGTGCTACAGCGTCCTATGCAGACTGCCGGAGCTGCTAAAGCGCGCCGGAATTGGCGCTGACCTGAGCCGCCTGACGGTGGCCGGGGACAGCGTCGGCGGCAATATGGCGACCGTGATGACCATTCTGTCCCAAAACAGGAGAGGCCCCGCAATCCAAAAGCAATTGCTGTATTATCCTGTCACAAACGCGGCGTTTGATACCGAATCCTACTGCCGGTTTGCCGAGGGCTATTACCTTTACCGGGAGGGAATGATGTGGTTTTGGGATCAGTATGCGCCGTCCGAGGAGGCGCGGCGGCAGATCACCGCTTCCCCGCTGTGCGCCGCCGTCGAGCAGCTGAAGGGACTGCCCGATGCGATGATCATCAACGGAGAGGCCGATGTTCTGCGCGACGAGGGCGAGGCCTATGCCGGAAAGCTGAGAGAGGCGGGCGTAGAGGTTACGGCGCTGCGCGTCCAGGCGACCATCCACGATTTTGTCATGCTCAACGCCCTCGACTGCACTGCGGCCTGCCGCGCGGCTATGGACGCCTCCACCGGCTGGATCAACCGCAAGAACGAATGCTGCTGATTCCTTGTGCGCTTCCTGCCGCCTTACCAGAGGCGTGGCGCTTCAGACCGGAAGACCGCGCTCCACCGCATGGGCGATGCGCAGCAGGATGTCCTCTTTCAGCCGCCCGGCCATGAGGAAGATGCAGATGGGCATGCCCGTTTCGTCGGAAGCGACGGGCAGGGTGAGCGCCGGAAAACCGGCCAGCGAGGCGGCCGGACTGATCTGGGGAGAGAGGACGGCGTCCAGATAGTTGTCCGCAAAGTAACGAGCCAGCCGGTCGATAAAGGCGTTTCGCCCGGCGATTGCCTGCTGATAGTCCGGTTCTTCCAGAGTCCCAGAGGCTTCGTCGGCCAGCAGAAACAGGTCCTGCCCATAGGGCAGGGCCTTTTTTGCGTGGCGCTCGTTGAAGGCGATGATCTCCCGGAGCGATTTTGGCAAACCGGGCTCGCCGGTTTGCACGAGATAACGGTTCAGGCAGCGCTTGAATTCGTACCGGATGATGGTTCCGTGCAGCTTTGGCACCTCCGGCGCGGAGAGGGGAAGGCATTCAGCGCCCGCAGACTCCAGTAGAGAGACGGCCTGCGCCTGCGCGGGCAGGGCGTTTTCCATGTTCCAGAGGCCGACGCGCACTCTCTGAAGACGGGCCTTTTCCGCAGGCGTGCCGGCTTGGTTTTCATTGGAAGGAAAATCGGAAGGACCGGAGCCTGTCATCACGCCAAGCAGGAGAGCCGCGTCACAGACGCATGAGGCGATGGGGCCGGGCGTGTCCAGCGTGAAGGAGAGGGGGATGATGCCCTCCGTGCTGAGCAGGCCGGCCGTGGGCTTGAGGCCGACCGCCCCGCATTGATAGGCGGGGGAGAGAATGGAGCCGTTGGTTTCGGTGCCCAGCGCGCCGGCGCACAGCCCCGCCGCCACCGCCACGGCCGAGCCGGTGCTCGAGCCGGAGGGATCGGCGGCGCGGTCGGCGGGATGGTAAATGAAACCGCCGCGGGAGCTGAAGCCGTTGGGCATGCCGCGCGCCATGAAGTGGGCGAACTCGGACATGCCGGCCTTGCCGAGGATCAACGCGCCGCTTTCCCGCAGCTTGCGCACCACAAAGGCGTCCTTCGCGGCCCGGTGACGGGCGAGAGCGAGAGAACCGGCGCTGGTGTGCAGGCGGTCCGCCGTGTCGATGTTGTCCTTGACAAGTAGAGGGATTCCGTGCAGCGGGCCGAGCAGGATGCCGCGCGCCCGCAGTCGGTCGGAGGCTTCGGCCTCTGCGAGAATGTCTGGATTGCGTTCGAGCACCGAGTGGAGCCCGCTGGGGCCTGCGTCTATCCGGTCAATCCTGTCGAGATAATCGGAGACGAGCTCCCGGGAGGAGAGTGTTTTCTCCTGCATTTTTTGCTGCAGGCTGCGTATGGTTTGGTTCGGATGGGGGTTCATTGCGCTCTCCTTTCGAAGGACGGCAGATCTCTCCCGCTGGAAACGGGAGGAGCTTCTGCGGGAAGGGCGGCGAAATAGGCGGCCGCGAAGTCGCGGAAGACGGAGGCGGCCGGGGACAGATGCTCGCCGGAACGCCAGCAGATCAGACTGGTGCGGGACAGGCCGGCGGCGTTTATGGGGAGCAGGGCGACGCGGTTGGTATCCCAGAGATTCTTCCAGGATATGGCGGGGGAAAAGGTTACGCCCAATCCCTGGGATACGTAATAGCGCACCTGGCAGGGATCGTCGCACCGGATGACCGTGATTGGCTCAAACCCGCTGCGGCGGCAGTGCTCCACAGCGATGCGGTGGGCGCTGTTGTTTTGGGGCAGCAGCACAAAGGATTCGCCGGAAAGGTCTTGGAGGGACACGTTCTGCCGCAGGGCCAGCCGGTGTTCCCGTGGAACCGCGAGCAGAATGTCTTCGGTCAGGAGGACGCGGCTTTGGCAGGCGATGCCGCCGGGAGCGGAGGAGATGTACAAATCATAGGGGAAGGGCTGGTTTGAGTAGAGGTCGTGGCAGAGGGAGACGGTCACGTGGGGATAGCGCCGCAGAAAGGCGGCGGTGCATTCGGAGATGAGCCGGCGGTTTTCCAGCACCAGAAGCCGTACTTCCCCGCACAGCCCGTGCGAGATGTCGCTCAGGTCGCTGAGGGCGCCGTCTATGGTGAGCAGGGCCTTATCCACCTCGCGCAGAAAAAGCCGTCCCTGCTGATTGAGGTGCAGACGGTTGCCCTCCCGTTCAAACAGCGGCATGCCGAGCTCTCGCTCGAGGGCTGATATGATTTTGGACATCGAGGGCTGCGGAATGCGGTGGTAACGGGCGGCGCGGGAGATGTTTTCCATCTGCGCGGCGGTGCGGAAATAACGAAGCTGCTGCAGTTCCATGGAGAGGACCTCTTTTCAGGGAGAAGGGTTGTTATATGCACGGAGGAATAGTCCCTATGCCAAATCAGGTATTTTACGAAGAAAAATCCCTGTGTTATACTGTGAGGGAATTGTGAGGAAAGGGGGATGACAATGGCGGAATTGTTGGAGGCGTTCATGGTGGTCGGCTTTGGCATCTCGTGGCCGGCGTCGATTGTAAAGTCCTACAGGGCGCGCACTGCGCAGGGGAAAAGCCTGCTGTTTCTGTGCATGATCCTTTTTGGATATGCGTGCGGCATCGCGTCCAAGCTGGCGTCCGGCAGTATCACCTATGTGTTTGTTTTCTACTGGATCAATCTGGTGATGGTGACGACCGACCTGTATCTTTATTTTCGCAACCGAAGGCTGGACCGGACGCGGGAGGAAAACGCGCGGCCCGGACGGGAGAAACGATGAGAGGTCCGGACGGTGTACGGTTCAGGCAGTGCGGAAGGAGAGAGAATCATGCGGAAACGAAACCGGCCGCTGGAGCTTATGCTGCTCCACGTCGGCATTCTGATTATGGCGGTGGGGGAGTACTTCTTTAAATTCCCCAACCATTTTTCATTCGGCGGTGTCGCCGGTCTGTCGGTCGTCATCGGGGGCGTTTTTCCACAGATCACGCCCAGTCTTGCAAACCTGGCGCTCAACGCCGTGCTGATCGTCCTCGGAATCCTGGCGCTGGGAAAGGGCTTTGGCTTAAGGACGGCCTACGGTAGCGCTCTCCTTTCGGTGCTGTTGAGCGTGCTGGAGCGGGTCTGCCCGCTGAATCAGCCTCTGACCGATGAGCCGCTGCTCGAGCTGATGTTTGCGGTGGGCCTGCCCGCCTTCGGCACGGCGATCCTTTTTAACATCGACGCCTCCTCCGGCGGGACCGACATCATCGCCATGATCCTCAAAAAATACAGGGGAGGCACCAACATCGGAACCTATCTGATGGTGACCGACTGCCTGATTGTGCTTTCCTCTTTCTTTGTGTTCGGCGTCAGAATCGGCCTTTTTTCGGTGATGGGGCTGATTATGAAATCCCTCATCGTGGACGGCGTCATCGAGAGCATCAATCAGAGCAAATACTTCAATGTGATCTGCGGCGATCCGCAGCCCATCTGCGATTTTATTGTCCAGAAGCTGCACCGCGGCGCAACGGTGTGCGAGGCGCAGGGAGCTTTTCTGAAACAGAAACGGTACATCGTCTACACGGCGCTCAATCGTCAGCAGGCCGTGCAGCTGAAACGCTTTGTGCAGGAGTGCGACCCGACAGCCTTTGTACTGATCACCAATACCAGCGACATCATCGGCCGCGGCTTTCGGCTGCGCTGAATGATTTACGCGGCAATAAGCCGGGCCCGGTTTGCAAACCGGGCCCTTTTGTTTTGCACTCGTTTTGAAGTCGGCCGAGGCCGGACCACGGCGCGCTACCGGTTCAGAACGATGTGATGCTTGAATTTGTAGGAGGGGGAAACGCTCTTGGAAAACTCCACGACATTCTCCCCCTCGAAGGCGATGCGCTCGATGAGCATGCCGAGCGCATTCTGCACCGCGCCGAAAATCTGCGATTCTATCGGCCGCAGCAGCACCGGCTCAAAGGTTTCTTCCGCCACGGAGATGTTCAGGCTGTACTGGGTCGTCAGCACCCGGTAGAGGGACTGGTTCTCCAGCGCCTCGCGGCTGATGCCGGGGAAACGGGTGCAGGGCAGAAAGTTGGTCTCCAGCAGCATGGGTTCGCCGTCTGCCAGGCGCAGACGCATGATGCGGTAGACGGAGCTGCCCTCCGGCAGGGAAAAGGTGGCGGCCAGCGTGCCGGCGGCCGTCATTTCCACAAAATCCATGATGCGCGTCTCGGGCGTTTTGCCCAGCCGGCGCATGTCTTCGTCAAAGCTGTAGATGGAGCTGAGCTCCTGGCGAATCTGAGGCCGGGCGACGAAGGTACCCTTGCCCTGGATGCTGTTGACATACCCTTCCTGAGACAGCTCCTGCAGAGCCTGCCGCACGGTGGTGCGGCTTACTTCGTAGGTTTCGCACAGTTCCCGCTCGGAGGGAAGCAGGCTTCCCTCGGCGTAGGTGCCGTCTTTGATTTGATCTATGAGGCTGTCTGCCAGCCGCAGATAGAGATGACCGGCCTTTTTCGGCACAACTGATCCCTTCTTTCTGATTTTACTCCTATTCTAACAGACAAATGGACTTTTGCCAATGCTTATTTGTACTAAAAATAAAGATTTGGTATCGTGTATTAGAAACAAGTTGTTTTTTTATCGATGTGTTTATGTGAAATCTCAAAAAATAAAGGCTTTTATTTTCCGTAAATAACGAAGAGAAAAGGAAAAAGAGCTTGATTTAAATACAAGTGGTATTTTAAAATAATGACAAATCAGCCGCGGTATAATTGAATTTAAGAATATCTTCTTTGTTTTTGAGTGGGGAAATTAATAAAATAAAGGGATGCAAAATGAATAAAATATAAAATATAATGCACTCGTCCTATTGACAAATCATTTGTCGCATTATATAATACAGCTGTGTTCAAGTTGTAATGACAAGATGGACGTAAAAAACCGCCGCCTTAAAGAGATAAGTGGTACTTTGTCGCTCTTCGCTTGATCTGCGGCCGCAGACGGCCGAAGGTGAAGCGATGAAATATTTTGATTCAAATCAAGGAGGAAAACATCATGAAGAGACTCTTGGCAGTTCTGCTCGCAATCTGCCTGCTGGCGTCTTTGGCCGCCTGTACGCAGAGCGAACCCTCGACATCCTCGGCCGGCGGGGACACCCCCTCAGCCACGGAATCGAAGGAAGAATCCACGCCCCCTGCATCCGACGTCACCATTCGTTTCTGGCAGGCCGGAGGCGACACGGCCGGCGCCGCCGACATCATGAACGAGCTTTTGACCAAGTTCACCGAGGAGACCGGCATCAAGGTTGAGTATCAGGCCTATCCCTGGGCGAACGATCCGCATGTCACCTTCCAGACCTCCATTGCGGGCGGCGACGTGGCCGACCTGCTGATTGTCGGCAGCCCCTTTGACTGGGTGCTCGCGGGTAGCGGCCAGCTGCTTGCTCTGGACGACTACATAGAAGAGGACATCAAAAACGACCTGATGGGCGTATTCGCCAACGAATGCGTTTACGAGGGAGAGGGCGATCTTTCCGGCAAATACATCTCCATGCCCCTCTATGGCGACGCGAGAACCATTTTCTACAACAAGGCCATCTTTGACGAAGCCGGCGTGGAATATCCGGAGGAATCCTGGACCCATGAGGAATTCATTGAGGCGGCCCGCAAGTTGACCGGAACCTACGGCGGCAAGCAGGTCTACGGCTTTGGCACCTCGGCCTCCCTCTCTTCTCAGTACCTGCCCTTCATCTGGAATTACGGCGGCAACATCCTCAATGAGGACAATACGGCGCCCGGCACCGATACCGAGGAGTGGAGAAAGGGCATTGAGGACTTCATGGTCCTCTTCAACGAAGGTCTGGTGCCTCCCGGATCGGAAGCCATCTCTCTGGCGGACATCCTGACCATGTTCATGAACGGCGAGGTCGCCATGATGATCGGCACAAGCGACTACGCCACCCAGATCCGCAACAGCGAAGATTTTGACACCGAAAACTTCGGCGTGGGCATCATGCCGCACGAGGAATATCAGACCGCTTACGCCGGCGCCGACGTGTTTGTCATCCCCGCCATCTCCGAGCATCCGGAGGAGGCCGCCCAGCTGATCAACTTTATGCTCCGCACTGAGAATCAGCTGGAGTATGCCAAGACGGTCGGCTTCTTCCCCGCTGTGCAGAGCGCTGCGGAGGATACCTATTACAGCGAAGACCCCATCCGCGCCGCCTTTGCGGACGCCGTCAACCACGGCCGCTTCTATGTGAAGACCAGCTACTCCGGCGGCGTGACGCCCATTTTGAGCGCTACCATCCAGGAGTTCATCGCCGGAACAACAGACATCGACGGTTACCAGCAGAGCCTAACCGACCAGCTCAAGGCCCTGATTGCCGAGCAGGAGGAATAACAAAAGGATAGCCTCTGTAACAGAGGCCTGGCGAGGACGCTCCCGGCGCAAATTTGGATAGCCTGCCGGGGGCGTCCTTTACTCATTCCGGCTTTCCGCAGCGCCGGCGGTTTGCAGCGGCCGGCGCCATGAAAGCGCATTCACAAAATTTCCGTTCAGCGTTCCAAAGGCCGGCGGGCGAAGACGTCCAC
>CABSLJ010000065.1 GCA_902478455.1 uncultured Oscillospiraceae bacterium | reverse complement strand
CGTCAGCCTGCGTGAGAATACGGTGGACGGCAGAATTCGAAACTATACGATCACAGCGCTGCAAGAAGGCGTGGCGGTGGTGCGCGCCACAGCGGCCAACGGCGTATACGCCGACTTTACTGTAATGGTAGGCAGCAAAAAAAGCCTGGAGACCGCCATTATGGAGGCCGAGCTTCTCTATGCGAAGTTCCCGGGCGAAAGCAACGTCCACGCTGCCTTCCAGGAGGCCATCGACAACGCCCTGGCGGTTTACCGCGTTTCTCAGGATATGAACGAATACGCCGAGGCGGAAGCGGCGCTGAGAGAAGCGATGGCGACCTTTACGGAAGCGATGACCCCCTCGGAAACCGCGGATGAGGTTGCGCAGGGACTCGCTTTGGAAAATCCGGAAAAGGGCGCGACCACCCTGACCAAGCCCAAAGTGCCTGCGGGTTTTGAGGTGACGATTGACGCCGTATCTCCCGCGGGTGTGGTGAATTCCAACTGGTCCATCCAAGCGCCCGACGTGGAAACACGCGTGACGGTCACGCTTCGCGTCACGCGGATTATGGACGGCAATACAGCGACCAAGGAGTGCACTGTCACGGTGCCCGCCTATACGGCTCAAGAGGTCCTGAACACGGTGACCATTCCCCAGCCTGAAAAGAAAGATGAGGCGCTGCGCCTGCCCAAGGTCCCCTACGGCTTTGCGCTGGAAATCGTCTCCTCCACCGATGATCTGATCGCCGAAGACGGAACCGTCACCTGGCCGCTGGAGGATGCAGAGGTTACCGTGAAGGTGCGCGTGACCAAGCGCTCCAACGACACCTACGCAGAGAAGGAATTCTCCTTTATCCTGCCGGGCATTGCCAAAAAACTCAATACCCCCATCCAGGCGGATGAAATCGACGCCGTCAAGGGTACCTATATCAAGGTTCAGAACAACGAAGTCGTGAATTTTAACGGCGGCGATTGGATCCGGTACGATAACGTCAACTTCGGCGACACGCCCAAGTCCATCCGCTTCCACATCAACACTGCCGTTCATCCCAATTGGGCCGGCAAGAAAATTCACGTCATGCTCGACGACCCGACCGCCGGAACCAGACTGGGCACCGTTACGGTGATTGCAGCCGGAGACGATTGGGGCATCTACGGCATGCAGGAAATCGACCTGACGCAGCCGGTTTCCGGCCTCCACACGGTTTATCTCGTGGGAGAGGGAGGAGAAGGCGTTGGCGGCGTCAAGGAGATCATGTTTGAGGATATTACCCCCGAACTGCCGGAGACCTATACCGTTACCGTGGAGAACGGAACGGGAGACGGTCAGTACGCTG
Source organism: uncultured Oscillospiraceae bacterium (assembly GCA_902478455.1). Taxonomy (GTDB): domain Bacteria; phylum Bacillota; class Clostridia; order Oscillospirales; family Acutalibacteraceae; genus CABSLJ01. The sequence goes on along the minus strand of CABSLJ010000065.1, from coordinate 11,649 downwards.
AAAACGCCGAGGTTACGATCACTGCGGATGCCGCTCCTGAAGGTAAGGTGTTCGATCGTTGGCTGTCCTCCGACGTGGAGCTTACCGACGCAACCGCTCCGTCCACTACCTTTGTTATGCCCAATCATGCGGTGACCGTGACGGCTACCTACCGCGACCGGGCGGATACCTCCGCACTGGACAAACTGATTCAAGAGGCGTCCAAGCTGACGGAAGGCAAGTACACGGCGGCAAGCTGGGAGAAGCTGGAAAACGCGAAGGAAGCGGCGCAGGCCGTTCTGGAGAACGCGGACGCCACGCCGCAGGAAGTGGAAGAGGCGTATGACGCCCTTCTGGACGCGCTGGTGGGTCTGGAGTTGATCCCGGTGGATAAGTCGAACCTGAAGGTGGCGATCGACCTTGCAAAGCCGATTGTGGCGGAAGCCGACCGGTATGTCGCCACGACGATTGAAGGACTCTCCGAACTGCTGTCGGAGGCGGAGGCGCTCTACGCCGACGAAGAAGCGACGCAGGAGAAGGTAGACGAGATGGCGCAGAGGCTTCTGAGCGCGTCATCGCAGGCGCGCCTGAAGGCGAACAAGACGGCGCTGAAGGAAGCGGTGGAGCAGGCGGAGGGCATCGACCTTTCGCAGTACACCGAAGCATCGGCAAAGGCGTTGAGCGCGGCGCTGGCAAAGGCGAACGGCATCCTGGCGGATGAAAGCCTCACGGAGGACGACCAGGCGCTGGTGGATCAAGCGGCGAGCGCACTGCGGACGGCCATCGATGGGCTTGTCAAGGAGGGCGCGTCTGATCCGGACGTTTCCAAGCCCGGCGAATCCTCTCAGCCCGGGGAGCCGGAAGAACCCTCCACGGGAGACAGCTCGCCGGTCCTGCTGATCGCCCTGTTCGCGGGTATTTCCGCTCTGGCGATTCTGCTGCTGCGCAGGAAGCGCGTGCGGGCTTAAGGCTAAAACAGCTTAGCCGGAAACAAAAAACCGTAAACGCGGGGAGTGCGGTCTGAAAAGGACTGCGCTCCCCGCTGCTATTTAAACCAAGATGGACTGGTTCCTTTTTGACGGTGCGTTTTTCCTGTTTTTTCCATGCGGCGGCCACTCACAGAGTCTCGGAACCCATATTTTTTATTGGGTGTTATTTTTCTGAACAAATCCTTATTTTTTTGAGTTGCCTAAAAGCGCTTTTTTGAGAGAAGTGTTAAATTTTAGCGTGGAAATCAAAGAAGCTTTATGTTATATCAAGAAAGTAAAAGGTTTTCTTGTTCCAAAGGGTACGAAATTTTTGAAAGGTATGCAAATGGGAACCCCGTCTGAATGATGCGGAACATGAAAAATGGAGAAAGAAGGTCTTTCCATGAAGGAGAAGGAAAAAGGCCTGCTGCGGGAGCTGGCCAAGAGATATGGAGAAATCGCGCAGCAGGAAATTAATGAAAAGCGCCGCCGTCGGCTGATCGCAGTGAATGATTTGACGACCGGCCTGCGCCCGGGCGTGTGGATTGATGAAATTCCCTGGCATGAAATGGATATAGACCATCAGCTAACCCTTATATGTGAGGACTCTTTTGCGCGGCAGATGGAACAGTTCTTCAGAAGAAAGCTTTTTCAGTGGAAATATTTTCAGGCGGATATGGTGGTGGAGCCCTATTATCCAATTGAAAAGAGGTTTTCCACCACGGGCAACGGGATTTCCGTCAAGGAGGAGACCATACGCAACGACGCAAAAAACGGCATCGCATCTCATGCGTATCAGGATGCGCTTGCGGATGAGAGAAATCTGGAAAAGATTCGTCTTCCCGTAGTCACGGCGGATGGGGAAAGCGATCAAAAAAATCTGGAGCTGGCCGAAGATGTTCTGGGGGATATCCTTCCGGTGCGTCTGATCGGAGCGCAGGTTTACTGCACAATTTGGGATGAGATTTCAACGCTGAGGGGTGTGGAGCCCTGTCTGTATGACATGGTGGACCGGCCGGAATATATGCACGCAATTGTGCAAAAACTGGCCGACTGCAACATGAGCTACTACAGCCAGCTGGAGGCGCTGGGCTTACTGGAACCGCATTTGTCTGCGCTGCACAGCACGCCGGCTTATACCAGCGAGCTTCCTCAGAAAGATTTCAATGGGAAAGCCCGCAGGAAAGATGTTTGGTTCCGGGGAATGGCGCAGATGCTTTCTACCGTTTCCCCTCAGATGTTTGAGGAGTTTGAACTCCATTACATGCGCCCTTTGATGGAGTGCTTCGGCCTGGTGTATTACGGTTGTTGTGAGCCTCTGGACAATCGGATAGAGCTGCTGAAAACGGTGCCGAATATGAGAAAAATCGGCGCCAGTCCCTGGGCAAACGTGGAAAGCTGCGCCGAACAAATCGGCAGTGGATATGTGCTGGCCCGCAAGCCCAATCCAGCCCATGTGGCGCTAAACTTTGACGCGCAGGTTGTGGAAAAGGAGACGGAAGAGACCATTCGGGCCTGCATACGAAACAATTGCCCTTATGAGTTTGTGCTTAAGGATATCAGCACCGTGTCCTATAAGCCGCAGAATTTGATTGACTGGAGCAAAACGGTGCGGGAAACGATTGACCGCTATTATGGAAACGAGTAGGAGGTGGAACCGCATTTCATTCAAAGTAGGAGGTGAACAACATTTCCTTCAAACTTGCATGAGAAAAAGAAACGAAGAAAGGATGACCATGTAAAATGAGTAAATCACTGCGGAAACTTGTCAGCCTGGCGCTCTCTGTGCTTCTGATAGCGTCCACGCTCTGCGCATCCCTGCCGGCGTTGGCGGAGGGAACAGAGAAACCGGCTGTCGGCAGAATCCAGGCGCAGTTTTTTGTCTCTCCCAATGGGAGCGACAAGGGCGACGGTTCCTATGAACACCCCTTTGCGACGCTGAAGGCGGCCCAAGAGGCGGTGCGCAAAATCAATGACGATATGACGGGGGACATTTACGTCTTTCTCGCCAGCGGCGAATACTATCTGGAGGAGACGCTCACCTTTACGGAAGAGGATTCCGGAACCAACGGATACAAAATCATCTACCGAGACCTCGACGGGACCGGCTCGGCAGAGATCATCGGCGGCAAAAAGGTGGAAAGCGAATGGGAGCTGGTGGACGCCTCCGGCGACCCGACCACCGATCCGGACGCCGATCTTCCCGCCTCGGCGGAAGGCAAGGTCTACAAAACCCATGTGGGGACCGATGTCGATTTCAATACGCTGTACGTGAATGACGTGCGGGCCACGCTGGCCAGAACGCTCAACCGCAAAAACGAAAACGGTTTTGATTCGGCGCTGACCCCCTACCTGCGTTCGGCGGGCGGCGGCATCGGAGACCTGATCTATTATGCCGGCGACCTCGACGAGGATTCCATCAATGGTATGGTCAACGCCCAGACGCGCGGCGATCTCAACGCCTCGGTTTACATGTGGGACGGCGGCTATTGGGACTGGATGACCGATACCATCCCGATTTCGGCCATCGATACGCAGGCGCGCCGCCTGACCTATAAGACGGTGGAGGGACATCCGGAAATTTACCGCCCCAAATATGCCACCAGAAATTACGCCCGGTATTTCATTCAGGGCAATCTCGGCTTCCTGGACATCCCCGGTGAATACTATTTCAACGACGTCACCGGAGACCTCTATTACTATCCGGAAGGCGATATTGAGGCTTGTGAGTTTGTGATTCCCTGTGTTCAGGAGATCGTCCGTGTAGAGGGCGAGTCGAAGGACAGCATGGTGGAAAACATCGAATTCAACGGCCTGACCTTCAAGAATGCGGATACCACGGAATGGTACGCTTACGGCTGGAACTGGGGCGACGCCGGGGATGGATTGGGCTTCTATCCGCCGGAAGCGGAGGGAAGCACCCAACCTTCTTACTGCGAGCAGAGCGAACGTATCGAGTTCCAGTACGGCAACATCACTCTGGTCAACACAAAGAATATCTCCATCAAGAAATCCCACATCAAGAATTCAGGCATGTTCGGCATCAATCTTTATCTGGCCAATCAGGGAGCGCTGATTGAGGATTGCCTAATCGAATACACCGGACACGGGGGCATTCAGCTGGACGGCGGCTATCCCGGCGTTGGAGGCGACGAAAACGGAGACGGCTATTCGCGGGACAATGTGATCCGCAACTGCCTGATTCACGACATCGGCGAGCTGGTAGGACAGGCGACCGGCATCACCATAATACAGTCGGGCTACAATACCGTCTCTCATGTGGAAATTTATAATTCTCCACGGCGTGGAATTTTCCTTTCAGGAGGGCACAGCCGCAACAAGGGAACGGCTTTCCCGGACGGCGACGCCGACTACAATCCCATGACCGATCTTTACACCCACCACAATACCATTGAATACGCCTACCTGCACGACTGTCAGCAGGACGGCGGAGACGACGGCGCTTTCTTTGCGTGCTATCTTTACAATAAGGGCTGGTATGGCAGCGCGGAATACAAGCCGAATTATGTCAATCAGATGGTGATCGACAGTGTGGCGGCCAACCCCAGCATGGAGGACATCGCCCCCAACGGCATCAATTTGGATATGGGAGCCTCCGGTATGGAGATGAGTAACGTCAAGGTGGTCAATCCCCAGCACTTCAATATGGAGGTCAACACCATCACTCAGTACGGCTGCCAGATCAAGTTTGACAACGTCAACATCGACTTCGGCACCCATACCAATCATCTGGAAGAGTTTGACGATTCCAGGATGGAGTACGACAAAATCGGCGTGACTATCGATTTCCCGGCAGAATTCCGCCAGGAGACCGGGCTTGCGGAAGAATCGGAAGACATCTATTTTGAGGAGAATTTTGAAAACGGCATCGATTATACCAAATGGTCGGCCAAGGGCGCCCCGGAAATCACCACCGAGTGGATGTCAGAAGGCGCTTTCGGAGGCCGGCAGGCGCTGCAGATCGACAGTGATTCCGGCAAGCTGGTGCTCTACCGCGAATTTGACGAAAACTTAAACAAAATCGTCACCATGAAGCTCTTTGACCGGGCTGGTTTTAATCTGTGCTCCTATGAATCCGGCATTAACATCAACGCCGGCATTACGACTTACGGACGTGTGGATGACGGCAATACTGTGGTCGGCATGGGAATTGACAATGCGGTTGGTGGCGGAAGCGACGGCGTTTACGTCGTTCAGGTCGGGGAAGAAAAAATCAAAACCGACATCAAGCGCTATTACGGCTGGCATGAACTGAAATGGGATTATTCCAGCGGTCAGGACGTCAGGCTTTATTTTGACGATCAGTTGGTGGCGACGCTGAGCGAGGAGAAGGGTGTCAGCACATCCTTTGACTATGTGGCTATGGGCAGCGAAACCGGAAGCGGCATCACCTTCTTTGACGAGCTGACTATTTATGGCGGCAAGGCGGCGTCCAGTGAGCCGGGGAATGTTCCGCTCCCTGAAATTCCTGCCTACGATTCCTCCGAAAACAACAAGGAGCAGCTCTTCTGGGATTTCGAAGACGGCCAGCTCCCCGACTTTGATTTTACCAAGGATGACGAAAGTCTCTTGAGTCAGGAAATCGTCGTGGAGGACGGCAACCAGATTTTAAAGCACTTCAGCGGGGATGGTCACGCCTTCTACGAGACCGATGCCGACTGGAACAATTACCTGGTCAATCTCAGATGGAAATTCGGCGGCTGGGGAGACACCAATATCCTCGATTATGCCTATGACAACTTCACCATTTATGTTATGACCAATCTGGCGGGCGACGAGCGCCCCACCAACCCCGGTTCTTATCAGGTGATTCTCAGAAGAAACAAGAACGGAAGCGGAGACTTCCCGGCCGGTACTCCCTATTTTGAAATCTGCAAGCACACCCGGTCGAGCGATGTTTCCCTGGGGCGCGTGGCCTTGCCCGAAGGCTTTGAGCTCAACGAGTGGCACGATCTGCAAATCCAGACCTTTGACGGCAAGGTGGGCTTCATCGTGGACGGAGAGACCCTTCTCTCAGTGGACGACGGCCAGTATACCTATGGCGGCTTCGGCTTTGGAGGCATCAACGCGACCGCATACCTGGACGATATTCAGATACTCTCCAATCCGACCTATGTGGATTATGACGAGCATCTGGGACTGACCAACATCAACATGGGCGGTTCTTTCAATCCCAACTACTACGATTATTATGTAACCGTCCAAGACAACGAGCAGGACGTCACCTTCACCATGCCGAAGGCAATCGTACCGGGTGTTGAGCTGAAGGCGACCCTCAACGGAGAAGAGATCACAGACGCAGAGAATGCCGTGACCCTGGCTTTGAACAACGGACTGAACACCCTCGTTCTGACCGAAAAGACGGCCGCGGGCGACAAAGAATACCGGATTACCATCCATCGGATTCATACCATCACTGGGACGGAAAAGCTTCCGGCCGTGGAAACCGCGCTTGGGACGGCTCCCGTACTGCCGGAGACGGTGCTCGCCGCCTTTGACGACGGCAGCGAACAGGAAGCTGCCATCCAATGGGATACCATCCATCCGGCCAATTACCGGAAAAACGGTTCCTTTACAGCAACTGGCCGGCTGGTCGGCTTCTCTTATCAAGTGGAAACCACGGTCATGGTAAAGGGATTTGAAGCGATTGACGCGCTTCCGGAAACAACAACGACTGTCGGCACAGCCCCTGTGCTTGCCGAATCGGTCACTGCCCATTACACGGACGGGGACCGCAGGCTCCCGCTGACCTTCGGCGAGCTCTCGCCCACGTTGTACGCCAAGGAAGGCACGGTGATCGCGGTCGCCATGGCGGACGGCTATCATGGGGAACTTCTCCAGAAGGTCACAGTCCGGACGGAACAGGTTCCGGAGATCGACAAGTCGGAACTGCAAAAGCTGTACGACGCATATAAGGGTATGGCGAACGACAATTATACCGAAGAAAGCTGGAACGCTTTCCAGACGGCTCTGAGTCATGCGAAGACCATCCTGGAGAAAGAGCATGCGACGCAGGATGAAATCAATGATGCGTACGATGTGCTGGAAGACGCCTACAAAGCTCTGGAGAAGAAATCGGATACCGGCAGCACACCGGAGGAGAGCAAACCCTCTGATCCCGGCGAATCCTCCAAGCCGGAACCCGGCGAGTCCTCACAACCGGAGGTCTCTTCTGATTCGGAAGGACCACAAGAACCCTCCACGGGAAACAGCTCTCCTGTTTTGATGGTTGCGCTGCTTGCGCCCTTCTCTGCTCTGGCCGCGTTGATGCTGTACAGGAGACGTCTGCGGACCTAAACGAATGATGCTTTTTACCGGCTGGATATAACAGGAAAACAGAAGCACACGGGGCGGAATCGGTGATCGATTCCGCCCCGTGTTTGACGGAAATGAAGTTTCTTTCGCTCTCCCTCTGCGCAGGCGTTTTTGTCCGTTTTTATTCCGTAAATCCTTTAAGAAGACGCTGCCAATCGGAGAGTGTTATTTTTTTGAGTCAATCCCCATTTTTTTGAGCCCTCAAAAGACGGTTTCTGAGAAAAACATCAAAAATTAGCGTGGAAAATCAAACGGTTATTATGCTATAAATACAGAAGAAGACTCGTGTGGACGGCGTTTGGGAAAGGAGGGGGGACGAAAACTTCAACCGTCCGCTTCGGGTTATGAAAGCGAGAGAAAGGATGATCTTGGAAAGATGAAAAAGCCGTTGCGAAGATTTGTCAGCCTGGCGCTGTCCGCACTCATGGCGGCGTTGGCCTTTGGCGGCGCGCTGCCGGCTGCTGCGCAGGGGAACGTCAGGGAGAATATCCAGCAGCAATTTTATGTCTCCCCGGAGGGAGACGATCAAAACGACGGCAGCGAGGGGAGTCCCTTTGCCACCATCGAGCGGGCCCGTCAGGCAGTGGACGAGGTCAACGATCATATGACCGGCGACATTATCGTCAACATCGCCCCGGGCGATTATTACATCACCGAAACCATTCAAATGGGGCCGGGCGATTCGGGAACCGGCGGGTTTGAGGTCGTTTACCGCGCCAGCGGAGCCCCCGGTTCTGCGCGGCTGATCGGCGGACAAAAAGTAACCGGTGAGTGGAAACTTGCCGATGAAAGCGATCAAGCGGTCGACCTCTCGGCCGATATGATCGGCAAGGTCTATAAGATCGAGATGGGCGACGACGCGCCCGTCTTTAACACCCTGTATGTCAACGGCGGTCGCGCCACCATGGCGCGTACCCCCAACAGAGAGGACAACGACCGCTTTTCGGCGGGAAAGGACGCCTACCTGTATGCATCCGGCGGCCAGGAGTATGGCATTGCCTTTCCGTCCGGACAGCTCCCTCAGGAGCAAGTGGAAGCCATCCAGGCGGCGATTTCCCGCGGTGAAGAGGGCTGTCAGGTGTACGGTTGGGATTGGAACTACCGCAACTGGTTTACAAGCACCATCCCGGTCACCGGCATCAGCGGGAATATGCTGACCTTTAGTCCAGATCCAGACAATCGTGTGGCCAACCGCCCCAAGTATCCTTTTGAAAGCGGCGCACGGTTTTTCCTGCAGGGGAACCTTGCCTTCCTGGATGTGCCGGGCGAGTACCATTACAACAAACGCACCCATACCCTGTATTATTATCCCGAAGCGGGTGAGGAAAACCTGAACGAACAGGAGATCATTATTCCCTGTGTGCAGGAGATTTTCCGACTTGAGGGCAATGAGAAGAAAGTCTACGCCTCCGCGCCCGAATCCGAGGATATGGTGCGCAACATCGCTTTTGAGGGGCTTGAGGTGGGTTACACAGAATTTACCGACAGCTATTCCTCCGGCTGGAATTCTTATGATGGTTATGGAGCCGTAAGCGTTTTTCCCGAGGAGGCTTTGGTGGAGGGAATCACCCAGCCGAGCTACTGCGAGCAAACCGAGCGTGTGGAGTTCCGCAAAGGCGCCTTCACCCTGCTGCAGACCAGCCACATCACCCTCGATTCCATGCGCATCGTCAACACCGGCCTTACGGGTGTGACCGCCTGGGGGGACAACGACCACATCACCCTCCAAAACTCCGAGCTGGCCCATCTGGGGCTGCACGGCATCAACATTGACGGCGGCTATCCGGGCCCGGACACCGGCAAGTACAGCTACAATCATCTCATCACCAACAATGTGATACATGACATGGGCGAGCTGGTGGGCCACGGCACCGGCATTCAGGCGCTGCAGGTGCATGACAGTGAGTTTTCTCACATGGAACTGTACAATTCGCCCCGCCGCGCCATCTTTCAGACAGGAGCCTGGGCAAACCGCGTGGCGGAGGATAACGACTTTGTCCGCTACCGCGACGCCCACACCTATAACAACCACTGGGAATACCTGTATCTGCACGATCTCCAGCAGGACGGCGGCGACGACGGCGCCTTTTTCAACTGTACGCTCTACGGTTCCTGGGGAGATACCAGCGGCTACAAGGAAAATTACATCAACCAGGTGTATATGGACAACGTGGGCGCGCCTCCCTCCAATAAGGATTTTAAACCCAACGGCATGAATCTGGATATGGGCTGCGCCGGCATGCAGGTTTCCAACATGAAGGTGGCCAATCCGCAGCACTACGCCGCCATCTGGGGGACGGGAGATCCCGGCGTGAAGTTTGACAACGTCAATTTCTCCTATTATCCGGATTATTCGGACGCCAACAGCCGGAGCTTTGACGAAAGCCGGATGGAGTACGACAAGATCGGCGCAAATGCCGACAGTTTTCCCTATCCCGATGCGATCACCACTGTGTTGGGGGAAAAGGACAAAACGGACGCCGATTACGAGGATCTCTATTTCCGGGACGAGTTCGACAACGGTCTGGACGACTGGTGGAGTCTTGCGGGAAATCCCGGTGTTTCTAAACTCTATTATTCCGACAATGACGACAAGGTCGGCCAGTCCTTCCTGGCGGACGCCTTTTACAACAAATCCACCGAAGGCTGCCTCATCGGCAAACCCTTCGGCGCCGATCTTAACAAGATTGTGGAGATCGATTTCTTTGACCATACCAACGACGGCATGGAAAACGGATATGTCGGCATGAGCTTCCAATACATGCTGAATTCCTTTGCGCGCGCGGACGACGGGAAGGTCCAGCGGGCCATTGGCGTGGACCACAGCGTCAGCGCAGATTATTATTCCTACCGGGTCGGCAGCCTGACGATGGTCACGAACATAAAGCGGGAATACGGCTGGCACACCTTTAAATGGGATTACACCGGCGACGATGTTGTGAAAATGTACATCGACGGGAAACTGATCGCCGAGGCGCCGGGCGAATCCTTCAGCTACATCGAAATGGGCGACTATGGCATGGGCGGCTTTAACGCCTATGACAACGTGGTCGTATACGGCGGCGAGCCGGCGCCCGACCCGATTCCGCTGCCCGAGCCTCCTGAGCCTGAGGAGCCGGATGAGGAAGGAAAGAAGCTGCCCGGCGTTTTGGAGGCCGAGGAGGCCGACTCGCGCCCCGGCACCACCCAGATTACGAACATCACCGGCGGCAAGGCGCTCGGCTTTTTGAGCGTGGGCGATGAGATCGTCTTCAACGTCGCGGTGGAAAAAAGCTTCGAGCTGCCGCTTACCGTCCGCTACGCCTCCAACAAAGCGACGGCGGGCTTCGACCTCTATATTGACGACGCGAAAGTGGCCAGCCCCGTTCTGGGCAATCCCAAGGGATGGGATACCTACCAGCTGCTGACAACCGAGGAGACCCTTTCGGTTCCGGTCGGCGAGCATACCGTCAAGCTTGTGGTGACCGACAACAACTTCAACTTGGATTACATCGCCTTCCAGGGAGAGGAGCCGGAGGAATCCGTGCCGGTGGAGTCCATCTTGCCCGCGGTACAGGGAACGCTGCAGCTGTCGGTGGGCAATTCCGTCAAAATTCCCTATGTTGTTCTTCCGCAAAAGGCGCAGGATCAATCGGTCAAGTGGAGCACGGAGGACGACGGCGCGGTCCTCACTGTCTCTGAGGATGGAACGATCACTGCGGCGGGTACGGGAACCGCGACCGTGACCATCGCCTCGGTGAGTCGGCCGGAGGTAAAGGCCTCCTTTGAGGTGGAGGTACTCGATGCAGAAGCGAGCCTCATCTCCAAAACCGAGCTGGGCTGCGTACCCTCCGCCAATGTGGATGCGAGCCATGTCAACTATACGCCCGCCAAATTGATCGATGGGCAAATCAATGGCTTCCAGACGGGCTGGTGTGCAATGGACGCGACCAAGCCGGGCGGACGGCAGGACCCCTCCGCGTATCTCACATGGGAGACGCCCCAAACGGTAAAGGAAATCCATATATATGATATTGCAGAAGGAAACAATTACGTTGAACAGATGGAAATCATTTTCAACGACGATCCGGCCACTAAGATTACGCTGGAGAATGGCGTGCCGGACGGCGGCATGGAAAAGGTGACTCTGGAACAGCCGATGGAAAACGTCACCAAGATCGAATTCCACATTTTGAAGGCCTCCGCGCCGTACAACAATTACGGCTTTGAAGAGATCAAGGTCTTCAGCGCCGCGCCGGGAGAAATTCCGGTCAACAGCGTTTTCTTCGGCGCGTCGGGCGTCAACCTGTTTGCGGGCGGGACTTATACCCTGGAGCCCCCGGTCGCAGTTCCCTCCACCGCTACCGACACCAAGATGGCCGTGCCC
>CABSLJ010000064.1 GCA_902478455.1 uncultured Oscillospiraceae bacterium | reverse complement strand
GGCGCGATCATCGCCGAGCAGAACACCCAGCGTCTCGGCTTTGGGGACGACAGACCCGCCTTCTCCCCCTACCGCCAGGCGTCGGGACAGGCCGGGCTAGAACTCAACCTCTTCGGCTACGAGGCCGACCTCGACCTCACCGCGCCCGCCGCCTTTTTGGAGAAGGTCGGTCTTTCGGTCAATCACGCCTGGCAGGGCCTGCTTCAATGGGTGGAAAGTCTGGGCTAAAAGTCTCGCCCTCTCTCAGACGCAGGCTCCATTCACGGCGGAAATGGTTCTTGATCTTTCGTTACCGCCGCGCAGGCCGCTTATTCTTATGAAAACTTTAGAAAAACAGGCAAAGTATGCCTTTTCACTTGGGGAATATTATGCTATAATTATTTGAGATTGCGCCGCTCTTTTTCAGCCAATACTATTTGACAGCGCTCACGCTTCCGGCGCTGGATTTGCACAGAGGGAAACGCTTTGGTCCGGAACGATGCCGGACCCGTCAAGTTTTAACATAGAAAAGGTTGCATGGAAGATGATAAAAAAGCAGACCGGATGGGACAAACAATTTCATAGAATACTGGCTCTTCTTATGACAATTCTGGTGCTCGTTTCTGCGGCGCCGGCACTCGTCTTAGCTACCGAGGAGGACCCCGACCCGCAGACCGAGCCCTCCGCTTCTTCCTCCGAGCCGCCGAGCTCCTCTTCCTCTTTGGAATCGTCGAGCAGCGCGCCCTCCCAGCCGGAAGAATCGTCTTCCACCCCCTCCTCGTCTTCACAAGCGTCCTCTTCCTCTTCGAGCGCGCCTTCCTCAAGTGCGCCTTCCAGCTCCAGCCGGCCGCAGTCCTCTTCGACGCCTTCCTCTTCCTCGCGCGCGCCGTCTTCCACCGCTCCCACGCCGCCGACCGCTCCCTCTTCCTCGGCTGCGCCGCCGACCGCCTCGTCCAGCAGGCCGGTTTATGTACCGCCGGTCGCCAACGTCTCAAGCGGCGACGTTTCCGAAAGTTCCGACGTCGGCAGCGACGTTTCCAGCAGGCCTTCCTCCCGGCCGAGCTCTTCGCGCGTGTCTTCCAGCGAGGAGGAGAATTCCATGGACCTCTCCGCTCCGCCTATTCTGGGATCACAGGTGGAAATCGTCACCGACCGCAACAAAAGCCTGATGCTCGGCATCATCGCCTGGCTGTGCATCGCCGTTGGTCTGGGCATTGTGCTGCTGGTTCTCTTCCACTCCCGCAAGCCGGGGAAAAAACGCAAGCCCAACATCGGCAGAAGGCGTTACCGCAGTCCGAAGAACAAAAAACGCGGCCGTCTGCTGGATGAGAAATACTACCGCAATCTGCGGAAATAACCGATTGTCACGAGCCGCTTGAACGTCGAGCGGCTCCGCTTTTTCCCAAAAAAATCCGCAATTTGTTCAAGGAGGGATCGCATCGTGGAACTGCTGCCCCGCCCGCCCAAAACGCAGCCGCGGGAGCCGCTTGAGGTGCGGCGCAAAAAGCTCGGCCGGAAGATGACCCTGGTCATTCTTTCTTCGGTTCTGGTCCTGATTCTTTTGCTTTACGGCATTTCCGCCATCGTCGCAGCCATCGCCAAGCCGACCAGCGAGGAACAGGTGTTGACGGCCACTGAAAACGCCCTTACGCAGGTCGCCGAGGTTTTCTGCCTCAATCCGGACGAGTCCGGCAACGGGGAGGGCGTGCTCTCCCGCGGCAGCGGCGTCATCGAATCGGCCGACGGCTACATTCTTACCTCCCGCACGGTGCTGGAGGAGGGAACGCCTGTTTACGTCCTCCTGTCCGACGGGACAAGCCACCCCGCCGTCCTCGCCGGCAGCGACCCGCTCAGCGGACTCGCCCTCCTCAAGATTGAGGCGGAGCATCTGCCCGCCGTGGAATTCGGCGATTCGGATCAAATCGCGCCGGGACAGAAGCTGTTGTCCCTCGGCTACAGGTCGGTTTCTCAGGGCATCGCCTCTTCCCTGGGCGAAAATCCGGAGCTTGAACTCTCCACCTATTCCCGCGGCATTCGCCTCGACCGCCCCCTTCCTGCCGCGCACACCGGCGGCGGCCTTTTCAATCTGTCCGGCGAGCTGGTCGGTCTCCTGCTTCCCGAGCCGGACGGCGGCGACGGCCTCTTCGCCCTTCCCTCCAATCAGGTCCGCCAATTGGCCGACTCCATCAAGGAAAGCGGCCGGGTGGAGCGCGCCGATCTCGTCTTGTCCGGCGAAACGGTCGCCTCCGAATGGGCTTCCCTTCACAACAAGCCGCACGGCGTCCTCATCACCCGGCTCGACGCCGACTCCCCTCTCAGGGCGCAGGGCGCCCGCGCGGGCGACGTCATCACCCACATCAACGGCGAAGCGCTGACCGACTGGTCTCAGCTGACCAACTGGACCACGCAGTTTCGTCCTGGTACTTCGGCCGCTTTCACGCTTTTCCGTTCGGAAGAGGAAACGCTGGAGCTGACCGTAGACTTTTCCGAATAGCCTGACGGCCTTCCTTTTCTGCCGGAACCGTCCTTCAAGCAAAAGGCGCGCCCTTTCTCCGTTTGAGAGAGGGCGCGCCTTTTTGTGCAACAGTTCCCGGCCGGGGAGGGCGACTCAGGACGGCCCGCCCCGCGGCGGTCAGCCGTCCAGCTTGTCCCCAAAATAGAGCTTGTACCACACCAGGAAGATGTAAATGGTCCACACCTTGCGGGAGTTGTCCCACCGACCGCTGAAGTGGTCGTCGAGGAAATGGATAAGCACGTCGGTATTGAAAAAGTGTTTGGCCGTCTCCGACTGGAAGGCCTCCTTGACAATGTTGTAGTATTTCTCATCCCGCAGCCAAACGCGCGTCGGCACGGGGAAGCCGAGTTTTTTCTTCTGGGCGGTCTCCTCCGGAAGATGTCTGAGAGCGGCCAGACGCATGGCGTACTTGGTATTCTTCCTGTTGACGCGCAGTTTGGTCGGCAGTCTGGAGGCGACCTTGAACACCTCCTTGTCCAGGAAGGGCACGCGCAGCTCGAGGGAGTTGGCCATGCTCATGCGGTCGGCCTTTAAGAGGATATCCCCCACCATCCAGAGGTTGATGTCGAGATACTGCATCTTGGTCACGTCGTCATACCCGCGCACACGGTCGTAGAAGGCGCGGCACAGCTCCTGCGGAGCCGTGGCCAGGGAGGGGTCCTTTAAGAGCTTCTGCTTCTCCTCCTTGCTGTACATGAAGGCGTTGCCGATGAACTTATCCTCCGTCTTCCGCGAGCCGCGGATGATAAAGCTCTGGCCGACGAAATGGAAGGGCACCTTCTTGACCAGCCTGGCAAGCCCCATGCGCACGCAGGCGGGCAGCAGGCGCTGGTACCACTTGAAGACGCGCGGCTCGTTGTAAATGGTGTAGCCGCCAAAGAGCTCGTCCGCTCCTTCGCCCGAAAGCACCACCTTGACATATTCGCTCGCAAGTTTGGAGACAAAATAGAGAGCGATGCACGAGGGATCGGCCAGCGGCTGGTCCATATGGTACTGCACCTTTTCAATGCTGTCCCAAAATTCCTCCGAAGAAATCACCTTGTAATGATGGTCAACGCCGATCTTCTCTGAAAGGCGCTGCGCCCAGCTGATCTCGTTGTATTTTTCCCCGAAGTCAAAACCGACGGTGAAGGTCTTCTGGTCGGCAAAATAGGTGGAAACATAGCTTGAATCGACCCCGCTCGAGAGGAAGCAACCCACCTCCACGTCACTGATTTTATGGGCGCTCACCGAATCCTCAAAGACCTCCTCGATTTCGTCGACCGCTTTTTCCAGCGTCATGGAGGCATCGGGCTCGAACTGCGCCTCCCAGTAGCGGGTGGTTTCGATTTTACCGTCCCGGTACCACAGGTAATGGCCGGGCAAAAGGCAATAGACCCCCTCAAAGAAGGTTTCGGGCGGTACGGCGTACTGGAAGGAAAGGTACAAATCGAGCATTCTGCGGTTGAAGCGCTTCTCAAAGCCGGGGAATTCCAGAATGCTCTTGATCTCCGAGGCGTAGACGAAGCTGTCCCCCACCTGGGTGTAGTGCATCGGCTTGATGCCGAAGAAATCGCGCGCCAAAAAGAGGGAATGGTCCGTCCGGTTGTAGATGGCAAAGCCGAACATGCCGCGCAGGCGGTTTAACAGGGCTTCCCCCCACTCCTCAAAGCCGTGGACAAGCACCTCCGAATCGGTCTGGGTGGAAAAGTTATGCCCCTTTTCCATCAGCTCGGCGCGCAGTTTCTGATAGTTGTAAATCTCTCCGTTAAACATGAGGACCAGGGTTCCGTCCTCGTTGTAAATCGGCTGGGAGCCCTGCTCAAGGTCGATGATGCTCAGCCGGCGGAAGCCCATGGAGATGCCGTCGTCTTCGGTGAAGAAGCCGTCGCTGTCCGGCCCGCGGTGGGTGATGACCCGCGTCATATTGCGTATGACCTCTTCACGGTCAACAACCTCTCCGGTAAACCCGCACAATCCACACATGTATTGATATCTCCTTTATTTGAACTTGCTTGTTTTTCTGTTCCGCAGGGCGGAAGGGACGCCGTACCCACGGATGCCGTTTCGCGGGGATGCATGGATCCTACTTTATCTTACCAAAAAACAGAGCCTGCATCAACATAAAATGGAAAAACGCCTCTTTTCCTCCTCTTTGCGGGCAGAGAGCCCCTTCTTCCATGGGACTCCTCTGTCCAGCGGATAATACGTCGCTTCAAAAACAGATTTTTACATTGCAAATTTTCGGCGATGCAGTGAATCACTCCCGGCAAATCCGACCGCTCATCTTCCGGACGCAGCTTCAAATACTATAACGATGTCCTTTGGAGCATCAGCCGTCCGCTATTTTATAGCGCATTTTCCGCAAAATGAAAAGAAAAGGAAACCGCAAAGTCATCAATATTTCGGCGTTTTGTTTTCCGTCGGGGTTTTCTTCTTCCTTCGGAATGCTTACGCTGTGACGGCGACCGTCTCTTCCTCTTATCAGTATGTCCAACCCAACGGCTTTTTTTCGGATGCACACATGTTCAAACAAAGGAGGTGGTGCAGCATCCTGAAGACCAAAACCATCCTTGCCCTTGCGCTTGCATGCCTGCTGTTGTTCTCCGCCGGCTGCCATCGTCGCCAGGAAGAGGATTTGAAGGAGCTTATCTCCCGCGCCAAGCAGACCGTCTCCAACGCCTCCTCCTATCAAATCGAGTACATTGTTTCCTTGGAACTCCGGTCGGCCGGACAGACAAGGCGGTATTCCAGCCGTTCCCTCACCACCGTTCTCTCTCATCCCGCCCGGTCTTACCAGCGCGTCATCACCCGCACCGACCAAGGCGCCGAGATTCTGGAGCGCTGCGTGTTGCCCGCGGAAAACGGCGCACAGCTGTATGAATCCAGAAACGGCGGCGCTTGTTCCGTCACCCCTCTGTCCGGAGAAAGCGCCATGCTCGTCCGCCAGCTCACCGCTGAACCACTTTCCTTTCTGTTTTATGCCGACCGCATCTCTCCGTCCGGCAAGGGAGACACCGCAAAGGCCCGCCGGCTCTCGCTGCGTCTCAACGCAGAGGCGTTGCGCCCCGTAGCCGAGCAGCTTCTTGCCCTGTGCGGCGTGCCTGCCGCCCGCTCGCTCTCAGACGGATTCGACCTGCCCTGCCCCGTTTTTGCCGACTGCGCGCTCGCAAGGGAGGATTGCTGTATTCTTTCTCTCAGCTGTGACGCCGCCGCTGCGCTCAATGCGGCGGTGCGCCGCCTGACCGAAGGCGGTCTCGGCCCGGTCTCCGTTTCCCGCTGTCACATCGAAATCTCTGTTGACGAATTAGACGAAACCGACGGCTTCCCTCTGCCGGACGTTTTTCCTCCCGTCCCTGCGAATAAGCCCTGAACGGCGGATTCACAGGTATCCAAGCCAAAAAAAGAATTGTTTCACCCAAGTCTTTCAGCAAAACTGTGATATACTTTTTCCTCGATTTTTAGTATAATAGGGGCAATCAAAAGAGGAAAGGTGTATCAGAATGAATCCTATTGGAAGAAAGGGCTGTGCGCTGCTGCTGGCGCTTTTGCTGGCTCTCTCGTTTTCCGGCTGCAGTATAATCAACTCCATTTTCGGCGCCAAGTTTGACGCCGCCGGTTACGTTCAGGGCGGCCTCGATTGCCTCTACAAAGGGGAATTCGATCAGTATATGGAGCTGACCGAAGCCACCGAGGAGGAGGCAAAGCAAACCTACGAGGAAGGCCTGGAGGCCGAGGCGGACGTCTTTGAGCAGTATATCGGAGCGGAGGGCGTCATTACCGACGCTTCCCGCGCAAAAATTATTGAGCTTTACAAGTCCATTTATGCGAAGTCGAACTATTCGGTCAAGCTCTTGAGCGAAACCAACGGCGTCTACGTCGTGGAAGTGGTCATCCATCCCATTGATATCTTTACCAATTGCTATGACGACGCTACCGCTTATGTCGATTCATTCTACGAAAAAGATGAAGCCGGCGAATTTGACGGCCTCACCGATGAGGAGTACAGCGACAAATACATCCAGGGTTTGCTGGATCTCTATACCGCCTATGTGCCTGAGATCGGCTACAACGAGGCCAAGACTCTGACCGTTCAGGTCAAGCAGGACGACAGCGGCCTTTACACCCTCAGCGACGAGGATATGCAGAACATCGACACCTGGATCATTGAATATTAAATCGAAAGAGACCTCCGCGGAAGCGACGCGGGGGTCTCTTTTCGTTTTCTCCTCCTCCTTCGCATAGCGCGCTTTCGACCCGCCCATACTATCCGGTGAAAAGCGCATCGAGAGGAGGAATTTTTTTGCAGATTTCCCATTGGAAGGAGGGGCTCGCCCCGCCCTCCTTTCCCCAACTGGAAAGTCGCGTCCGCACGCGGGTCGCCGTCGTCGGCGGCGGGATGGCGGGCGTGCTTTCCGCC
The DNA here is from genome assembly GCA_902478455.1 of uncultured Oscillospiraceae bacterium. Lineage (GTDB taxonomy): Bacteria > Bacillota > Clostridia > Oscillospirales > Acutalibacteraceae > CABSLJ01. Next base: position 6,073 of record CABSLJ010000064.1, on the reverse strand, counting down.
TATCTGCTGCGCAAACAGGGGATCGACTGCGTCCTCCTGGAAGCCGAAAGCATCGGCTGCGGAGAAACGGGCAACACCACCGCCAAGCTCACGGCGCAGCACCGCTTAATTTATGACGACCTGACCTGCTCGCGCGGCGCCGGCGCGGCCAGCCTTTATGCCGACGCCAACACCGCCGCCCTACGGGAATATGAAAAGATCATCGAGAAGGAAGCCGTCGACTGCGATTACCGCTGCGCCCCAGCCTATGTCTACGCCCGGGACGACGCCCATTTCAGTCAGCTCCAAAAGGAATACCTCGCCGCGCAGCGCGCCGGCCTGCCCGCCTTTCTGACCGATAAAACCGAGCTGCCCTTCCCTGTGCGCGGCGCCCTCGGCTTTGAAAAGCAGGCCCGCTTTCACCCCCTCAAATTTCTTTACGCCCTTGCGCAGAAGCTCCCTGTCTATGAAAACGCCCGCGTCCTCACGCTGGAGGGCAACACCCTCAAGACCGAGCACGGCGCGGTAGAGGCCGACTGCATCCTCCTGTGCACCCACTATCCCATCCGCAATTTTCCCGGGCTCTTCTTTCTGCGCATGTACCAGGAGCGCTCCTACGTAGTCGGTCTGACCGACGTTCCCGCGCTCGACGGCATGTACATCGACGCCGACCCCTCGGGCCATTCCTTCCGCACGGCCGGGGACCTGCTCCTCGTCGGCGGGGAGGGGCACAAGTCCGGCCGGCATCCCGGCGCGTGCTATGAGCGTCTTGCCTCCTACGCCCGCTCGCTTTATCCGCAAAGCGGCATCCGCAGCCGCTGGTCGGCCCAGGACTGCGCCACTCTGGACGGCCTGCCCTACATCGGCCGTCTGTCGGCCAAGACGCCCCATGTGCTGATCGCCACCGGGTTCGACAAATGGGGCATGTCCCACGCCATGGTCGCCGCGCTGCTGCTGCGCGACCTGGTCCTCGACCGGGATAACCCCTGGGAGTCCCTTTATTCTCCTCAACGGAGTCTGCGCCCCAAGCCGCAGCGTCTTTTCTCCCTTTTAAAGGACGTCGGCGCCGCCTTCACCGTGGACAAGCTCAAGCGTCCCGCCGTGGAGGCGAGCAACCTGCGCAACGGACAGGGAGGCTATGTGATTCACGAGGGCAAACGCATGGGCGGCTACCGGGACGCGCGCGGCAAGCTTTGGCTGGTGGACACCACCTGCCCTCACCTGAAATGCCAGCTCTCCTGGAACCAGGACGAACTCTCCTGGGACTGCCCCTGCCACGGCTCCCGCTTCGATTACACCGGCAAACTGCTGGACAACCCCGCTCAAACACCGCTGGAAAGGAAGTGTCCCCACCATGAATAAAACGGAAGGATTTTTCGAGGGCTGGTACTACAAGCTCCAGAAGGGGGACGCCACCCTCGCCCTCATTCCCAGTCATCACCGCGAGGAGGACGGAAGCGAATCGGGCTGCCTGCAGGTCATCACGCCTGATACCTCCTTCGCCCTCCCCTTTGACGGCTCCCTCTGCCGTTTCTCTGCCGACCCTCTGGTTCTCTCGCTGGACCGCTGTCATTTTTCCTCCCAGGGCTTGACCCTCTCGCTCGACCGGAACAACACCCGCCTGCGCGGGCATGTCCGGTTCGGACCTTTGACTCCCATTGAAAAAAGCCGCTTCATGCCGGACATCATGGGCCCCTTTTCCTATTTTCCCGCCATGCAATGCCGGCACGACGTTCTGAGCATGGGGCACAGCCTATCCGGTATGCTGGAGGTCTGCGGGAAGACCTACGACTTCACCGGCGGCCGCGGCTACCTCGAAAAAGACGCCGGCGTCTCCTTCCCCCGCTCCTGGCTGTGGACGCAATGCAACGATTTTGACGCCGACTGCAGCGTCATGCTCGCGTCGGCCGACGTTCCCTTCCTCGGCGGCAGCTTCCGCGGGCTCATCTGCGTTGTGCAGGCTCTCGGGCGCGAATACCGCTTTGCCACCTACAACGGCGCGCGCCTCAAAACCGCCCTGTGCGGCGAACGAGAGGCCATCCTCGAGGTGGCCCGCGGCCCGCTCGCTTTGAAGCTCAACGTCATCCATCCCGCCGGAAGAGCGCTGCTCGCTCCCAAAAACGGGCGGATGGACCGCATGATCCGTGAAGCGCCCGCCTGCAAAATGATCCTGCGTCTCTCCTCTCACGGACAAACCGTCCTGCACACCGAAGGCGAACACGCCGGTTTTGAATTTGTGGAAGCGGAGAAGACGGTCCGCCGCCCTCTTCACCGGGGACTGAAAGCCTGAATCCTCTAGACGGCCAGCTGCACCTCCACTATTCTCCGGAAAGCGCAGTTGTTCTTTGGGCGGATACCTTTCCTTTACACCCTGCCGGTTCAACGCAATAGACTGTGAAAAGGGCAGCTGCGCAAAGCAGCCGCCCTTACCAATATCTGTTCCCTTACTGGACGGAAATAACCATTTGACTTCTGAAATACCGCAGCAGACAAAAGATGATTGCCAGACCCGCTATGCCAAGTCCCAAATTCATAGCAAGCAGTAACGTCACAAAGTCATTCATCAGATCCCCCGCAAATCCGATGAACATGATAGCCGTGTTGGCTACACAGGCGACGCGCAAAAGTCGCGTGGAGCGGGTATGCTCCACCGAAAGTCCCAGACCCAAGCTACTGAGTCCGTAAAACATCGTCCATCCCAGCATATTGACGCCGTTGATAGCGGAGATATTATAGCTCTGCGTAAATTGCAAGAGCCCCTCCAGATGGCCCGTCTGTAATTGCAGCCTGGTAGAGGTCATCTGAACAAAATAAGCGAAACAGACGCACACGCAAAAGGCAGTACCGAACGCCGAGGCGGCAGCGGCAAAAATGCGCCTGTCCGGGGCGGTGTTTTCGCGTACACACAGCGTAAGAACCAGAAAAGCACAGGCGTATAGGAGCATGCAACCCATACCGAGATATTTCATCCAGGTCACCGACGATGCTTCATACGCCGCAAAATGCTGCAAATCGATCCATACAAAGGGTTCATTGACAAAAAGAATTCCGACAAAACAGACCGTATAAATCAACAAAGAGGCCAGTGCGGTCAACGCCATTACCCATCCCATTTTTTTGGTTGTTTGATTCATTTTTAAAAAATCCTTTCACATCATCTTTAAATTCAAAGTTTTGGAAAGGATTTTCTCATTGCAGCTTTTGAATGCGGATTTTTATACTGTAAAAGCGTGGTAGGAGCGCTTTCAGCAAACACAGTGAAAACAGAACAGACAGCGCCAGCAAGGGCAGCGTCATATATGGGAGCACCAGCGCCATCGCCAATACAACCATGCCGAGTACAGAAAGAAGCGCTTTCAGAAAGGGATTGTTCGCCTGATTCCACATCTTCTTTCTATACTCCTTTCCCGACGAATAGTACACGCCTCAAAACCGGTGTATCGGATATTATCATAGCACAAAGCGCGGGCACTGTCCACCATCCATCCGGTCAGTCCGTGCTTCCGTTGCGCAATACAAAGCAGGCGGAAGGATAAATCCAGACAAGCGGAATTGGAGGGCGGCAAAAAGATTCCTCCTCTTACGCGCCAAGAAAATTTGACAATTGTCCCATTCGGTAATATCATTCTATTAATCACAAATGATTCTGATCCAAAAGGAGGCGCCGTCATGCCCGACCTCTCCGGCTTTTTCCAGGATATCCTCTTTGCGGCGCTTCTCGTCCTGCGTCTCATCTGTCCTCTGCTCGCCGCTCTTATCGTCTGGAAGGCCTTTTCTTCCCTGCGGCATCACCGCCGCAACGAGCAGCCGCTCATCCTGCTGCACAACCAGGTCACGCGGGACAACATTCCCGTCATGTACTGGGAAAATTCCATCGGCCGCAGCCGCAATTCCGACATTGTCCTCGCGGACGATACCGTCTCCCGCGACCATGCGGTCCTCATGCGCCGGGACGACGGCTGGCTCGTCAGCGACACCGGCTCCAAATCGGGCGTCTTTGTCAACAACAAAAAGATCAAAGAACGCACCCCCGTCTATCCCGGAGACGTCATTCGCGTGGGCGCTACACCGCTTGCGGTCAAAACCATCGACCGCCCCTTCAAGACCAAAGCCTCCTGGTTTTTCGACCGCCGGGGAGAGAAAAAGAGCATCCGCCCTTCCTCCCTGCTGATGCTTGTGACGATTCTTCACTTTCTCATGTGCATCCAGATCTGCCTGGGAAGCGGGACCTTCGACTACGAACCCCTCATCCCCTTTGCCCTGCTGACCGTCGCCTCCTGGGGATTTTTCCTCGTTTCCTTCAAGGTTCTCAAGCGGGTCAGCTTTGAGCTGGAAACTCTCGCCCTCTTTCTTTCTGGGACGGGCATTGTGCTGGTCTCCGGCGTGCGCATCAGTGAAACCTACACCCAGCTTGCCGCCCTTGCGCTCGGCATGGTTCTCTATTGCGTTCTAATCCGCTTTATGGAAAACGCCGACCGCGTCATGCGCTTCCGCATCGTCATTTCGCTGTGCGCCATCGGCCTGCTTGCCGTCAATCTGCTGCTCGGCGTCGTCCGCAACGGTTCAAAGAACTGGATTGTCATCGGTCCGGTTTCCATCCAGCCGTCGGAATTCGTCAAGCTGGCCCTCATCTTCGTGGGCGCGTCCACCCTCGAGCGGCTGCAGACAGCCAAAAACCTGACCGAATTCATCGTCTTTTCGGCCATCTGCATCGGCGCTCTCTTCTGGATGGGCGATTTCGGCACGGCCTGCATTTTCTTTCTGACCTTCCTGATCATCTCCTTCATGCGCTCGGGCGACCTGCGCACCATCATCCTCATCTGCGCGGCCGCCGTCTTTGGCGCGTTTTTGATCTTGCAATTCAAGCCCTACATCGCCAACCGCTTCGCCGCCTGGCGGCATGTCTGGGAATATGCCGACTCCCTCGGCTTCCAGCAGTCGCGGGTGCTCATGTATGCGGCCAGCGGAGGGCTCTTTGGGGTAGGACCGGGAAACGGCAACCTGAAATACGTCGCCGCTTCGACCAATGATCTCGTCTTCGGCATGATGTGCGAGGAGCTCGGCCTTCTGTTCGCCCTCATCGCCGCGCTCTCTATTGCGGGGCTCGCGCTCTACGCGTGGGCGGGCAGCAGCCGCACCCGCTCCACCTTTTACTCCATCGCCTCCTGCTCGGCGGGCGGACTGCTGGTTTTTCAGTCGTGCCTGAACATCTTCGGCGCGACCGACCTTCTCCCCCTGACCGGCGTAACCCTGCCCTTCGTCAGCCTGGGCGGCTCAAGCATGATGGCTGTCTGGGGGTTGCTCGCCTTTATCAAGGCCTCGGACGAACGGACCTACGCGGCAAGGAGGAAAAAAGCATGAAAAACACCCGTGCGCGCTCCTTTGTCGTTTATCTGCTGTCCATTTTCTTTCTGCTGGGCCTCGGATTTTTCGTTTTCTCCTACTTTAAGGACGGAAGGGACTGGGTCGCCCACCCGGGCAACCAGCATCTTTCCCAGGATGGACAGCTTCTCTCCGCCGGAAAGATTTTTGACCGAAACGGCGTCGTCCTGGCTGAAACCTCGGACGGCGCGCGCATCTACCATCAGGACATCGCCACCCGCCGCGCTCTGCTGCACACCATCGGGGACAACACACGCTTCATCTCCACCGCCGTGCAGAACGTCTGGCGCTCTGAGCTCATCGGCTACAATCCGCTGACCGGCATCTCTCTCAACAGCGCCGGACGCACGGGCAACGACCTGACTCTCACGATCCATTCCTCCGCCTGCCGCATCGCCCAAGAACTCTTCGGCGGACGGAAGGGGGCCATTTCGGTCTACAACTACAAGACCGGCGAACTGCTTTGCATGGTCAGTTCCCCGAATTATGACCCGCAGAACCGCCCCAACATCGAGGAGGACGAAACCGGCGCCTACGACGGTGTCTATCTCAACCGCGTCTTGTCTTCCTCCTACACCCCCGGCTCGGTGTTCAAGGTGATCACCGCCGCGGCCGCCATTGAAAACATCCCCAATCTCTACGAGCGCACCTTCACCTGCCCGGGCTATGTGGCTGTCTCTTATACACATCTGACGCTGCCGACGAATAGAGA
>CABSLJ010000063.1 GCA_902478455.1 uncultured Oscillospiraceae bacterium | reverse complement strand
GCGCACGCGTGATCACCGTCAATGAGGACGGCTCCGTCGGAGCGACCGCGGCGATTACCGACGCCGCCGACGAAACCGCCAAGAGAGCGCAGGCGGCCAACCAGATCAATATCGAGACCGTCCGCAAGACCGGTACGCTGGCCAATGCCTCTGACGCCGAATATGCAATCGTCGTCGTGGGCGCGCCCACCCGTCTGAGCGCCGGCGAAGGCAACGACAGAAGCGACCTCGCCCTCGGCCTCGACCAGTACGAGCAGGTCAAGATCACCGCCGCCGCCCATCCCGGCAAGACCATCGTGATCATCAACGGCTCGTTCCCCTTCCTCGTGGACGAAATTCAGAACAATCCCGATGTGGCCGCTGTTCTGTTCATGCCCTACGGCGGACAGTATGACGGTTATGCCATGGGCCAGACCATCTACGGCGATTCCGTCCCCACCGGCAAGCTGACTTCCACCTGGTACGCCAGCATGGATCCGATTCCAGAGATGGACGAGTACACCATCGCTGAAGGCCCTGACGCGACCTACACCGGCAAAATTCCCCCGCGCTACAACGTCGACTTCAGCAACGGCGACGCCGCTGAGACCGGACTGACCTACCGCTACACCGATGCCGACGTCACCTATGAGTTCGGTTACGGTATTTCCTACACCACCTTCGAATACTCAGACTTCAGTGTTTCCGAGCAGAACGCGAACGGCGACTTCACCGCCACCGTCACCGTGAAGAACACCGGAGACGTGGACAGCGCCGAAATCGTTCAGATTTACGCTTCCAACCCCAACTCCACTTACGGCGCGTACGCGCCCAAGAAGAACCTGGTAGCCTTTGACAAGGTCGCTCTGGCGGCCGGCGAATCCAAGACCGTCAAGCTGACCATCGAGGCGCAGGATCTGGCTCAGTGGGATGTCAACGCCGGATATTACAACGTCGAGAGCGGCACCTACCAGTTCATGGCCGGCGCTTCCAGCGAGGACATCAGGGCGACCGCCAATGTCCTGGTTGCGGGCGAAGGGTTTGACAACCTCGACCTGACCTCCGCCGTCAATGTCTACGAGAAATCCTTCGCGGCCGACGACGTCGTCTACCTCGAGTACTCCAAGGCGAACACCGCCCAGGGCCTGCTGGATGATCAGCTGCTGAACGGCTATTCCGTGGTCATGGGCAAGCATGCCGGTTCCTGGGTTGCGCTCAACAGCGTCGACCTCACCGGCGTGGAAAGCTTCACCGCCAACGTCGCCTACAACGGTCAGGGTCTTGCCGGCATCGAGCTGCGCATCGATTCTCCCGACGGCGCTAAGATCGGCGAAGTCTACTACGAGCCGACCGATCCCGTCACCTACACGGTGGACGCTGTGACCGATTATGAAGTAACCGAGCTCGGTTATGTGGACGTCACCTTTGACGCGCTGACCGACGTCGACGGCGTGCACGATCTGTATGTCGTCTTCAAGAACGCCGAAGCCCGCATCAACGCCCTTTCGGCCGCTACGGGCGAAGAACCCCCGGTTTCCTCTGAAGAGCCCGGCGAGTCCTCTGAGACTCCTTCGGAAACGCCTTCCGAGACGCCCTCTCAGAATCCGTCCTCCTCGGAGACTCCTTCTGAGTCCCAGAATCCCTCCGCCTCCGAGTCCCAGGGCGAAGGACCCAACACCGGTGATTCTTCCTCCAGCATGGTCTTGTTGTTTGGTCTCTGCGCCTCCGCGGTGTGCGCCCTGGCCGGACTGATGCTGGCCAAGAGCAGAAAAATCAATCTGAGCAAGTAATCTGATGTCTCCCCGGATGGAGGCGTCTGGGAAACGCTCCAGATGCCTCCATCCCACTTTTTGCAGAGCAGTTCTGTTTACCGATTTCAACGATGGATCAAACCTATTAGGGAGGAAAAGATCATGAAGAAAATCCTAAGCATCGTGTTATGTCTGATGCTGGTTCTTTCGTTGTTGGCTGGGTGTTCCCAGGGAGAGACCAACAACCCCTCAAGCCAGGCGTCCGAGCCCTCCACCGATTCCTCCGCGCCGGAGGAGTCCAATGATCCCGTGACCATCAAATTCTTCTCCAACCTGCCCGACCGCACTTCCGGCCAGGGTCTCATTGAGCAGATGCTCATCGATTCCTACATGGAAGAACACAAAAACGTGACCATCGAAGTGGAAGCGCTTGACGACGAAAGCTACAAGACCAAATTCAAGGTCTATGCGACCGGCAGCGAGATGCCCGACCTCGTGAACGTTTGGGGCCAGCCCTCCTTCCTGGATGAAGTGGTCGCCAACGGCGTTCTAGCCGAACTCAATCCCGACGACTACGCCGACTACGGCTTCATCAACGGCTCGCTCGACGGCTTTACCAAGAACGGCAAACTCTACGGCCTCGCGAGAAATACCGATATCATGGGCTTCTATTACAACAAGGCTCTGTTTGAAGAATACGGTGTGGAAGTTCCGGAAACCTACGACGATCTGATCGCCATTGCCAAGACCTTTAACGACAACGGCATCATTCCCGTCGCGATGGACGGCGCCGACAAATGGCCCGTCTCCATCTTCCTCAACGATATCCTGCAGCGCATCTACGGCGCCGAGTGCATCACCAAGGTAGCGGAAGCCGTCAATTCGGGCGAATATCCCGAAGAGTGGAACCAGGCCGCCCAGCTGCTCAAGGACGCCGCCGACGCCGGCCTCTTCCAGACCGGTTTTGAGACCACCGATTACGGCACTGCGATGAACCTCTTCACCAACGGCCAGGCTGCCATGTACTACATGGGCAGCTGGGATATGTCCATGGCCACCAATGAAGACATCTCCGAGGAAGTCCGAGAGAACATCAGCGTCTTCATGATGCCCGCCGTCGAAGGCGGCAAGGGCGTCGCGACCGACATCTGCGCCTGGAACGGCGGCGGCTACGCTGTCTCGGAGAAATCCGCGGTTAAGGAAGAGGCCATCAAGCTGCTCAACTACATGTTCAAACCGGAAAATTGGTCCAAGCTCTGCTGGGAGAACGGCGTCTGCATGTCCGCTCAGAACTTCTCCGAGTACCTGACCGGCGAAGAGACCTCCCTGCAGATGGAGTTTGTCGACATCCTCAATAACTCCACCAGCATCACCGGCGTCACTTACAACGACCTCGGCACCAGCGAATACAAGACCATTTCTGAGGACGGCAGCGTCCAGATCGCCATCGGCATGACCTCCTTTGAGGATTACTTTGCATCTCTGACCGCGCTGGTCAAGTAAATCGTCCCATAGACGAATCCGCCGCGGTATACGCGGACCTGACGGGGCCGGGTGACTTGCGCCCGGCCCTTCAGGTGAAGGAAGCAGGAGCCGCAGGGCGCCTTCATCTGAAATACATACCACCTAGGGGGGCATAATCGGTGGAAAAACTATATCGAAACAAATGGATTATCACAAGCTTGGTGGCCCCCGGGCTGCTGACCTTTCTCTTCGCTATTCTCTTTCCAATCTGTCTGAGCGTGTATTATGGCTTCACAGAATTTTCCGGTATGGGACAGCCTAAATTTATCGGCATCGAAAATTATAAGGTGCTTGTCGGGGACGAGGTCTTCTGGCGTTCGCTTCTCAATTCCCTATTGCTTGCCGTCGGCTTTATCTTCATCCAGCATCCGCTGGCTATGCTGGTGGCCGTCAAGTTGGATAAGCTCCAGGGCAAGGCGGAGGGCTTTCTCCGGTGTGTTTATTTTATTCCGAATGTCATTTCCGTCGCGGTTATCGCGTACCTTTGGAAATTTATTTATAACCCCAATTTCGGTCTGCTCAACAATCTGCTTGCCGCCTTCGGCTACCAGGGAACGGTCAACTTCCTCGGACAGGGCAGCGCCATCTGGTCGGTGCTTGTGGTCCTGATCTGGCATGGCTTCGGCTGGGGCATGCTCATCTATTACACCGGCGTCAAGAACATCGACCCCGTGATGTATGAGGCCGCCATGATCGACGGGGCAAACTCCACAAGAACCTTTTTTCACATCACCCTGCCGCTGATGAAACCGGTCATTCAGGTCAATGTGACCATGGCCATCATTACGGCCCTCAAGCAGATGGAGACGGTTTATCTGCTGACCAACGGCGGACCGGGCAACGAGACCCAGTTCCTGGCCAATTACCTCTACAAGCAGGCCTTCAACTCCTACAAATACGGCTACGGCAACGCCATCAGCGTGGCCTTTGTCTGCATCTGTCTGCTGGCGACGGTGATCATGAACCGGGTCTTTGCAGACAAAGAGAAGGTATAGGGGGTGGCCGTGATGTCAAAGAATTACACAAGCGTCAAGTATAACATCGGGCCGGTCTCCAAAACCATTCAGACGATTCTGCTGGTCGCGCTGGCTTTCATTCAGCTTTTCCCGCTGATCTGGCTGCTGGATTTTTCGGTCGCCAAAAGCAACGAGCTCTTTACCAGCGGCATCCTGATCTGGCCGAGCGAATTCCAGTGGGGCAATTATGCCGCCGCCTTTGTGGACGGAAATTTTCTCCTCTACTTCCGCAACAGCCTGGTGATCAACACCTTGGCGGTGGTTCTGGTCATTGTGATTTCCATTATGGCGGCCTTCGCCTGCAACCGCATGATCTGGAAGCTCAAGGGTTTTGTCCGTGTGCTGCTGTTGATGGGCATGATGATTCCCATCCACGCCACGCTGCTGCCCAACTTTCTGATCTACGACCGCCTGAGACTGACCGACACTATCTTCGCCCTGCTGATCCCTTATGTGGCCTTTTCCCTGCCGCAGGGCTTCTTCTTAACCTCGAGCTTTATGGAATCCATCCCCAGGGAGCTTGAGGAGGCCGCGCTGATGGACGGCTGTGGGCTGTACCGCATCGTCTTCACCATCATCACGCCGCTGATGAAGGCGTCCATCGCCACCGTTTCCATCATGACCTACTTGAACAACTGGAATGAGTTCATGATGGCTTCCACCTACCTCAGCAGCAAGACCTGGAAAACGCTGCCCTTCTGTATTCTGGAGTTTACCGGGCAGTATTCCTCCAACTACGCGGTCCAGTTCGCGGTGATGGCCCTTTCGGCCGCGCCCGCGATTATTATCTACATTATCTTGAACAAACACATCACAAAAGGCGTCGCCATGGGCGCTGTGAAGGGATAAGGCCGGACGGACGCATTCCGGCGGGAAAGAAGGTTACAACATGAAGGCGCATCTTTATACGACGCTTGGCGGCGGACAGGAGCCTGTGCAGGAGCGGGAGCTTTCCGTCCGGCCCGACGACGGCGTGGAGCAGGAGGTCTGCAACCTCTATCCGCAGGTGACCTACCAGACCTTTCAGGGATTTGGCGGGGCGCTGACCGACGCTTCAGGATACATTTTTGCACAGATGAATCCCCAGCAGCAGAAGCAGCTGCTGGAGACTTACTTCAGCGCGGCGGGTCTACGCTATACCCAGGCGCGCATCCATATGGACAGCTGCGATTTTTCCCACAAGATGTATCAGGCGGTGTCCGACCCGGACGACGAGGCGCTGACCACCTTCTCCTTTGCAGACACTGAGGCCTATATTCTTCCGCTGCTCGATGCGGCCGAAAAAACGGCCGGCAAAAGGCTGGAACTCATGCTGACCCCGTGGTCCCCGCCGCCCTTTATGAAATCAAACGGCGAGCGCTGTCATGGAGGAAAACTGCTCAAGCAGTATTACCGGCGCTGGGCGCGGTACATCTGCCGCTATATCCGGGCGTTTACCGAGCGGGGCTATCTCGTCCGGCGGATTTCGGTGCAGAACGAACCCAAGGCCACGCAGACCTGGGATTCCTGTGTGTTTACCCCAGAGGAGGAAAAGGAACTTTTGCGCGACCATCTTTACGGGGAACTGCAAAAACAGGGCTTCGGCCATATTGAAATTTTTGTGTGGGACCACAACAAGGAGCGGGTTTATGAGCGGGCGGCCGCGCTGATCGATGCGGATACCGACAAAATGATCACCGGCGTCGCCTTTCACTGGTACAGCGGCGACCACTTTGAGGCGCTGGACATGATCCGTGAACGCTATCCGGACAAAACCCTCATCCTTTCAGAAAGCTGCCTGGAATACTGCAAGTACGGCAATGCCGAAACGGTGGAAAACGCCTACCGCCTCTCGCACGATATGATCGGCAATCTGAACCACGGGATGAACGGCTTCTATGATTGGAATATTCTGCTCAACGAGCAGGGAGGCCCCAACCATGTGGGCAACTTCTGCGACGCGCCCTTCCTATTTGACACCGGAAACAAGGTCCTCCATGCGCGCAATACAGTGCGCTACTACTGGCATTTCTGTCACTTTATACAGCCGGGCGCGGTGCGCGTCGCCCATACCAGATACACCGACGCGCTCGACCTGACCGCCTGGAAAAATCCCGACGGAACGCTTGCCGCCGTTTTTCTCAACCGGGGGGACAAGACCCTGCCCTGCAAACTGAGAGTTTCGGACCGGCTGATCTCCTGGGACATTCCGGCCGGATCCATTCACACGATGGTCCTCGAAGGAGAGGAAATACAGGCCTGAACCGGGCCGGATGGCCGGTCTCGGCGGGATACATCCGGCGGGAGGAAAACGGAAATGAAATTTTTTCGCTATGACGGAACCGCTTTCCGGTTCTTAACCAACGTCTGCAATCTGATCTTCTTGAATCTGCTGTGGATTTTTACAAGTCTCCCGCTTGTGACCATAGGCGCTTCCACCGTGGCGCTCTATACGGTCACGCTCAAAATGGCAAGGGGGGAAGAGGGCTACATCGTGCGCGGTTTTCTTGCCGCCTTTAAGCGGAATTTTAAGCAGGCGACTGTCCTGTGGCTGATCATCGCCCTCGCGGGCGGCTGGTTCTTTCTCTTTTTCAGGCTGATGCGCGCGCAGGATTCGGATGCCGGGCGGGCGCTCCAGCTCGTGGAGGCGGCGCTGGTCGTGCTCTGCGTGCTGGCCGCGCTCTATGCGGCGCCTATCTTAGCGCGATATGACAATACCGTCAAAAATACGGTGCGCAACGCCTTTGTGCTCAGCCTCCGCTATCTGCCCTACAGCGTTCTGATGCTGGGCCTGGCGGCGGCGCCTGTGTTGCTGACCGCTTTTGTGGAAGGCATTTTCGATCTGATGATGTCCCTGTGGATTTCACTGGGAATTTCGTCGATCGCCCTGGGAATTTCTCATCTCATCAACCGCGTCTTCCGGCGCGTGGAAGGGAGCGAGGCGCATGATCAAGAATCCAATCCTGCCCGGGTTTAACGCAGACCCCTGCGTGTGCAGGAGGGGGGACGACTACTATTTGGCCGTATCCAGCTTTGAATGGTTTCCCGGCGTGCCGATTTACCATTCGAAAGACCTGACCCACTGGCGGCTGGCGGCCCATGGCTTGCAGGATGAGACCAAAGCCGATTTGCGCAAGCTCCCTTCGGCCAAGGGAATATGGGCGCCCTGTCTGACCTGGTGCGAGGCGGACAGCCTTTTTTACCTGGTTTACGGCGTGATGAACTCCATGAATGCCCGTTACTTCGACGTGGACAACTTTCTCATTACCGCCCCGGAGGTCGAAGGACCGTGGAGCGAGCCGGTCTATCTGCATTCGGCGGGATTTGACGCCTCCCTTTTCCATGATACGGACGGAAGAAAATGGCTGGTTTCTCTGGAATGGGAGACCAGGAGTCAGTACGAAAAGCCGGGCCCCATCTGTCTGGCGGAATATGACGCCGAGGCCCGGCGGATTGTCGGTCGTCCCAGGCGCATCTGGCACGGCGGAACCGACCGCGGCTGCATCGAAGGTCCCCACCTCTACCGGCGCGGAGATTACTACTACCTGATGTGCGCCGAGGGCGGCACCGGATACGCCCATTCGGTGACGGTCGGCCGGTCTAGGCAAATCGAAGGTCCCTATGAGAGCGACCCGCACAACCCCATCCTTACCTCCTGCCCGGGAGAGCTTTCTGAACGGACCGACACCGACCACCTCAAGCCGCACTACTACAACCCTCATTCGGTGCTGCAAAAGAGCGGGCATGGGAGTATTGTGGAGACGCCGTTCGGAGAAACCTTTCTGTTTCATCTGTGCAGCCGCCCCTTTGTGCCCGAGTTGCGCTGTACGCTTGGCCGGGAAACGGCAATCCAGCGGATGGAGTGGACGCCGGACGGCTGGCTGCGGATGGCGGGCGGGGGCAACCTTGCCCGGGAGTATGTGCAGCCGAGCCGTCTGCCGCAGGAGGAGCCGGAGCCGACGCCCGGCTATGACGACTTCGAGGACGCGCGCCTTTCTCTCTGTTATTACGCGCCGAGGATCGATCCGCGCGGCTTTACCAGCCTGAGCGCGCGGCCAGGCCATCTGCGGATGACCGGTCAGGAATCGCTGTGCTCGCTCAACCGCGCGAGCCTCGTGGCGCGCAAGCTGACTTCGGTGCGTGCCGGCATCACCACCAAGATGGAATTTCGACCGACGGTTTTCCAGCACAGCGCAGGTCTCGTCGCCTACTACGACAATATGAATTATCTCTTTTTACGCAAATACTACAGTGAATCGCTCGAGGGGCCGGCGCTCATCGTCACCCGGCTGGAAAACGGCGAAGTGACCGAATATCTCGAAGACAGAGTCCAGCTTGACGACGGGCCGGTTTACCTGCACCTTTCGGTCGAGGGCAGGGAGATGCGTTTTTCCTGGTCGTACGACGGGGACCGGTTTGAGGAAATCGGCCCGTCCTTTGATACCTCCCGCCTCTCGGACGAATACTGCCGCTACGGCGAATTCACCGGAGCTTTTGTGGGCATGGCGGTCACCGACCGCCTCTTCCACCGGCACTACGCCGATTTTGATTTCTTCGATTACTGCGCCGATGAACAGGCCGACGTCAGATAACAGCAGGTTTCATCGTTTGCCTACGCCTTATCTTTTTTCATACCCCCCTCAGGAAAGACCTGCCGTCGCTGTATGTCGGCAGGTCTTGGCCTTGCCGGGGCGCGCAGGCGGTCTCTTCCCGGTCGGCTGCTCCCCGGCGGAAGGGGGCGTTTTCGAAGAGGAAGCCGCCGGTCTTCCCCGTTTTCTTGCGGTGCGCTTCCGAGCGCCCGCGGAGGAGAAGAGAGAATGTTTTGTGCGGCCGTCATCTGCCGTATGGTGGGTTTCGGCTTTGCATTGTATGCAAAGCAATGGGGCCGATCGGTTGCATCGGCCCCGGTAAAGCGTCTCTGTTGCGTCGGACATCCTTCTCCATGCACACAGGAAAGGAAGGGGAAAACGCTCAGCCTTCCTCAATGACGGCGAAATCCCAAGGAGGAAGCACAAGAATCTCTCCCGTGCCGACAGGACGGCCGGTCAGCAGATCGACACCGGCGGCAAAGGAGTAGACTGCCTCCCGCGTTTCGTCCGAATAGTTGAAATAAAAGAGCATCCGGCGTCCGGCTTCATTCCAGCCGGTGCGGACGACCAGAGGAAAGCGGCAGTTCGATACCGGCCGCACCGGGCAGTCGGGCAGAGAGAACAGATGGGAAAACAGGCGCTTGAGGGTTTCTTTATCGGTCATACAGCCCAGGTAGGAGGCGTGTCCCCTGCCGTAGGCGTTGCGGGTCATGGCGGCGTATTTGCCCCATTGGGGGTGACGGTATTGCAGGAGCGTCTCGGCCGTTTCCGGGACAAGCAGCTCCATAAAATGCAGACAGGGCGCGTCTTCTATGGAAAGCGCTTCCCGGCAGGAGATCAGACCGACTTCCTCGGGAATGGTAAAATGCTGGTAGGTAACCCCGCAGCATTCGCGCAGCAGATGGGGCTGCCGGTCGGTGGAGACGGCGAGATATTCGTCGCAGAAACCGCTTTTGAAGGTGACAAAGAGCTCTCCGCCCGCCTCCACATAGCGGACAAGGCTTTGCAGAAGGGAGTCGGGCGCGCTGTACAGCGCCGGGACGACGATCATCCGGTAGGTTTTCATTTCCTCCTCCGACGCGCCGGGCCAGAGAATATCGCATTCAACGCCCAGTTCATAGAGACTGTCGTACACCCAACGGACGACGTCGTTGTAATTGCAATCCGACCAGCCGTTGTCGACGGGGAACCACTGCAGTCCGGTGAGCGATTCATTGCTGATCAGAAGGGCGACGTCGTTTCTCTTCTTAAGGTTGCGCAGCTGCGGGGAGAGCTCCCGCAGGTCCCGTCCTAGGGAGCACAGCTCCCGGTAAACGGAGTTGGGGAGGAGGTCATGGCTTAGGATGCCCTTCCAGTAGGTTTCATAGGAATTGTGAATGGAATGCCAGTGCCAGTACATGACGCTGTTCGCGCCCGAAGCAATGTGGCTGAAAGCCTGCATGCGGAGCTGATTGTCATAGGGCATCCAGTCGGCATGCCCCTGAGCCTGCGTTTCCAGGACGAGATAGTTGTCCCGCTTCAGGGAACGGCTGACGTCCCCGCCAAAGGCGATTTCGGCCCCGGTCAGCCTGCTCTGGGAAGGGTGGTAGATGTCCACGCCGGCCACGTCGACAGCCTCCGCCGCGCGGAAATGGTCGACCAGAGGCTGCACGCCGAAAGAATAGTCCCGCCATTCGTAGTCGAAATTCTGAGTCAGAAATTGACCGGGGCGCAGGTATTCGCGCACGATGTCCGCCTGCCAGGAGAGGAAGCGCTCAACCAGACGGCGGCGGAACTTGTCAAATTCGGCGCCAAGACTGCCGTTGATGGTGCCGACGACGTCGGGAAAATCCTCCCATGCGCTGATGCGGTTGCTCCAGTAGTTGAGGCCGAAGGCGGCGTTCATGGCTCCAATGTCGGGAAAGCGCTCCTTGAGGTAGTCGATGAACTGCTTTTGCACGGCCTCTCCCGCGGTGTCGTAGTGTTTGGTCTCATTGTCGAGCTGATAGCCGATGACGCACGACCGCGCCCTGACATGCTCCATCAGCCGGTGGATCATGCGCTCGGCGTGGAACAGATAGGCCGGGTGGGTGATGTCCATATTTTGCCGCGCGCCGTACAGGCCGGGTCCCTTTGTGGTCCGCGCGATGACGTCGGGGTGTTTTTTGGCGAGCCAGGCGGGAACGGCGTAGGTCGGCGTGCCGACGATGACCGAGATGCCGGCTTTTTCCATCGCGTCGAGCACACGGTCGATGTGGGTAAAGTCAAAGACGCCCTCGTGCGGTTCCATGGTTCCCCAGGTGGATTCGCCGATGCGCACCGTGTTGACGCCCATCTCCAGCATCATGCGGACGTCCTCTTCCAGACGTTCGCAGGGCATGTATTCGTCATAGTAGGCGCAGCCAAAGAGAATGCGCTGTGTTTTCATTGTCATCACCTCAGATTGGAATCGGTATTTCGTCGAGTACACAAAAACCACAGAAGGCCGCCGCCTTGCAGCGAGATTCCGTGGCTTTTGTGACACGATAACGCGGAGGTCAAGCCGGTTATTCCGGTTTGTGAAAAGGAGATTTATTGATAAATGATATTGGAAAGCACTTCATAGGCCATCTCGTCGTCGTCGAACATGGATTCGTTCTCCGGCGCGAAGAGCACCTCGGAGACGATGCACTGAAGCACCAGACCTTCGTCCACATCGAGCACCATGCAGTAGTTCCGCATGGAACCGTGGTAACCTTCCTCGGTGTAGGTGAAGTCAAAGCGGTCCATTACGGCCTCCCGGCCGTCGATTTCATAGGAGACCAGTCGGTCGATTTTGGTGGCCTCGCACCCATCGTAAGCGAGGAAGGATTCATAATCGTAATCGAGTTCGGAGGTGATGTCCTCCACGCCGTATTCTTCGGTCATCGGCATCAGATAGTAGGTTCCGCTGATCTCTCCCTGATCGGTCAGACAGGAAAAATAAATCCAGCCGCTGCCTGAGTTGGTTTCATCGATGGTGAAATTTTTCCGTGGGGCGATGGAAACGGTGTACTGATTGTCGTAAAAGTCCCCCAGAACATAGTTGCCGTCTTCGTCGCGCTCGAGGGGACGGCTGGTCTGATCATCGACGACGGTGTTGTAGATTTCATTGAGCTCGGCGGCGGTTTTGACCTCGTCGGGAACGCTGATGGAGGAAAGGGAGTTGAACGCCTCGTAGGTATAGGTCATGCTCATGCTGTCGAGCGTGGCGCCCTCAAAGCCCAGCAGGTCGGGAAGCTCGTTGCCTTCGTCTCGGAAGGCGACCGAAAGGGAGGCGGGATATTTGGAGTCCGCATAGACGTAGAGCACAACATCGGCCGCAGCCTGTTCCAGGGAAGACGGTTCCACGGCGGCCCCGCCGTCCTCCACCAGGTTTAGGAAGGGAGAAAGGGCTTCGCCCGTGAGGACGGCCTTTACCACATAGACGCTTTGGCCGTTGAAGTCGGCAAAGTCGGGTTCAAGCGTCAGGCCTTCATCGCCGAGCTCGGCCAGACGGGAGAAGAGAACATTGTCCACCGCCGTTCCCTGTTCCACATCGGCGCTTTCCTTGGTCCATTTGGTGCTCATGCGGCTGTACAGCAGATATTCGTCCCCGTCCGGGATCGAATAGCTTTCAATCTCCACCGTGTTTTCGTCGCCCTCATAGTTGGTGGTGAGCTCTCCCTTCAGATGGAGAGAGGAAGGGGAGACGACATATTCCATGTCGTAATTGAGGCTTGACTCAACGGTCTTGCCGTCCTGCGTCAAATGCATCTGCGTGCCGATGGTTCCCGTAAAGGAACTGGCTTCGGCGTAATTCCGGGCCACGTCGGCCAGAAGAGCGCTGGCGGAGGTTTCCCGCTCCTCCGGCTGTTGCCGGCAGGAAGCGAGGCAGGAAATCAGGCAGAACAAAGACAAAAAGGCGGCGATGGTCCGGCGCATCCGAACGACATTCATCGCATCCGTCTCCTTTCATTCGGTTCATTTTACTCAATTTCGGAGGGGGTCCCTGCGATAATCCCATTATAATCGATAAAAGCAGCGCAGAAGAAGAGACGATTTTAATCGAAAAGATGAAAAAAGCAAACAAATTGCCGGATGTCTTCTGCAAGAAGAGCGCAAAAAGCCGGGCGGAGCGCGGAGAGGGGCGGTCCAGCCGGTCGTGTACGGCGGAGCTTTTTTGCCGCTTGCACAATGAATGGGGGCAACATATAATAGAGATATCCATTATGAATAGATTTGGGAGGGAAAACAATCGGTATATAGTGAAATATTGTGATATAAGGGGTTGACGACGCAACGGAATGCGAATCTAGGGGGATGAAATACGTGAAAAAAGTAGGTTGCC
>CABSLJ010000062.1 GCA_902478455.1 uncultured Oscillospiraceae bacterium | reverse complement strand
GGGCGGTGGGGATTTCCATCCATACGCTCATAAGGCTGTGCGAGGTGCTGGTGGTGTCCAGCGACGCCATTCTAATGGAGGAATGCCCCCCGAACGATGTTTCCGGTCTGGTAGAACGGCTGCGCCGTCTGCCGGAGGAACAGGTTGCAATCGTGGAGGAGATCATCAACAAGCACCTGGAAGGGGTGGCGGCAGCGCAGCAGCGTTGCCGGCGCATGGAAAAGAAAAGCGGATCAGCCGATTGATACGAGGTACCCCCTCTCAGTATTTTAGCAGCTGGGAGGGGGCGTTTCCTGTCGAGATTCGGGCGCCGCGGTATGCAGACGGGAAAAGAATTGACTATAAGCCCGGCCGGACGCAGGACAGCGGCCATCCGAGGGAGGCGCGGCGGCTTTCGTTGTGGTACGGGCTTTGGCCTGGAAATTTGTATGGCGGCGCTCAAAGCGCGCGCTGTCCGTGCGGCGCTTGGGGCAGATTGTCCTTTCTTCTCCGGCCTAAGGAAAGGATTTCCTTCATCCAGGTGATATCCTCCTGACGCAGAGAGCCGGTCAGGCGCAGCAGGGCGAAATAGGAAAGCACGGTCAGGGAAATGGCGAGGACGACGCGTGCAACGTCGGAAGAAAGGTAGGGGGCGAGCAGCGGACTGAGGTTCCCGAGCAGAAAGCCGGGCAGGGCGACGCAAAAGAGGGGCTTTATGATCCAGCTCCAGAGTCTGGGCCGCAGGTCGGCCACCTTCATCAGCCGGCCCAGGCTGAGCGTGAAGTTGAAGATTTCGCTGGCATAGAGGACGACGATGTACCCGTGAATGCCCATCAGCGGGATGAGAAAATAGATCATTACCACCCGTAGAGAGGAATCCACAACGTTATAGGCCATCGAGTGCATCTGCTGGCCAAGTCCCTTGAGCATACCGTCGACGACGCTGTCGAGGTACATCAGCGGCACAAGAAGGGCGAGCATCCGCAGGTAGGGACCCGATTCCGCCGTGCGGTAGACCGCCCGGCCGAGCTCATCGGGGAAAAAGAAGAAGACGCCCATCACCAGGATGGAGAAAAGAGCCGTCAGCTGCAGGACCCGGCCGGTCATGTAGCTGATGTTTTTTTTGTGCCGCATGGCGTTTGCCTCCGAAAGCTCGGGCACGAGGAGGGTGGTAAAGGAGGAGAGAAAGGCCGAGGGGAAGAGGATGACGGGCATCACCATGCCGGAAAGCAGCCCGTAGCCGGCGAGGGCGCGCTCGGGCGAGGCGCCCGACTTGCGCAATCCGCCGGGGATGAGGATGTTCTCGATGGCGCTCAGCCCCGAACGCAGGCAGGAGCTGATGGTGACGGGAAAGGTGATCCCCATGATTTTTTTGAAGGAGCCGGGCTGCTTCTGCTGGGCGCAGCGCTGCTTTCGGCGCTGGCGGACGTAGAGCAGAAAGGAGAAGCCGCAGGAGGTAAGCTCCGAAACCGTGGTGCCGATGACCACGGCGCAGCAGGCGTATTCCAGTCCATAGGGGGAAAAACGGTCGATCATGACCATGGTGACGACGATGTTGACCACCTGCTCGAAGAGCTGCTCGCTGACCGAACCCATCACCTTGCGCACGGCGATGAAGTAGCCGCGGAAGCAGGAAGAGACAGCCATAAACGGGAGACTGGGGGCGAGAATGCGCAGGGAGGAGGCGGTGCGCGCGTCGTGCAGGAGGAAGACGGCGATCTGTTCGGAGCAGAAGAAAAGGACGCCCGCCGCCGTCAGAGAGAGGGAAAGGCTCAAAAAGAAGCTTTTTTTGAGGACGTCGCGGATGTGGCAGTGGCGCTTCTGGGCCATGGCGTCGGTGACCAGGCGGGTGACCGACAGGCTGACGCCCGCCGTGGAGAAGGTGACGGCAAAGAGAAAAACGGTGCAGATCAGCTGGTACAGGCCGATGCCTTCCGCCCCGATTTTATTGGAGATGGACACCCGAAAGCCGATGGAAAGGGTCCGCGCGAGCAGGGAGGCCCCGGTCAGCAGAAGGGCGTTGAAGAGAAAGACTCTTTTTTTCATTGCATACACCTCGTGTTTTCAGGGAAGAGAAATGTGAATTTTCCTCCTGTAACTTATATGCGGAGAAAGACGCGACTTGTCTTTTATTTTTGAAAGTCCTTCATAATCGGGCGGGGAGGAAGACACACTAAGAAAAAGTAAAAAAGCACGCCCGCGCGGTCTCTCTGCCGCGTGAGGGGCGGCTTGACAGGAGGTGTCAATGTGGGAGATAAAAACGACGGAAGAATCGGCAACCTGCCGGCGGCAATCAATGTGGTCAATCCCGAGCCCAAGCCGGACGCAAAGGACATCACCGGTCTGGTCAAAAGCAGCGGCCGCGTGACCGGCTACCAGCTGTCCAACGGGGAGATCGTCTCCAAGGAGCAGGGCGTCGCCCTGGCAAAGCAAGGGGAGATCAACGGCGTGGGCGTGGCCACACGCAACGGCAGCGAATATCTGCGCACCCTGCCCGACGGCAGCGAGGGCAATAATTTAAGCAACCTGCCCGCCGTGCCGGAGAGCTCGGTCCAATAGATGGAAAAAGGAACTCCCGCCGCCCTTTTTCGGAGCGGCGGGAGTCTTTTGCGCAAAATCCGGTTTTATTAGACCGGGAGATGTATGGATTTGCCGTGGGTGGCAGCGGAAGAGAACGACTCGCGTTCCGCCTTCACGGAACCGGAAGGAAGAGGGAGCAGATTTTTTCGCAGCTTCCGGCAAGGGAATGCCCGTCGCAGCGCGCCGGGGGTTGCTTTCCGCTTGCGGGTATGGTAAGATGGCTCAAAATGGCCCCGCTTGCGGGCGCGCGAGCGAAAGGAGAGATGGTCGTGATGGACGAGCGGCTGTTTGAGGAGGTTTTCGCCATCCTGGACGAGGCGTTTCCCAGCAGCGAAAAGCGCACCTATGAAGGGCAGAAAAGGGTACTTTCCCACGAGGCATACCATCTTTCGGTGCGGCGGGACGAAGCGGGGAGGGTGATCGCCTTTCTGGCCTCCTGGGAGTTTGAAGACTTTCGCTTTGTGGAGCATCTGGCGGTCAGCCGCGCGGCGCGCGGCGGCGGTCTTGGCGGAAAGCTGCTGGCCGAATTTCTCGCGCGGGATGAACGTCCGGTCATCTTGGAGGTAGAACCGGCGCACGACGACGTCTCCGCCCGGCGCATCGGCTTTTATGAACGGTACGGCTTTCATCTGAATCCCTTCCCTTATGTACAGCCTCCCCTGCAGGAGGGGGAGAAGGACCTTCCCCTGTGCATCATGAGCTATCCCTCGCCGCTTGGCGAGGAGGCCTTTACGGCCTGCCGGAAGCGCCTTTACCGCGAGGTTTACGGACGGGAATGACCGACCGCGGCGCAATATCAACAGGCGGCGCATAGGCGCGCCGCCGGGGCAAAGGAGCTTTTGCATGAAACAGAAACGCGATTATCCCATCGCCGTCGTCACCCCCAAGGGGGAAAAGGCCCTTGTCGGCGGGCATCCCTGGGTGTATGGCGAGGAAATCCGTTCGCTCGTCGGCGCGCCGGAAAACGGCGGGCTTGTGGACGTCGTTTCCGCCGGGGGGAGCTACCTCGGCACCGGTTTTTACAACAGTCATTCCAAGATCACCGTCCGCATCCTGTCGCGCAATGCCAACGACCGGTTTGACAGAGCCTTCTGGCTGAGACGGCTGGAATACGCGGTTCAGTACCGCCGGACGGTCATGCCCGGCGACGATTTTCAGTGCTGCCGTCTGATTCACGGGGAGGCCGACCAGCTCCCCGGTCTGACGGTCGACCGCTACGGTGAACTGCTGGTGGCTCAGGTGCTTTC
Organism: uncultured Oscillospiraceae bacterium; assembly: GCA_902478455.1. GTDB lineage: Bacteria > Bacillota > Clostridia > Oscillospirales > Acutalibacteraceae > CABSLJ01. Next base: position 9,495 of record CABSLJ010000062.1, on the reverse strand, counting down.
CCTGGGCATGGAGCGCATCAAGCCCATGCTGTTTGAGGGACTCCGCCGCATCCTCAACGGACAGGGGGAGCGCATCGCCCGGCTCTTTGAGCGCAACGACGTCGGCCTGCGCGAAAAGGAGGGCCTGGAGCAGGGCAAGGGCTGGTTCCCGCTGGAGGGCGCGGCGCTTCCCGCGTCCCCGGTGACCGAAATCGTGGAAAACGGCGTCCGGTATGCCGTGGACGTGGAAAACGGCCAGAAAACCGGCTTTTTCCTGGATCAGAAATACAACCGCCGGGCGGCCGCGCGTCTGGCGCGGGGCAAGCGGGTGCTCGACTGCTTCACCCACACCGGTTCCTTCGGTCTGAACGCCGCCATGGGCGGCGCCGCCCATGTGACCAGTGTGGATATCTCCGAGGAGGCCGTCTCCATGGCCCGAGAGAACGCCCGCCGCAACCGGCTCGAGGGCGTGATGGATTTCCGGACGGCCGACGTCTTCGACCTTTTAACCCAAATGGCGGCGGAGAAGCGCCGGGATTACGATTTTATCATCCTCGACCCGCCCGCCTTCACAAAATCCCGCCAGACGGTCCGCAACGCCGCCAGGGGATACAAGGAGATCAATCTCAAAGCGATGAAGCTGCTCCCCAGGGGCGGCTACCTCGCCACCTGCTCCTGTTCCCATTTCATGACCGACGCGCTTTTCCGTGAGATGCTCCGCAGCGCGGCGGCCGACGCGGCGGTCTCCCTGCGGCAGATCGAGGCCCGTCAGCAGGCCCCCGATCATCCCATCCTCTGGAACGTGCCGGAGACCGATTATCTCAAGTTCTACCTGTTCCAGGTGGTGTAAACGGCTCTCTGATTGGCGTGGAGGGAGAGATGAGGGCCATCCGGTTTTTGTACCTCCGCCGGATTGCCGGGGGCGCGCAGAGGACGGCGCCATGCAAGCTGATGCGTGCTGATTTTAAGAAAAACTCTTTGGGCTTGTCTGTGGGACGGCCCATTTTTTTGCGGCCAAATTTTCGCCTCCTTTTTGCAGGCGTCCAAGAGAGCGGTTTTCGAACATGCAAATATCCGGAGAAGAATGGACGCAGGATGGCTATGAAAGAGCGACCCGGATTAGAATCCCGGCAAGCGCGACCGAAAGACCGGATTTTGAGGGCTTTCGACAAGGCGGGCGGGCGATTTTTCAATGGATTTCACAATTCGTTTACAAATGGAATATTGACTTTCTGCGCAGGGAATGGTAAATTAAGTATTAGATTAGCACTCGAATAGCGAGAGTGCTAAACGCTTTCCGCCCGAGGGGTGATAACAATGGATTTGGGGGAAAGAAAGCTTAAAATTTTAAAGGCTGTTGTGGAAACCTACGTCGCCACGGGCGAGCCGGTCGGCTCCAAGGCGCTGTGCGAGGCGCTCGATTTTCCGGTTTCCTCCGCCACCATCCGCAATGAGATGGCCGAGCTTGCCGAGATGGGCCTGCTCGAGCAGCCGCACACCTCGGCGGGACGCGTGCCCTCTCATCTGGGCTACCGGCTGTACATCAACCGGCTGATGCAGCCCAAGCCGGTGCCGGAGGAGGAGCAGCGGTACATCGATTCCATCCTGACCGCTGCGGCGGACGACCCGGAGCGGCTGCTGGAGGAGGCCTCCCAGATGCTTGCGCGCCTGACCAAGATGGCGGCGGTTTCCACGTCGCCCACCGATGAGGACGCCACGGTGCGCAACATCGAGTTTGTGCAGACGGGGCGGCGCTCGGGCATGGTGATGCTGATGACCTCCTTCGGGATGATCAAGACGCGCGCCTTCCGGTGCGACTACGATCTGACGCCCGATATCCTGCGGGTCTTCTACCGGCTGGTCAATCAGAAGCTGCGGGGACTCCCACTGGCTTCCATCACGCCGGCTTACATCCAGTCGATGGCGGTCACGCTTGGGGATATGGCCATGCTGCTGCCCGCCGTGCTCATGGCGGTGCTCGAGGCGGCCAAGGACGCCCTCGCCGCCGACGTCCGGCTGGAGGGGGAGACCAATCTGCTGTTTTTTCCCGAATCGGAGCTGATGAGCACACGCCGGGTGATTGAATTCCTCAACCACCGCAAGGAGCTCGCACAGCTGCTGCTGCACCAGGGCGGCTCGGTCAGGGTGCTCATCGGCAGAGAGAACGAGCGGCCCGAGCTGATGGATTCCAGCGTCGTGGTGGCGCGGTATTCGCTCGCCGGCAATGAGGCGGGGGCCATCGGCGTCATCGGACCGACGAGAATGGACTACGCCCGCATGATCACAAGCCTCGAATATCTCGCCCGCAGCGTGGGAACCCTGCTCAGCGAGATTCTCGATATTGAATGACAGGACGCCGTTTCCCCGGTCCGCCCGGGACAACGGCTTGAAAGGAGCCAATCGGATTGAGCAAATCGGAAAAGGAAAAGAAATCCCATACAGAGCAAGACGAGCCGGCAAAGAAGACCGCGGCGGAGGAAGAAGCGGAAAAGGCCGGGGAACAGACGGCGGAACAGCCTTCCGAGCCGGGTGAAACGGAAAAGCTCCAAAGGGAGCTCGCCGCGCAAAAGGAACTCTTCCTGCGGACGGCGGCCGAGTACGACAACTTTCGCAAGCGCACCGAGCGCGAAAAGGCGGCCATCTACCGGGACGCCGTGGCGGCGGCTGTGACCGCCCTGCTGCCGGTGGCGGACAGCCTCGAGCGAGCGCTCGAAATCCATGAGGGCAAGGCCGAAGATTACGCAAAGGGCATCGAGCTGACCGTTACGCAGCTGCGAGACGCGCTCACAAAGCTCAAGGTCGAGCCGGTCGGCGCGGCGGGCGAGCCGTTCGATCCCATACTACACAACGCGGTGGCCCATGTGGAGGACGAAGCGGCGGGGGAAAATACCATCGTCGAAGTGTTCCAGAAGGGCTATAAAATGGAAGACAAGGTCATACGCCACGCAATGGTCAAGGTGGCAAATTAATCATAAACCAACTGAATTTAGGGGGACTTTATCATGGCAAAAACAATCGGTATTGACTTGGGCACTACAAACTCCTGCGTGGCGGTCATCGAAGGCGGCGAGCCGGTCGTCATCGCCAATGCAGAGGGCGCGCGCACCACGCCTTCCGTGGTGGCCTTCTCCAAAACGGGAGAGCGCATGGTCGGCCAGGTTGCCAAGCGCCAGGCGATCACCAATCCCGAACGCACCGTTTCCTCCATCAAGAGAGAGATGGGCAGCAACTACAAGGTAAAGATTGACGACAAATCCTATTCCCCGCAGGAAATTTCGGCGATGATCCTGCAAAAGCTCAAGGCGGACGCCGAAGCCTACCTAGGAGACACCGTCACCTCTGCCGTCATCACCGTTCCGGCCTACTTTACAGACGCCCAGCGCCAGGCGACCAAGGACGCCGGCAAGATCGCCGGTCTCGACGTCAAGCGCATTATCAACGAGCCGACGGCGGCCGCCCTTTCCTACGGCATCGATAAGGAGAGCGACCAGAAGGTCATGGTGTACGACCTCGGCGGCGGCACCTTCGACGTTTCCATCATCGAGATGGGCGACGGCGTGCAGGAAGTGCTCGCCACCGCCGGCAACAACCGCCTGGGCGGCGACGACTTCGACCAGCGCGTCATCGACTGGATGGTCGCCTCCTTCAAGGCGGAGAGCGGCATTGATCTGAGCAATGACAAGATGGCCATGCAGCGCCTCAAGGAGGCGGCCGAGAAGGTGAAGATCGAGCTTTCCGGCGTGACCTCCACCGCCATCAACCTGCCCTTTATCACGGCCGATGCCACCGGCCCCAAGCACCTCGACCTGACCCTCACGCGCGCCAAGTTCAACGAGCTGACGGCCGACCTGGTGGAAAAGACGATGGGCCCGGTGCGCCAGGCGCTGAACGACTCCGGCCTCTCCGCCGGCCAGCTCGACAAGGTCCTCATGGTGGGTGGTTCCTCCAGAATTCCCGCGGTGCAGGACGCGGTCAAGAATTTCATCGGCAAAGAGCCGTTTAAGGGCATCAACCCGGACGAGTGCGTCGCCATCGGCGCGGCGCTGCAGGCCGGCGTGCTCGGCGGCGACGTCAAGGGTCTGCTGCTTCTCGACGTCACGCCCCTGTCCCTCGGCGTGGAAACCATGGGCGGCGTGATGACCAAGGTCATCGACCGCAACACCACTATCCCGACCAAGAAGAGCCAGATCTTCTCCACCGCGGCCGACGGCCAGACCCAGGTGGAAATCAACGTTCTGCAGGGCGAGCGCGAGTTCGCGCGCGACAACAAGCAGCTTGGCCTGTTCCATCTGACCGGCATCGCGCCCGCGCCCAGAGGCATCCCGCAGATCGAGGTCACCTTCGACATCGACGCCAACGGCATCGTCAACGTCTACGCCAAGGACCTCGGTACCGGCAAGGAGCAGAAGATCACCATCACCTCGAGCTCCAACATGTCCAAGGACGACATCGACAAGGCCGTCCGCGAGGCCGAGCAGTTCGCTGCTGAAGATAAGAAGAGAAGAGAAGAGGTCGACGCGAAGAACGAGGCTGAAAACCTCTGCTATCAGGTGGAAAAGATCATCAGTGAAAACGGCGACAAGCTCGATTCCGCCGATAAGGATAACCTGAACGCCAAGGTCAAGTCCCTGCGCGAAACCATCGGTAAAAACGACGCCGCGGCCATCAAGACCGAGACCGAGGAGCTCCAGAAGGCGCTTTATGAGGTTTCCGCCAAGCTGTACCAGCAGAATGCGCCCCAGGGCGGCGCGAACCCCGGCGCGGGAGCGCCCGGCGCAGCCCCCGACGGCAATAACGTCTACGAGGCTGACTACAAGGATGTCGACGACAAGGATCAGAAATAGTCTTTCAGCAGACAACCGGCCCGCGCGACGGCGGGCCGACAGACCGCCGGGGCAACCGGCGGAAAGAACGAATAGGAACAGAGGGGGAAGGCGCAACCGGCCCCCTCTTGTTTCGGGTTTAGGGAGTGATCGTGTTTGGCGGATAAGCGGGACTATTATGAGGTAATGGGTGTGTCCAAGGGCGCATCGGAAGATGAGATCAAGAAGGCCTATCGCAAATTGGCCAAACAGTACCATCCCGATTTGAACCCGGGGGACAAAGCAGCGGAGGCCAAGTTTAAAGAGGTCAACGAGGCGTACGAGGTGCTTTCCGACAAGGAAAAGCGCGCACGCTATGATCAGTTCGGCCACGCGGGCGTCGACCCGAGCTACGGCGGCGGCGCGGCTGGAGGCAGCCCCTTCGGCGCGGACATCGACCTAGGAGACATCTTCAATTCCTTCTTCGGCGGCTTCGGCGGAAGGCGGCAGTCCAATCCCAACGCGCCGCGCCGCGGCGGAGACACCGAAACGGTGGTCAACATTTCCTTTGAGGAGGCGGCCAAGGGCTGCAGGAAGGAAATCTCCTACCCGAAGGTGAGTACCTGCGCCGAATGCGGCGGTTCGGGCGCCAAAAAGGGGACTTCGGCCAAAACCTGCCCGAACTGCAACGGTTCCGGTCAGGCGCGCATCAGCCAGCGGACCCCCTTCGGCGTAATGCAGACCTCCCGCACCTGCGACCGCTGCGGCGGCTCGGGCAAGGTGATTGAAACCCCCTGCCCGGCCTGTGCGGGCCACGGCCGTGTGCGTTCCACCCACAAACTGGAGGTGGAGGTGCCGGCCGGCATTGCCGACGAGCAGGTGCTGCAGGTGTCCGGCCAGGGGGACGCCGGTTATAACGGCGGCCCGGCGGGTGACCTGCATGTGTTTGTCAATGTCCGTCCCCACCCCATCTTTGAACGCAGGGGGGACGACGTCTGGTGCGAGCTGCCGCTGACCTTCTCCCAGGCGGCGCTCGGCGCGGAGGTGGTTGTGCCCACGCTCGACGGCAAGGTCAGCTACCAGGTGCATGAGGGCACTCAGCCGGGAGACGTCTTCAAACTCAAGGGCAAGGGAATCACCCATCTGGGCGGCCGCGGCAGAGGAGATCAGTTTGTGCGGGTGTCCATTGAGGTGCCGAAAAACCTTTCCCAGAAGCAGAGAGACATCCTGAAAGAGTTTGATGAGAGCGCGGGAGAAAAGAACTATCAGAAGCGAAAGGGCTTTTTTGACAAGCTCAAGGACCTTTTCGGAGAATAAACAAAACCATCCGGGACCGGCTTTTTGGATGCCGGTCCCGGATGGTTTATGTTTAGAGGGAGGGAAGAGCTGGCTGAGAAAATCAATACTATTGCTGCACAAACGGGCTACAGCCGCAACGAGCTGATTGGTAAATTTCTGGAGTATGCAGTGGAACGCTGCACAATCGCCGAAAAATAAGCAAGAGGAGCAAAAGAAATTCACTGTCCTTTTGCTCCTCTTGCTGTTAGGATGATTTCTGCTGGTTATAGCGGAGTACGCTGTTATCTTTACAGAAAACAAACTGTTAAGGAATCACCCGCTCCAAAGAAAAAGCGGGCTCGCAGCGGCCCACCTGCCGGCCGTTGTCGTTTACCAGAATGCCCGAATGCAGGGCGCGCAGGCGTGCATGGGTGCCCTCGTCATGGTAGCCGATCTGACGGAGGATGCAGGAGATCAAGAAAGGCCAGAGGTGCTCGGTGCCGTCGGCAAGCTTTAAGGAAATGCCGAGGCGCTCCCGCTTGAGGCCGATGCCGTAAACGCCGTTGGAGCCGCCCTTGGCGACAATGTTGGAGTCCTCGTTGATGACCGAACAGAGGTAGCCCGTGCCGCGCATCATGTGCGGATAGCGGTGAATCAGGGGCACATAGCGTGCGGCCGCCGTGCGCAGGGCGTCGTCTGTGATGGTATCGAGACAAGCGAGATTTTTGTAGGCGACGGCAATGCTTTGGATCGGGACGGCAAAGACCGGCACGCCGCAGCCGTCTATCCCAATGCGGATATCCTCCCGCGGACATTCGCTCAGGACGGAGATGGCGCGTTCGACCTCCTCGTGCGCCGGAGAACCGATTTTCCAATAGTCGGCGGGCTCTCCGCCCAGGTCGCGCTGGAGCATCAGCAGAGCGGCGTGCTTTCCCGAGCAGTTGTGGTAGTATTTGCGCGCAGGCAGCCCCGCGCGGATGCGCTCCTCATTGGCGTAGACGGCGGCGGGTACGGCCGGCTTCACGATGAGCTGTTCCTCGCACAGGCCCGCCTTGCGCATGATGGATTCCATCGCCGCCACGTGGAAGGGCTCGCCCGTGTGAGAGCCGGAGAGCAGCACGCTTTCCTCGGGCGTCAGCCCGAAGCGGAGGTCCAGCTCGCGGGTGATGGCGGGCAGGGCCTGGAGCGGCTTGGAGGCTGAACGGTAGAAGACGGTTTCGTCTGCGCCGCCCGCATAGCAGAGGACATTGGAGTCGGCATCCACCACGCAGACATAACCCATATGGGTCAAATCAAGCAGATCGCCGCGGTATTCGCGCAGCAGGGGGACAAAAGAGGGCATGGGTTCCACTTCCTGTGTTGTTGGTATGAGATAAAAATACCATACCATGATCGCAGGTCCGATGCAAGTATAACATCGGAGAAAGCGGTCCGGCGGATGCCGAAAGCAGACGGGATTTGACGAACGGGCGCTTAACCGGTACAATACAAGAGAAATCCCGCGGCTGTGTGGGAAGGTTGAACAGTATCACATGATGGAGATGATCAGATGAACGGAGAATTTTTTCTTGAGGTATGCTGCGGCTCGGCGGATGACGCGGTGGAGGCGTACCGCGGCGGCGCCGACCGCGTCGAGCTCAACAGCGACCTTTTCCACGGGGGACTGACGCCCACAGTGGGAACGCTGTTACAGGTCAAAAAACGGATACCGCTGCCGGTGGTGTGCATGGTGCGCCCACGCGAGGGAGGCTTCTGCTATACCGAATGCGAGTTTGAGGTCATGCTTGACGACGCCCGCGTCCTGCTGGAGCACGGGGCGGACGGCATTGTCTTCGGCTGCCTGCAGGAGGACGGAACGGTCGACGCCGGTCGCTGCAAGCGGATGCTGGAGGTCATAGGCGCAAAGGAAAGCGTCTTCCACCGCGCGCTCGACGTGGTGCCCGACGTCTTTGCCGCACTCGATACCCTCATCGGCCTCGGGGTCGGGCGGGTGCTGACGAGCGGCCAGAGCCCCACGGTGCCCGAGGGCGCGGCGCTCATCAAACGGATGATAGACCACGCGGCGGGACGGATGGAAATTCTGCCCGGCGGCGGGGTGACGGCGGCCAACGCCGGCTACTGCCTGCGGGAGACCGGCGCGGGTATGCTGCACGCGGCGGCCCACAGCACACGGTACGACAGGAGTACCCAGGGCAATCCGGCCATCTTCTTCGGCGGAGCGATCATCCTCCGGAGGATCAGTACAAGCTGCTGAACGCGCAGGAGATTTCCCGCATCCGCGCGACCGGGCGGTAATACGGCGGGAGAAAGGCAACCGCTGCCCATAAGAGGGAAGAAAAGTCCGCCGGTTGACGAAGTGATGCGCCATGGTGCATAATAGGAGAAAGAAAATGCCGAAACAAAGGGGGAAGCGGCGTGGATCATGTGGAAGCGGCCATTTTACGGGTGATCGACCGCAGAAGCGGGGAGCTGACGGCCTTTGCGCGGGATATCTACGAGCACGCGGAGCCGGGCTTCCGCGAGTTCCGCACGGCGGGAATCGTCGCGGAAAAACTGCGCGCCCTCTCCCTGCCGGTGCGCGAGGGACTGGCGGTGACCGGCGTGCGGGCCGACCTGCGCGCGGAGCATCGAATCGGGCAAAGCGTCACCGTGGCGGCGCTCGGGGAGCTCGACGGCATCAAGTGCCCCAAGCATCCCTTTGCCAACCCGGAGACGGGCCTTTCCCACACCTGCGGACATCATGTGCAGCTGACCGCCCTGCTGGGCGCGGCCTTCGCCCTCAGCGATGAGGAGGTCCGTCCCTATCTGGACGGCAACGTCGCCTTTTTTGCCGTGCCGTCGGAGGAGTTTTCCGATATCGACTACAAGACCGGCCTCATGCGGGCCGGGAAGATCAAATACGGCGGCGGAAAGAGCGAACTCATCCGCATCGGCGCCTTTGACGACGTCAATCTCGCCGTCAGCCACCACCTGCACATGGTCAAGACCCACAGCGATCTGCTTTTGGGAAACAACACGACCAACGGCTTTGTGGTCAAGAAGGCGCGCTTTCTCGGCAGGGCGGCCCACGCGGCCATCGCGCCGCAGAACGGGATCAACGCCCTGAACGCCGCCACGCTGGCCATGAGCGCCCTTCAGTTCCAGAGGGAGACCTTCCGGGACGACGATCACGTGCGGGTGCACGCCATCATCACGCGGGGCGGAGATATGGTCAATGTCGTGCCCGACGAGGTGTGCATGGAGGCGCAGGTGCGCGCCAAATACATGCCCGCCATGCTCGACGCCTGCCACAAGACCGACCGCGCTTTCCGCGCCGGAGCCTACGCCGTAGGCGGCGAGGTGGAAATTCACAACCTGCCGGGCTACCTGCCCATCCTGGAGGAGCCGGTCGTGCCCGACGAGGTGTGCATGGAGGCGCAGGTGCGCGCCAAATACA
>CABSLJ010000061.1 GCA_902478455.1 uncultured Oscillospiraceae bacterium | reverse complement strand
CGTCTGTGGCCACCGTGCAGTAGCTGTGGCCGATGTGCGCCTTGCCCGAGGGGTAGTAAATCGGCGTGGTGATGTAATAGGTCTTTCCGTTCATAGATGTTCCTCCCTGTTTGACGGGCGAAATCGCCCCTCTTCCTTTCAACGCGGCCGCCTGCGGAAACGGGACCCTTTCACGTCGGACGGCGCTGCCGGGTTGAAACGGTTATTTTCATAGTATACCATTTTCATTCCAAAATTCAACAGATATCCGCTATTTTAAGGCAAAGGAAGGGATAATGCAGAGGCGCCGGCGCCGTTTTTCCGCTCCCTGAAACAGCAAAAGAGGACGCGCGGCCCGGATGAGCGGCGCGTCCTCTTTTACAGCTTTAAATGTAATTGCCGAAATCCAGCTCGGCGTTTTGTTCTGCGCGGTCGACAAGGTCCTGAATTGTGATGCCGTCGACCACCCGGTCGATGGCGTCCTTGAGCTCCTTCCATACGCAGAGCGACGCACAGTTCTGTGCCCGTTCACAGGAGGGCTCTCCCCCGTTTGCGAGGCATTCCACCGGCGCAAGGTCCCCTTCAAGCACGCGCAGCACGTCGCCCACGGTGATCTCCCTTGCCGGGCGGGCCAGCAGATAGCCCCCCTGAGAGCCCCGCACGCTTTTGACAATCCCCGCCTTTTTGAGCGGGAAGATAATCTGCTCGAGGTAATTGTCGGAAATATCCTGCCTTCTCGCCACCTCTTTGATGGGAATCTGCCCTCCGTCGCAGTGAGCGGCGATGTCGACCATCGCGCGCAGCCCATACCGTCCCTTGGTAGAGATTCGCATGGCAACACCTCCTTTTCCTTACAAGAATACCATTTAGATAGGATTTGTCAAGACAGCGCAGGGGACAGGAGGACGGGCGAACCGTGTTCGCCCCTACATAGGAGCCGCTATCCACTGCGTAGGGGCGCACAGTGTGCGCCCGCATGCGCCCGCAGGGGACAGCCGGTCGGGCGAACCGTGTTCGCCCCTACATTAGGAGCCGGTATCCAAGCAACCGGCGCTTTTCTTCCCCAAGGAAAATTCCTGCAATTCGACGGAATTTTGCAAAACCCTCTTTACTTTAGAGTGGTAATAAGGTAAAATATCTCTGTTATATTCCGGGCCGTTCGCACAAGGGACGCGCCCTGCGTAAATGGAGGAAAATATGAAAAGAACAATCGCATTGCTTTTGGCGCTTCTACTGGCTTTCGTCTTCGTCGGCTGCCAGCAGCAGGAACCCCAGTCCGCCACCGCGACCGACGAATCATGGACCAAGGTGGAACAGGCCGGTGAGCTGATCATGGGCATGGACGACGCCTTCCCCCCGATGGGCTACGTTGATGAGCAGACCGGCGAACTCATCGGCTTTGATCTGGACATCGCCAAGGAAGTCGGCAGCCGTCTCGGCATCGACATCAAATTCCAGGCCATCGAGTGGAACAACAAGGAGATGGAGCTCAACAACGGGCAGGTCGACTGCCTGTGGAACGGCTTCAGCAAGACGCCCGAGCGTGACGAAGCGCTGAATCTGAGCATTCCCTACATGCAGAACCACCAGATCATTCTGGTGAAAAAGGATTCCGAATACCAGAACCTCGCCGACCTCGCCGGCAAGCGTCTGGGCGTGCAGGAGGATTCCTCCGCGGAAGACGCGCTCGACTCTTCCGTTGAATTCAAGAACTCCTTAGCGGAGATCGTCCCCGTGGACGACTACGCCAAGGCCGTGCTGGAAATTGAAAACGGCCTCATCGACGCCATCGCCATCGACGAAGTCGTCGCCAAGTTCTACGTCAACAAATCCCCCGACGCCTACCGCATCCTCACCGATGAAAACGGCGAGATGGCTTCCCTGGCCGTTGAGGATTACGTCATCGGCTTCCGCAAGGCGGACAACGCCCTGAAGGAGAAGATCGAGGAAACCCTCCGCGAGATGGCCAAGGACGGCAAGCTCGCGGAAATCTCCAAGCAGTGGTTCGGCGAGGACGTCACCACCGTGGAATAAAGAGGTCCGGGCCTTTTTGAGGCCCGCGGTCCTTCCGGCCTGCCGGGCCGGAGATGCGGCGCATGGGCAGCGCCGGAAAAAGAATCCAGATTGTAGGGGTCGGTGTAACCCGTCGACCCGCAAAGGCCGGGGACTCTTCCCGCCGAGCGGGCGGATGTGTTCATCCGCCCCTACTGTATTGTGACCGGTTTTCGGTCGATTTTCATCCGGCCCCATGCTTTGCTTTCCCATTTCCCATCAAACCTTCCGCATGAGGGACGCAGCCCCTGCGGAGAAAGGCGGTATCATGAATTATCAGGTTTTTCTGACCGACATGTTCAAAGCCAGCGGGCAGACGCTCACCATCTTCTTTTCCACCCTGCTGTTCTCTCTGCCGCTCGGCCTGGTCGTCGCCATGGGGCGCATGTCCAAATTTGCGGTGATCCGCCTGCCCGTGCGGCTGTACATACTCATCATGCGCGGCACGCCGCTGATGCTCCAGCTGATGTTCGTCTTCTACGCCCTGCCCAGAATCGTCGGCATTCAGTTCGGGCGCATGCCGTCGGCCATCATCGCCTTTTCGCTCAACTACGCCGCCTATTTTGCGGAGATTTACCGCGGCGGCATAGAGGCCATGCCCGCCGGGCAGTACGAGGCGGCGCAGGTGCTCGGGCTGACGCGCGGGCAGACCTTCTTCCGCATCATTCTGCCCCAGGTCGTCAAGCACATCCTTCCGCCGATGGGCAACGAATTCATCACTCTGGTCAAGGATACCTCCCTCGCTCAGACCATCGTCATTTTTGAGATCATGAAGATCACCGAGCGGTACGCCTCTTCCACAGTGTCGGTGGCGCCCTTTGTCGTCGCCGCGCTGTTCTATCTCGTGATGAACGGCATCGTCAGCCAGTGCTTCTCCTTTGCCGAGAAGAAGCTGAACTACTACCGGTGAGGAGGGTTCGGAATGCAAATGCTATCGGTCAGAAACATCCAAAAAAGCTTTGACGGCGTCGAGGTGCTCAAGGGCATCTCCTTTGACGTCTCCGAGGGCGACGTGCTCGCCGTCATCGGTCCCTCCGGCTCGGGCAAAAGCACCCTGCTGCGCTGCATCAACCAACTTGAGACGGTCGACGCCGGTGAAATCGTCATCTGCGGGGAAACCCTAGTCTTCACCGAGGAAAAGGAAGGCCAAGCCGCCCGGGCGGTCTATGCCGACAAAAAGGCCTGCAAGCAGATTGGCCTGCACCTCGGGCTGGTTTTCCAGAACTTCAACCTCTTCCCCCACTTCAGTGTTCTGCGCAACATCACCGAGGCCCCCGTCCGCGTGCTCGGCCGCTCCAGAGTGGAGGCCGAACAGACGGCCATGTCCCTGCTGGAGAAAATGGGCCTTGCCGACCGCGCCGACGCCTACCCCTACCAGCTTTCCGGCGGTCAGCAGCAGCGCGTCTCCATCGCCCGCGCCCTCGCCATGAATCCCGACATTCTCTTCTTTGACGAACCCACCAGCGCTCTGGACCCCGAGCTGACCGGAGAGATTTTAAAGGTCATCCGCGCCCTCGCCGCCGAGCACATGACCATGGTGGTCGTCACCCATGAAATGGCCTTCGCGCGCGGCGTCGCCGACCGCGTCATCTTCATGGACAACGGCGTCATCGTCGAGGAGGGCACGCCCGAACAGCTCTTCGGCAACACGCAAAACGACCGCACCCGCCTCTTCCTCTCGCGCTACAATCAGGAGTAATCGCCCGGCGGTTTGCGGTCCGGAAGGCCCGCTCCGCAAGGGATGACGCCTGTATACCAATAAAAAGGAAACCATCCCCCGCACCTGTTCGGCACGGCTTTTGCCGTGCCGCTTTTTCTATTGCATCCGCAGACAAGGAACTCTTGACAGAAAGGCTGACCGTCCATGAAATTCGCCATGCTTTACAGCTGCGGCAAGGACAGCGCCCTGGCGCTCCACCGCATGATTCAGGCGGGCCACACGCCCGTCTGCCTGATTGTCACCTACAATGAGGAGGCCGGACGTTCGTGGTTCCACGGCGTGACGGCCGACCTGCTGGACGCAGTGGCGGCGAGCGCCGCTATTCCTGTTCTCCGCTGCGTCTGCACGGGGGAAAATTATCACACCGAGGTGGAGCGCTGTTTGACGGAAGCCAAGGCGATGGGCGCCGAAGCGGCCGTCTTCGGGGACATCGACATCGCAGATCACCTCGCCTGGAACCGGGAGAGGTGCAATCAGGCGGGCCTGCGCTGCATCACCCCCCTGTGGGGAGAAGGGCGGGAGGCTCTTGTGCATGAGACCATCGACGCCGGCTTTCGGGCGGTGATTAAATGCGTCGACCTCGCCCGGCTGGACGAATCCTTCCTGGGGGAAGTCCTCACGCACGGCCTTGCGGCCCGCATCGCCGCCACCGGCTCGGATGTCTGCGGAGAAAACGGCGAATACCACACCTTCGTCTGCGACGGCCCGATCTTCCGAAGTCCCATCCCCATCCGTCTGGGGGAGAAAATCAACCTCGGCTCCCACGCCGTGATCGACATCTCGCTCATGCCCGGCGCCGCGCGGACCGTCTGACGCGCGCGGTTTTCCCGCCGCCCCCCCGAAAGGAGCCGCTCCATGACCGATCAAGCCATCCGTGCCCTGCGCCTTTCCCGCCAGCGGCTGACCGAGCCCGTCGCCGACCGGGACGATTTTCTCGCCCTCTTCCGTCTCATGCAGCCGGTCAAGCCTATCGCCTTCTCCTGTCCGGGCGACCCGCCCTCCCTCTTCCCCCGCTGCGCGCTGGGCGACGCCCGCTTCACCCAACCGCTGCGCGCGGCGCGGACTCTCATCAAGGGCCGCTTTCAGGGCGGTCTCATCGGCTACATTCTGGCCGACGAACTGCCTCTTTACGCCGCCGTTTACCGCAGGCCGTGCGATTTGACCGACCCCCTTTTAGGCCGCCTGTATGAGCTCATCGAGCGCGAGGGTCCCCTCACCATCGGGCAGATCAAGGAAACGACCGGCATGCTGGTCAAGGAGATCACCCCCGCTCTGCAAAAATTGCAGCAGGCCTTCCTTGTCTATGAGGATCAGACCGACTGCGACTGGGAACGCGGCTTTTATGCCCTCGCGCGGGAATTCCCTCAAATTGAGACCCTTCCCCCGAAAGCAGACGCCCTGACTGTTCTGCTGACGCGCCTCTTTGAGGCGGCCGTCTTCTGCGACCCGGCCGGTCTGCAATCGGCCACCGGGCTTTCCAAGCGGGAGCTGTCTGCCGCGACCGGCGCTCTGGAGGCCGCAGGGCTGCTGCTCCCCTGCGTCTTTGAGGGAACGGCCGGCTTTGTCCGCCGGGAGGATGCGGCGCTTCTCGCCGCCCTTTCGGACGCACGGCCCACCCCCTCCGTCTTTGTGCTGCACCTGTCCGATTTCCTCGTCAAATGCAGCGCGCCGTCCCTCAAAAAGCGGTTTCCCGGGGCGAACGCCCTGCAATACCTGCTGATCGACGGCAGCTTTGCCGGCGTCGTCACCGGGAAATGGAGGCAAGGTCCCCACGAGATTTGGGATATCCTCACCACCCTCCCTGCGGAGGAGGCCGAAGCGCGCAGGGAAGAGCTTCTCGGCGCCGTCCGCGCCGTCTACCCTCATCTGCCGGAAAAGGACTATTCCCTTTCCGCGGCGGGGGCCGGGACGCTCGGTTGAGCCGGAAGCTTAAGAGCGGTGTCTATTTCCACAAACGCATTTCCCCGTTCAGACTTGTATGGGAGCCGACCTCTTCGGGTTGGTTCCCTTTTTCTCTTTTCTCGTAATACTCACACGCGGGCGCAACCGTCATCCGCCGTTTCAGCCGTGGAAAAACGCAGTGCCCATATCTGATTGGCTGGTAACGTCTGGCGCTGTAGCGGACGTAATGCTGCCTGAAATGGCGACAGGATTCACAAGTTTTAGCGTCCAAAATATCACCCTCATTTATTTTAGCATGCATCGTAAACCTACAAAAAAGTGTTTTCCTTTGGATTTTACTACGAATCAAATATCATGTGTTGAAATGCATGATATTTCATGCTAAACAACCAAAGCCCGGGGCGCTTTTGCGCCTCGGGCTTTTTACCGCAGCCATCATTTGGACGCCGCAACGGGCGAACCATGTTCGCCCCTACATGCGCCCCTGTCAGGACACATAAGGGGCGAAGGTCTTCTTTACCAGCTCCTCCAGCGCGCCGTCCAGCTCCCCGAGCCGGGCGAAATTTTCCCGCAGCTCGCGCACGGCCCTGCCGTATTCTCCCGCCGCGCGCGCCTTGTGGACCAGCATCTGATTGATGTAGCTCAAATCCTCCAGCTGCTTGATTAAGCTTAACAGTCCGTCCAGCTCGGGCGGATGCTCCTGCCTGCCGGCCGCCGTCTGCACGGCCAACGGATAAATCCGGTAGCTGCGGAACAGGTTCTGGAACAGCTTGTCGGCCAGAATGCCGCCGTATTCCGTGTGTTCCTCCTCCGCGCGCAGGTCGTATCCGTCGCCCAAATAATCGAGGAAGGCGCGCAGGGTTTCCCTCTTCCGCACGCCCGGAAGGTCCTGCAGGAGCGTCTCGGCCCATACCCGCGCCGGCGGCGCTTCAAAGTCTTCCACCTTGGGATAAACGACATACTGGTTCCGCCCGCGCGAGCCATACCGCACGCCCTCCACAAAATTGTCGTAGGGCAGGGAAAGCACCCTGTGCGGGTCGTAATAGTCCCCGTACCAGAAGCGGTCTTCCTCATAGGCGAGCACCAGAACGGGAAACTCGTAGTCGATGTCCAAAAGAATCTGGGCCGCGTCCGGCATAAATTTCGCCTTGAGGGCAAAAAACATGGGATTGCCCGCCTCCAGACCGGCCAGCACCTGTTCGATGGTGACATCGAAATCGCCGAGCGGACGGTCCTCGTGGGTGATCCCATGGAAGGTCTCCAGCTTGGCGTTGTAATCGAGGGCGAACAGGCTGTGCTGCTCGCCGATGGTCTTCCCCTTTTCCAGGGAGGAAAACTCCAGATTGTGCAGGATTTTGGAGAAGATCATTTCATAGCGCACGCCGTGCCAATTGGCCAGCCGGACGTGGAACTTATCCGGACAGCTCATGTACCGGATCGGTTCATGGGACAAATCCTGTGTGATCATATTGCTGCATCTCCCAGTCAAATGTAATAGCCGCCGCTTTTCAGATGCGGGAATCGAGGTGAAACACCTGGCCGCTCACGCCGTTGATCTGATCGGAGGCGAAAAACAGCAGGAACCGGACGAGGTCGTCGAGCGCGCGGTCTTCCAAAAGCACGCTCTGCTCTCTGGCCCGCTGCTTTTTCCCGGCGTTGTGGCGGTTGAGATCGGTGACCACAAAGCCGGGACAGACGGCGTTGACGCTGATTCCATATCCGCCCAGCTCCCGCGCGAGCGATTTGGTCAGTCCGATGACCCCCGCCTTTGATGCGGCGTAATTGACCTGCCCCGCCGAGCCCGCCACCCCCTTCAGGGAGGAGAGGTTGAAGATTTTTCCGCCTCTTTGGGCGATCATGCCGTGGGAAAAGGCACGGCAGCATAAAAACACGCCGGTCAGGTTGACGCCCAGCACCCCGTCCCACTGACTTTTGGGCATCAGCGGGAGGAGCTGGTCGTCGCATACGCCCGCATTGTTGATCAACACGTCCACACGGCCGAAGGTCCGCACGGTCTCCCGGTAGAACCGTGCCACCTCTTCCTCCTGCGTGACGTCCGCCTGCACCGCCAGGCATTCTCCGGCAAGGCCGGCAGCCTCCCTGCAAAGGCCGGCGGCGGCCTCCCGGCTGTGCAGATAGCCCGCCGCCACGCGGGCGCCCTCGTTTGCAAAGGCGAGCGCCAGCGCCCGGCCGATGCCCCGGGAAGCCCCTGTGACCGCCACTACCTTACCTTTTAAATCGAATTGCATTGCTCTCCTCTTTTCCGAACTGTTGCAACGCCCCTCAGGCGCGTTCCGGCCGCAGGGGAAGCTGTCCGTCACCCTCTTTTCAGCTTGCCGTTGTAGGTTTTGGGCAGCTCTTTGACAAACTCAAAGCGCACCGGAATCTTGTACCGCGCAAGCCGCGGCTCACAATAGGCGAACAGATCGGGCGGGTCATCCGGCTTCCGCAGCACCACCGAGGCCACCGGCGCTTCCACCAGATAGGGGTGCTCCTCTCCCCACACCCGCGCTTCGCACACATTGGGGTGGCCCAGGAGGATTTCCTCAATCTCCTCGGGGTAGAGGTTGATCCCGCCCGAGATAATCATGTTTTTCTTCCGGCCCGCCAGATAGAGATAGCCCTCTTCGTCGAGGAAGCCCATATCCCCCGTGTGCAGCCAGCCGCCCCGCAGGGCGCGGCGGGGCAGCGCCTCCTGCTTGAAATAGCCGCGCATCACATTCTTCCCCCGGATGACCACCTCGCCGACCGACCCGGCCGGGAGGGGATGGTCCGATGCGTCAAAAACGCTCAGCTCCACGCCGGGGATGGTCCTTCCCACCGACCCGGCCTTGCGCAGGGCGTCGCAGGCTTTCAGAAGGGTAGCGCGCGGGGAGGCCTCGGTCTGCCCGTAGGTCTGCACAAAATTCACCGCGGGAAAGCGTTTCATCAGCCGCGCAAGCGCTCCCTCCGGCATAAAACCGCCGCCGAAGCAGACGGTGTGCAGCCGCCCGAGATCGTAGCGCCCGGCGTGCCTGTATTCCAGCAGCATCAGCAGCATAGAGGGGACGGCGGTGAAATTGGTGACCTCTGCCGCCTGCGCCAGCTCAAAAAAGCGCTTGGGCAGGAACATGCCGTCGAGAATCACCATCGATCCCCCGAGCGCCAGGTGGGACAAAAACTGCGCTGTGTTACAGTAGCCGAAATACATCGGCAGCGCGATGAGCACCCGGTCGTCCGCACACAGGCCCAGGGAGGCGCAGTGGCTTTCCACGTTGCACAGAAGGTTCCTGTGGGTGAGCATCACCCGCTTGGGGTCGCTCGTCGTCCCCGAGGTATGCAGCAGCAGCGTCACATCGTCGGGGCTTCCGTCGCTTTCCGGCTGCCCGGTTTTGGGCACCTTCGGCCGCTCGCCGTGGAGGATTTCCGCCTCTCCGCCGTCGACCGGCAGGAGGATAAGCCGGTAAGGATATTCTCTGAGGCTTTCCCGCAGGACCGCCGCCGAGCGTTCCAGACAGAGGAGCACGTCGGCCTCGCAGTAAGCGAGGGTGGACATCAGCTCCGGCGCTTTCACCTCCGTCCCGATGGGGACCACCACTCTTCCGGCAAACAGCACGCCGAAATAGGCGGCCGCGTATTCGATGGAATTGGGCAAAAACAGGGCGACGCACCGCGACCGCGCTCCCAAAAGATCGTTTAACCTCTCTGCAAGTTCCCTTGAATATTCGTACCACGCCCGATAGGAAAGGGCGCGTCCTCCCTGCCGGACGGCAATCTTATCGTTTTCCCTCTGCCGCTCGAGCAAATCAGGCAGCATCATCTTTCTTCCTCCTTTGGGGCGCTTCCGCCGACCGGTTCAAAAAAAGCATAGAGCGCCGCAAACAGATTCTCCGCCGACGCTTCTCCATACAGAACGCGCCGACGCTCTCCCGTCCCCGGTTCGTAAAGCGCCGCGCCGTCCGGCAGCGGGTGCGCCTCCAGATCGGCGTGAAGGGATGGAAGGGGGCTCTCCCCCTCTTCCACCAGGAGCACATCGGGCCGGTATTTGGCATAGCAGGCGGCCGCCTGCCGCTGGGCGTCCCCGGGCAGGAACGCCTCGCAGCAAGCTCCGTCGGCCGGATGCGCCGAAAGCAGCGCGCATTGGCTGCCCTGCTCCAGAAAAAGCCGCTGCAGCGCCCGCGCCGTTCCCGTGGGAAAGCCCCGCCCGCCGCAGCGCAGCACGACAACCGGAACCGGGCAGCCTTCCGCAAGATCGGGACGGTCCTCCACCGGCATCCACCGAACGCCGGGAAAGGACGCCTTTGTAAGCAAATCGAGCGCCTCCTCCGCCGGGCGGCCCCCGGTTCCGAGGGCGGCCAGCATGCCGGACACAGCCGCCGTGCTGTAGCTGCTGCAAAGCTTGATGTTCTTGGGAAGGCCGTAGCGGTCTTTGAGCGTCAGGGGCAGATGGGCGCGCAGCTCCACTCCGTCCGCCGGACGGCGGCAAATCCCGACCGCGCCGGGCGGAAGCGCGCCGTCGCAGCGCACGCCGAGCACGCCGTCAAAGCAGGCGGGCGCGGTAAAGAGACCCGCGTTGCTCTGGGCGGCCACGAGCAGCGCCCCCGCCTCCCGCGCGCGCCGCGCGCAGGCATGGAGGGCGTCAAAATCAAAAAACTGCACCGAGCCGTTGCTCAGATTGATCTGCCTGAGCCCCTGAGCAGCGCACCAGTCGACGGCGCGAACCAGCGCCTCGCACCGGCCGAGCCCGGTTCTGCTGTCGACCGCCCGGAGGCTGACCACATCGCAGCCGGGCGCAAAGGCGCGCAGCACGGCGGCGCACACCGTCCCGTGACTGAGCGCTCGTTCCCCGGCCTCTCTGCGGGGAACGACCTTACCCGCCGCGTCGACCTCCAAGTCCAGAAGGGGAGGCGCTCCGGGAAATAACCCGTCGTTTACGCCGTCGTCCACCACGGCGACCACCGGCCGCTCCATGCGTCTTTCCCCCTTTCGTCTCACGCTTCGGACTGCGTGAATTTATCCGCCTGATAGCGGTAAAGTTCGGCGTACCGTCCGTTTTTGCCCATTAGTTCGGCGTGGGTCCCCTGTTCGACGACGACGCCCTCCTCCAGCACCACGATGCGGTCGGCCAGAAAAACGTTGGACAGCCGGTGGGAGGTAAACAGGGCCGATTTTCCGCCGCAGAGCCGTCCGAGCGTCCGGAAGACTCGGTACTCGGCCTCCGGGTCGAGCGCGGCGGAGGGCTCGTCCAGAATAATCACCGCGCTTTGGCGGTAGAAGGTGCGGGCCAGCGCGAGCTTTTGCTGCTGTCCGCCCGAAAGCTCCGCCCCGTCCTCCTCAAAATGCTTGCTGATGAAGGTGTCGAGCCCCCTGGGAAGCTCGCCGAGCAGGTCTGAAAGCTCGCTTTCCTCCATCGCCCGCAGCACGGGGGCGTCGTCCCCCCGGTAGCTTTCATAATCGGAGAGAATGATATTTTCCCGCAGGGTAAAGGCGAAATTGACGAACTGCTGGAAAAAGGAACTGAAGCACCGCCGCACACTTGCGAGGGTGTATTCCCGGATGTCTCTGCCGTTGAGCAGGATGCTGCCCTCGTCCACGTCGTAGAAGCGCAGCAGCAGCTTAATGAGGGTGCTTTTTCCCGCGCCGTTGACGCCGACGATGCACACCTTCTCCCCCTTTCTCACACGGAAGCTGACCGAACGGAGGACGGGCGCCTCGGCGCCCGGGTAGCGGAAGCTCACATTGCGGAATTCGATCTCCACCTCGCCGGACAGGGTGTGTTTCCCGGTATCGCACACCGTATTGCGGAACCTGTCAAAACTGCGGACGTTTTGGATGCGCAGCTTGTCCTCATAGATGCGCATCGCCGCTCCGACGGCGACGAACATGCTCGCCGTGAGCTGGGCCAGCAGGCCGGAATAGAGGGTATAATCGCCCACCGTGTTCCGTCCGTCGAGCACGCCGAAGGAAAGGCGGAAGAGCACAAAGGCGGCGCATAGCTCCGGCAGGCAGGAAAGCGCCGCCGAAACGGCCGTGCGCCTGCGGGAAATATTCTTGCGCTGCTCAAAATAGGCCCGCCAGGTGCGCCTGTAGCGGTCGCGGAGCAGCCCGCCGATGCCGAACAGGCGGATGTCGGGCGCATAGGCCCGCTCGGTGAGGACGTAATTGAGGTAGCCCATCCGGCGCTGCTCGGCCACATGGTCGAGGTCCCACATGTAGAGCAGCTTGGTGTATTTCTGATCGATGACCGTAGCCGGCAGAGTTGCGGCGAGGATCAGCAGGGCGAACCAGACGTTGACCCGGCAGAGAAGCCCGAAGGCGCTCGCCGCCGTGACGACGGCGCTGAGGCCGTCTATGACGTTCCACACCACGCCCACCACGGCGTAGGTGTCCCGCTTGACGTTTTCAAACGCGTCGTAATACTTGGGATTGTCAAAAAAGGCGAGGTCGGCCTTTACCGCGACGTCCTGCATCTCCAGGGTGATGCGGGTGGAGAGGATGTCGTTGTGCATGTTGGCCGCGTAATCGCCCAGCTTCTGGAAGAGAATGCTCAGCACACCCAGAAACAGGGTGGCGAGCAGCAAAAGCGCGAGCAGCAGTCCGGGGTCGTCCGTCTGCGCCGCGCCGCCGAGCAGATCGATTACATACTTGCTCAAAAAGGCGGTCAGAATGGTGACCGCCGCCGCCACCAGCTGAGACGCCAGACGGATGACGGTATAAAAAGGGGAGGCCTTGAAGGAAAGTCTGAAGCAGTAAACAACCATTCCCCAGAATTCTCGGATTTGTGTGAAGGGATTGCGCTTTGTTTTCATATTCATTCCACTCTTTGCCGCCGCAGACGCGGACGGCCTGTTTTGAGGAGTTTCCCGTGCGAGAGGCTGCAAGGTACCGCCGGCCATCGGCAGACCGGAAGACACGGTGCGTTAGGAAAGCGCGTGGGGGAACAGGGAGACCCTGTCCCCCATACGCCCGGCGTTGATTGTGGGGTCGTGACAGACGTCATCGGTCCTCGGAAGGGATGGGCTACAGCCGCGCGTCCTGTCCGGAAACGGAGGAAATGGATGGTTCCGCCTTGCGGCGGACCGCTTCCGGCAGTCCCTGCGGAGCACCCATCGCTCTCGCTGTTTCGATCATCGCGCGGTTTTATTTTGCGTAGTGGTTTGAGGTGGACTCGGTGGCATAGTACAGGGTGTTATAGAGGGATGCTCTCACCGTGCTGCCCGTGCAAATGCAGCGCTCATAGCAGGTGCATCTGCAGACATAGGATTCAATCGTCTCGGAATTGCTTCTGACTTTCTTGTTCAACTGGATCATGGTCGTCCTCCTTTCTTGCGTTCTGGTTGTGGAAATGTATCGGAAAATTCGTTCGTGAGAGACCGCGCGTCTGTCAGCCAATCAACTTCCTATGCGAACGAATTTGCCTGCATGGATTGTTCAACGGCGCGCACCACGCCGCTGATGCTGTTGAACCGGCCGCCAAGCAGCCATTCGGGGGCGATTCTGACACCGAACCGTTTCTCCACCTCAAAGAAAAGGTAGACCAGTTCCCGGGGCGTCAGGCGGAACCTTCCCCCGGTCAGCGGGATTCCCCAGTATTCTTCTGCAAGGAGCGCGGGATTGATCTCCAGCCGGTCGCTGAGGATATCCAGCACGCCCTGTCTGATTGCTTCTTCCTGCTGCATCTTCTTTCCTCCTTAA
This sequence comes from uncultured Oscillospiraceae bacterium, assembly GCA_902478455.1. GTDB lineage: Bacteria > Bacillota > Clostridia > Oscillospirales > Acutalibacteraceae > CABSLJ01. Next base: position 87 of record CABSLJ010000061.1, on the reverse strand, counting down.
ATGGCCCGGGCGCAGCGGTTGCCGGTCAGCGCCTGAAACAGGCATTCCTCCGCGGCCCTGCGGCCCTCGCCGCACAAGCCGGGATAA
>CABSLJ010000060.1 GCA_902478455.1 uncultured Oscillospiraceae bacterium | reverse complement strand
GTCCCCCTCTCTTAAATCTCCGCAGCCGATTTTTCATGCCGTGAATCTCCACGAATGGGTCGGGGAGGAGTATGTCTATTCCTACATCATTTATGACAGGAGCTCCCGGGCGAGGAATCTGATGAACGCCATCATCATCAACGTGGATGCCGGCTGTCTGACCCAGTCCATTCGGGAGATCAGCAAGGAGCAAAACGAAAGCGGTACGGAATATCTGGTTGTCAGTGAAGAGGGGCAGCTGTTGGAGAGCACCATGAAGCTCGACGACCAGGAGGAGCAGCTGCTGCTTGAAAAGGTGGCCCAGGTCCTGCGGGACATGGAACAGGGGGATGAGCTCAACATCGAGCTCTCCGGCGTGAATTATCTGATTACGTGCAACAACAATAACTCCAACCAATGGTATCTTTTCAGCCTGACTCCGCGTGAGGCGGTTTTTTCCGACGTGATACAGACCTCCCTTCTGGGACTTGTAATCGTGGTATTGATTCTTTGCCTTGCTTCGGTTCTGCTTTTCTTCCTTTCCAAAAGGCTGTATCAGCCGATTCACAACATTACATCCATGGTGGCAAAGCAGTCGCCGGCTTTTCTGCCGCCTCTTGCCGACGGCAAGGATGAGTTTCAGTTTTTATCTTCGGTATTCCAGTCCATTCAGAAACAAAACGCGCAGTTTGCCAAGTTCAAGGCCGAGACGGCCGATTCGGCGCGGCAGGATTTTGTCAATACGATGCTTACGGGCAACAGCATCCTTTCTCTGGACAGCATGAAAAAGAAGCTGGAGATGCTCAATCTCAGCTATCTGCTGGATTCCACTCTGTGTATGTGCTTGTTGAAAATCGACCGTTACGACGACTTTTATACCTCCAATAACCAAAAGGAGCGCTGGGCGCTGCGGTATGCGATTGTGAACATCGTCTCGGAGGTATCCAACCAGTATTTCCAGTGTGAAATCTTCAACCGCAATTCGGACAAATTTGTTCTTTTGGTCACCTGCGAGGAGACGGAGGAATACGAGGCGCTGCAGGGGCGTCTTGAGGAGATGCTTCAGGATATCCAGAAACAAATCCATCACATCAGTCTGACCTTGTCGGTGGCTTACAGCACGGTTTTCCGGGGAATCGATCACCTGCGGAGCATCTACAGCAATCTGGAGGATATGATACATTTAAAGATGCAGTTTGGGCACGAGTGCATTATTACGCCCCGCATGTTTGATGAGGTCAATTTGGACAGCTTTCCCCGTCATCCGCTCGAAAAGCAATTGATCGAACAGGTTTGCACAGGAGATGACGGAGACGCTGCGGCTACCTACGAGCAAATCGTCAAACCGCTTTTTGACTACAGCTACGATGAGATCACGGCATATGTGATGCATCTCGCCTACGCATTATGCACCGCCACGCAGTTTAAGAATCCTTATATTCGGCAAGGGGCGGCCGAACGCTACAGGAAATTCATGATGCAGATGGGGAAATGCGAGGTCTTCACCGATGTCAGGGAGTTTCTGGGCCGGTATATCGCCGACCTGGCGGTTATGGTAAAAAAACTTGCGGATAACCCGGACCTGTCCACCAATCAGGCCATCGTCCAGAGGATGTGTCTGCTGATCGAAAACAATTATCAGAAAAAAGATCTCTGTCTGAATGTAATCGCCGAGAAAATGAATCTTTCCTCCAATTATGTGGGGCATGTCTTCAAAGAGGTTCAAAAGATGTCCGTCTCCAGGTATATCCAGGAATTCCGCATGGAAAAGGTAGGATTTTACCTGCAGAATACCAATCTGTCCGTTGATAAGATCATCGACAAGGTGGGGCTTGAAAAGAGCAGTTATTTTTATACCTGTTTTAAGAAGCACTTTGGAATGACCTTAAGTGAATACAAACTGAAGATAAAACCGATTCAGGGAGAAGATGGACACGGCGGCAGACAAAAATAGGTGCATTTCAGGTCAGACCTTTCAGGGGGAACCGACGATCAAACGCCGGTTCCCCTTTTTCTATCTATATTCTATCTAAAACAGCGTTTTTTCGGGCCGTGTTGCGCTCGAAAAAAGATTTGAATGCTAAAAACTGAGAAAAGTGTTAAATTTTTGAGCAGCTGAAAAGCGCAGAAGTGTTAGAAATCTGAGCAAATCCACACTTTTCTTTGTTGCAGGAGAATGAAAAATATGTTTACAATAGGAGCGCCAAGAGAGAGCGGCCGAACAATATATTGGAACCTATCGCATGGATTTGGGTTGGAGTGTATGACGGAAGCGCTTTAACGAAAACAAGAAGGAGAGAAAGTATGTATGCCGAATGCCAACAAGACTGAGCGCCGGAGCGCGGCGCGGCGGAATACCGGAGCGGCAAGGCTGTGCCGTTCGGCCCGCAGGCAGTTCCCGTTTTATTTGATGATGCTGCCGGGACTGGTCACCATATTTATCCTGTTTTACCTTCCCCTGCCGGGACTCATCATCGCGTTTAAAGATTACACCGGACGGCTGGGAATCTGGGGGAGTCCCTGGATAGATCCCCTTTTTAAAAATTTTGAGTATTTCTTTAAATCGGACATGGCCCGGAACGCCACCATCAACACCCTGCTTTACAATCTTCTGGAGATTGTACTTGTCACCGTTGGGGCGCTGGCGCTCGCCATTATGCTCAACGAGGTAAAAAATAAGTTTGTCTCCGCCACCTACAAGGGTGTTATCCTGCTGCCGACCTTCCTTTCCTGGATTATTATTCAGTACATTGTTTTTGGCTTTCTGAGCTACGACAAGGGAATTGTCAACGATATGATCACCTCGTGGGGCGGCACGGCCATCAACTGGTACATAGAACCAAGCTACTGGCGGTTTATCATGCCGTTTATGTATTTGTGGAAGAACATCGGGTATTATTCTGTGCTGTACGTCGCAGCGATTGCGGGCATTGACGGCGAATATTACGAGGCTTCTCAGCTCGACGGAGCCTCCAAGTGGCAACAGATCCGTCACATTACGCTTCCGCTGCTGCGGCCGACGGTCATCATCCTGTCCCTCCTTTGGATCGGAAAGCTCTTCAACGGCGGCCTGGGAGACTGGCAGGGTTTCTATTCGGTGCCGAACAACGCGGGAGCAGTCTACAGCACCACTACCGTAATCGACTCCTACGTCTACCGTTCCCTCACAACGCTGCACGATTACGGCATGAGCTCGGCGATCGGACTGTATCAATCGGTGGTCGGCCTGGTTCTGGTGGTTATTTCCAACTGGGTCATCAAAAAGGTTGATCCGGACAGCTCATTGTTCTAAGGGGGGAAATCAGTATGCACACGAAGAAATTTACCGTATCCCAATTTGTCATTCACTTCGTTTTTATCCTTTTCTCCCTGATCTGCATCCTGCCGCTGCTGCTGGTACTGTCGATTTCTCTTACGAATGAGCAGTCCATTACATTGGAAGGCTACCATCTGATTCCGCAGGTGTTCAGCACAAAGGGCTATCAATACGTGCTTTCAGGGGCCAGCTCGGTTCTGCGCGCTTACGGCGTCACCGTTTTTGTCACCGTGGTGGGAACCTTCCTGCATCTTCTGATCACCTCCATGCTGGCCTACGCGCTGAGCAGACCGGAGGTGACCTGGCGGAACAAGATTTCCTTCTATGTCTACTTTCCCATCCTGTTCAACGGAGGCCTGATTCCGACTTACATCACCATGACCCAGACGCTCAAGCTGAAAAACAGTATCTGGGTGCTGATTGTGGTTATGCTGGCCTCCTCGATGAACGTGATGATTATGAAGAATTTCTTCCGGTCGATCCCCAATTCCCTGATAGAATCGGCCAGAATCGACGGCTCTGGGGAGATACGCACCTTCTTTACCATTGTCGTCCCCATTTCCACGCCGTCCTTCGCCACCATCGGTTTGTTTGTGGCGGTTGCTTATTGGAACGATTGGTACACCTGCTCGCTCTATATTGACGACAGAAAGCTCTACAGTCTGCAATACCTGCTTCAGACGCTGATGAACAGCGTCGCTTTCCTGGTCAACAATGCGGGCAACAACCCTTCCCTACAGGAAATGGCCAGGAATCTCCCAAGCGAGAGCGCCCGGATGGCCACCTGCATCCTCTCCATCGGCCCGATCATCCTGCTGTATCCCCTGATTCAGAAATACTTCAAAAAGGGGCTTACCATCGGTGCGGTCAAGGGCTGAGCCTTTGCGGTAAAAATGGTATCCCGCATACCATTTCTAAATAATTCCAATCTATTTTTCAAGGAGGACATGTCATGAAGAAAAGAAAGTTTTTGGCAGCCCTGCTGGCAGGCGTAATGGCGCTTTCCGTGCTGGCGGGATGTCAAAGCGACCCCGGCCAGACCCCCAGCGAGGGCGCCAGCAGCACTGGTGAAGCCAGCACCCCGAACGAGGAAACCGTGGAATTGACCTTTTACATGACCAACGCCGCGGTCAACGATTTTGATCGTATCCTGGAAAAGGCCAATGAGATCATCAAGGAAGAGATCAACGCCACCCTGAATCTGGTTATGCTAGACGGCAATACCTATGGCGAACGCATCAACCTTATGATCCAGACGGGCGACGCCTACGACCTCTGCTTTATGTCCGACTGGGGCGGCATGAACTATTACCAGAACGCCACCGAAGGCGCCTTTGCCGACCTGACCGAGAAGCTGCCCGAAATCGCTCCCGAGACCTATAAGCTTGTTCCCGAGAGCATCTGGAACAACGTGACGGTCAACGGCAAGATTTACGGCGTGTTCAACTACCAGCAGTGGGGCTACGCCGCGCGCAAGGGCTTCGCTGTCAACAGCAACATCGCCGACGAATTCAACTTTGACTGGAAATCCCTCAAGGGCACCGATCCGATCACCGTCATGAACGCCTTTACCGGCCTCTTTGAGCAGGCTCTGGCGAAGTATCCGGACAAGATCGGCTTTGAGACCTCCGGCGGCTGCGGCCTGTATTATAACGAGCCTCTGCTGTGGGATATGGAAGCCGTCGGCGACATCACCACCCCCGGCTGGGTGAGAATCGACGAGCCCGAAACCATCATCAACCAGTTTGCCACCGAGGAGTTCGAGCAGTTCTGCAACATTATGCATGACTGGTACAACAAGGGCTACGTGCTGGCTGACGGCGCCACTGTTGTGGATACTACCGCCAACCGCAAGGCCGGCAAATATGTGGCTGAGGTCAAGTACGGCTGGCCGGACAGCGTCGATTTCCCCGGCAATGAGAACGCTCAGTACATGTCTCTGGCCACCAGAGAAATTGCCCCCTGCTACACCTTCTCCACCAGCCGCACCATGATGCCTGCCGGCGTCAACGCGTGCATCGCCATCAGCGCCGATTCCCCGAACATCGACAAGTCCCTCGAGCTCATCGAGCTGCTCAACACCAACGACGAGCTCTATATGCTTCTTTGCTACGGCGAGGAGGGCGTCGACTATAAGTTCGACGAGGAAGGAAACTATGAGCTGATCGACGGCATGTACAATTTCAACGGCAGCGATTATCAGATCGGTTCCTCCTACAGCCCGAACTTTACCAGGGCCCTCTACCACAAGAACGAGGCCGGCGATCTGCAGAAGGAAAGCCAGAGCATCGTCTTTGAGGCGGACAAAACCGCCGACGCCTCCCCCATGGCCGGCTTCCTCTTCAACTCCGACCCCGTCAAGACCGAGCTCGCGAACTGCGCTGCGGTCCTCGACGAGATTCTCCCGGGCCTGACCGCCGGCGCCACCGACCCGGCGACCGCTCTGCCCGAACTCCTTCAGAGACTGGAGAACGCCGGAGTCAACAAAATCATCGAAGAGAAACAAGCCCAGGTGGACGCTTGGAGAGCCGCCAACAGCTAATTTCAGCAAGGAGAGTTTGGCAGAGGTATTGCAGCGGGCGGTACCTCTGCCTTCTCATTAACAGTTTGGAGTGATTCACGTTTGAGACATACGGTTTCCTGCAAAAGGCATCGGGAAAGCGAAGTGGTTTTCCGGCGGGATTATGAGATCGGGGAAGGAAGCTTTGATTTCCCGGATTTTTTCTGCACATCCGCCGTTCAGAAGCGGACGCAGGGGGAGTGTACGGAATATCAGCTCCACTTTCGGTTCCGCAAGACACTGGGATTTCCTGCTTCGGTGGAATTTTCCACATGTGTGGAACACTGGAAAAGGGAGAATTATGTTTTTGTTCCGGGTGCGGTCTACAACGGCAACCGTTTCCCTTGTGAGAGAATGCCCTATCCTCCGTTTCACGACGTCCCCAGGGAAAAAGCGCTGGAGGCTCCGTCGGTCATTTCCGATTTCCCTCATTTGAGCGCGGAGGAGCCGGCGTCACGCATTCAGCTGCGTTCCGGCGATATGGCCGTACCGGCCGTTGGCTGCTATGACTGGCAGCGGCGCAGGGGCGTCCTGATTTTTGCGCCTCATGTCTGCAAAGGGGACTATACCGGCTTTTCCATTTCTGAGGAGTTGTCCGCAGAGACGCTCGTCTTATCTGTCTGTGCTCCGGGCGTCCGGGAAAAATACCGATATTTTTTCGGGGAAAGAGCGGACGGAAGCGGATTTTATCCGGACGGCCACACCCCGTCAGACGACGCCGGACGTTATTTTGAGGCCGGCGAAACGATGGAACTGACGGTGCGTCTGTATGAGTTCCAGGCAGACACTCTCGGAGATTTTTTTGCATATTTCAACCGGATACGGGGCTGCTTGGAGCAGGGGGGGACCTCCGACGTGGTTCCCTTCTCCGCGGCATATCAGGCCGTCAAGGAGAAATATCAGCGGGAAAATTACATAGAGGAAGGGTATTACGGCGTCGGCACCGAGCAGGAGCATCCGCTCAGCTGCTGGCAGGCGGGCTGGGTAGGCGGCGGAATGAACAATTATCCCTTTCTGCTGGAGGATGAGGGCGAGGCGTTCGAGCGGGGGCTGTCAACCTTTCGGTTTATTCTCGACCGTCTGCAGCTGCCGTCCGGGTGGATCTGCGGCGTATATGCGAAGGGCGTTTTTTACGGGGATCGGTTTGATTACAACCAGCCGGGCTCCGTGCTTCTCATGAGAAAGGACGCAGATCTTCTGCTGTTTCTCATGAAGCAGGCCATGCTTTTACGGGAGCAGGGAATTTTACAGGAATGTTATGAGGAAAAGCTCAGACGTTTTTGTGACGCCTTTGTCGCGCTCTTCGAGCGGTATGGACAGCTTGGCCAGTTTATTGACGCCGAGACCGGAGAGATGCTCATCGGAAATACCGCCAGCGGGGCCATCGCCTCTGCGGGGCTTGCGCTGGCCTATGAGTTCTTCGGCGACGGCCGCTTTTTGGAGACCGCCCGCAAACTAGGCGTCTACTATTACGACCATTATGTCTCAAGGGGAATGCTCAACGGCGGCCCGGGAGACGCCTGCCAGGCGCCGGACAGCGAATCCGCCTTCGGCATGCTGGAAAGCTATGTGCAGCTGTACGAGACAACGGGGGAAGAGAGATGGCTCGCCTGTGCGGAGGAGACCTTTCAGCAGGCCGTCACTTGGGTGATGAGCTATGATTTTGCCTTCCCGGCCGAGTCGTTCTCGGCAAAGAGGCGGATCCATACGCTGGGAACCATTTTTGCCAATGCCCAGAACAAACACGCCACGCCGGGCATCTGTACGCTTTCGGGCAACAGCATTTTAAAGCTCTACCGCTTTACCGGCAACAGCGAATACCTGTGTTGGATGAAGGCGATCTCCCACGCCATCCCGCAGTTTGTCTCCCTGCGGGAACGTCCGGTGCTCACGCTTGAGAAAAAATATCTGCCGTCCGGCTGGATCAATGAACGGGTCCAGACCTGTGATTGGGAAGGCAAGGAGACGGTGGGGGAATTCCTGTACGGCTCCAACTGGCCGGAGGTGACCATGCTTCTGACTTATACGGAAGTGCCGGGCATATACGCTGATTTTTCTTCCGGCACGGCGGAAGCCTTCGATCACATACGCTGCAAGGTGCTCGAACGGAAAGAGGATGAGATGCTCTTGGAACTCTGCAACGAAACCATGTATGATGCGGTGGTGACGGTCCTCGCCGACGACCGCCTCAAGCGCGGGCTGGTTAAGCACAATTATTTCGGCCGTATGAAGAAAGTCCGCCTGCCGGCACAGGGCAGGGAAACCGTGCGGCTGCACAGACCGCTTTAAAAGGAGTGTTTTTTATGATCAATCTAGGGGTAATCGGGTATGGCGTGCGTGTGGATATGCTGATGGATCCGCTGTTCGCGCTGCCCTATGACGTAAAAATCAAAGCGATAACCGACACCGATCCCGAGCGGGTCAGAATGCTGATGCTCAAAAATGGTTCCGATCAGCAGATGCATGCCATGGAGCTCGATAAGATCGACGCTCTGCTGCGGGAATGCAAAATGAATCCGGATGAAATCACCTTTTATACCGACGCCGACGAGATGCTGGACAAGGAAACGCTTGACGGCCTTATCCTGGGAACCAACTGCAGCACCCACGCCTTCTTTGCCCGGAAGGTGCTGGAACGAAATATCCCTCTGTTCCTGGAAAAGCCGGTGGCCGTCGAGCTGGAGGACTTGAAGATGCTCGATGAATGCGCCAAAAAGACCACCGCGCCGGTTGTGGTATCCTTTCCGCTGCGGGTCACCGCCTTGGTGCAGCAGGTCAAAAAAATCATAGATTCCGGAATCATCGGCAAGGTGGAGCATGTTCAGGCCTTCAACGACGTTCCATACGGTTTTGTGTATTTCCATGACTGGTACCGCGACGAAAGCGTCTCGCACGGCCTCTTTCTTCAGAAGGCCACCCACGACATAGACGTGATCAACTATCTGGTGGGGGAAGAGCCGGTCAAGGTGTGCGCAATGAAATCCAAACAGATTTACAAAGGGAACAAACCCGCCGGCCTGCGGTGCAGTGAATGCGACGAGTGGGAAACCTGCATGGACAGCAGCTATAACATCACCCATACCCGCAACGATACCACCCGTTCGGATTACTGCAGCTTTGCCGTCGACACCGGAAACGAAGATTCCGGCAGCATGATCGTGCGCTATGCCTCCGGGATGCATGCCGTTTATTCGCAGAACTTCTTTGCGAGAAAGGGAGCCGCCCGGCGGGGAGCCAGGCTGTATGGCTACAAGGGGACGGTCGAATTCAATTTCGCGACCGACGATGTAAAAATATATGATCATATGAGCGATAAGGTCACCACCATTAAGGTCAACACCCCGCCTGGCAACCACGGTGGCGGAGATTTGGTGCTCATGCGCAACTTTATCCAGCTGCTTCTCGGCAAGGCTTCCGGGTCGGTGGCCCCGCTGGAGGACGGCATCAAGAGCGCCCTGGTGTGCATCAAGGCCAAGGAAGCCGCCGAAAAGGACGAATATCGGTTCATCGATTTCCGGTAAGCTGTTCGCCGCGCGGGAGAGAAAGCGGAACATATCTCGCTCTTCTGAAGCGGGAAGGGCGTCCTGTTCCAGTCTTCAGGCCAAAGATGCGGTGGAATCCATTGGAGGGGAGGCGGTTGAAAAAGCGGTGTTCTGCGGCGCCGGAGCGCCCGAAAGCGGCGGGAGAGAATTTACGGACCGTCATCTGATTGCCGTGAATGCGCGCTTGGGGCGTTCTGGTCGCGGTACGCACGAGAAACTGCATGCAAAAGAGACGGCAAAAGCAATGCCGTCAGGGTCATCCATAGCGATAAAAAAGGAGGATACACTGTGAAAAAGACATGGCGAAAAATAGCGTCTTCCGTTCTGGCGTTTACCTTGCTGGCCGGTTCGTTTACCTGTCTGATTCCCGCCGGCCGCGTGCAGGCCGAGACGCCGGATGCGGCTGTTCAGCAGGAATTCTATGTGGCGGTAAACGGAAGCGATTCAAACAGCGGCAGCAAGGAGAGTCCGTTTGCGACCGTTGAACGGGCCCGTCGGGCGGTGGATGAGGTCAACGACGACATGACCGGGGACATCATCGTCAACATCGGCGCGGGAGATTATTATCTGGAGGATACGGTCACCTTCGGCCCGGAAGATTCGGGCACCAACGGATACGAGGTCATCTACCGCAGCGCGGACGGCGCCGGAAAGGCGAACCTCATCGGAGGCGAGCGGATCACCGGTTGGAAGCCCGTCGAACAGGAGGATGTCGATACATACGATCTGGACGCGTCGCTGCTGGGCAAGGTATACAAGGTGCAGCTCGATCCGGAGAAATATGACTTCAATACTCTGTACGTCAATGACCAGCGGGCGACGATGGCCCGCACCAAAAATCGGGACAACAACCCCTATTTCCCGATGGCCAAGGGCGAGTATATGCGCTCCACCGGCGGTCACAACAACAATCTGAATATGTTCTATAACGCTTCCGAACTGGACCAGAAGGCCATCGACGGCATGGTGCACGCGCAGGAGCGCGGGGAAGAAGAGATCGCCCAGGTGTTTGTGTGGGACGGCGGCGATTGGGACTGGTTTACCAATACGGTGCCTATTGCCTCTATTGATACTGCGAAAAACGAATTTAAATTTCCCACGCCTCCGGAGGATTATCCGGAAAAGTACCGCACCAAGTACAACATAGGCTCCGGCGCGCGGTATTTCCTGCAGGGCAACCTGGCCTTTATGGATGTAGAGGGGGAGTATCATTACAACAAAACCACGGGAATCCTCTACTACTATCCCAAGGCGGAGGACGGGGCGATGGAGGAGCAGACCATCGTCGTTCCCACCATGCAGATTGCGCTCTATTTCAAAGGGGCCGAGAAAGCCAATCTGGCCGATGAGCCCAACCCGGACCAACAGGTGCACAACATCACCATCGACGGTCTGGCAGTTAAGGACACCGAATTTGCCGATTACTTCACCTATTCCTGGAACTGGGGCGATACCGACGCGGGCATCGGATATTATCCCAAGGCGGCGGAGGGCAGCACCAACCCCTCCTTCTGTGAAACCACCGACCGCGAAGAATTCCGCGTGGGCTCCATCACCCTGACCGGAACGCACGATATCACCATCACCGATACCCGCGTGAAAAATTCGGGACTGTATGGAATCATCTACGCGGGGGACAATCAGTACAGCACGCTGACGAACTCAGTTATCGAGAACACCGGCTACGGCGGTCTGATTTTTGACGGCGGTTATCCGGCCATCGGCAAATACAACAACCACAACACGGTGGAAAATGTACTGATCCATGAGGTAGGAGAGTTGGTGGGTCATGCCGTCGGTCTGACGGTGATGAGCTCCGGGCAGAACAACTTTACCAATATGGAAATTTACGATACCCCCAAGCGCGCCATCTTGGTGATCGGCGGTTTCCGGCGAAATCCAACAGCTGACGCGAACTATGACGAAATCAGGGATATGTACACTGTAGGCAATCATTTCAAATATATCCATGTGCACGACGCCCAGCAGGACGCCGGGGAGGACAGCGCCGTCTTTCTGAGCTGGCTGCTGTCCGGCCGCGACGTGCAGCGCCTGCACGGTTCCAATGATCCCAACGACCTGAAAACCAACCTCGAGGGAATCGATACAACCATCGACCGCTACAATTATTTTGATCAGATGCTGATCACCGACATCGGCGCCGATCCCTCCGTCATCGAGAAGTGCACCGTCGGCGGACTGGATACCGCCATGGGCGCTTCGGGCAGCCAGTTCTCCAATATCAAGGCGGCCAACACCCAGCACCATCTTCTTGCTATCCGGGACCGGGATGGAGGAGGCTATGGAGATATGTACGGGATGGAGAACTGCACCAACAACCTCTACACCGACGATTATCTCAAGACCTTTGACGAAAGTAAGATGGAGTATGACAAGATCGGCCTGACCGCCTCCTTCCCGGAGGAATACCGGGTGGCCAAGCGGGTCTATCCCGACGCGCCGGACGATCTCTACTTCTACGATGATTTTGAAGCCTCCCGCCAGCTCGACCTGACCAAGTGGACGGTGGAGAAGGGCAATCTGGAGATGCACATCGGCTACGGCTATATGTCGGAAGATCCGCTGGTGGGCAAGCGTTCCCTGCCCATCAACGCCGACCTGAACCCGAACGGGATTGTGGTCAGCCGCACCTTTGAAAACGAGCTCAACAAGATTGTGGAGGTCAAATATCTCGACCGCCGCAAGGACTACGCCAACAACGACCGCGGGGACGCGGTGCCCACCGAGATTTTGCCGAACTCCTTCCTGCGGGTGGACGATGGCGAGACTGCCCTGGGCCTCGGCGCGGTGGGCAGCCAGTCCAAAGATTACTACTTCATCAAGAAGGGCTACGAGTTGATCCGGACCGACGTCAAACGCTGCTTCGGCTGGCACACCTTCAAGTTAGATTACAGCTCGGGCGTCGACGTCAAGCTCTACATCGACGACGAACTGGTCGCCACCTACGACGAATCGGACGGCGTTGCGACCTCCTTTGATTACATCGGCATGGGAGACTGGGAAGGAAAGGGCGGCAAGGCCTTTTTTGACCAGCTTTATGTCTACGGCGGAAAAGAGGCTCCCCCCGTGGAGGACCTTCCTCTGCCCACCCCGCCGGAGCAGCCGGAACAATCTCTGTTCGAGGAGGATTTTGAATCCGATTCGCCGGTAGAGTTCTCAACGCAAAAGGGAAATGCGGAGATTACCTTTGTGCCCGACCCGGAAAATGCGGAAAACACCGTCATGCACGTTTCTTCCCCTGATGATTTCGTTTATTACGCCGACGGCATGGATTGGGCCAACTACACCTTTGAATGTCGCATTATGATAGACCAATGGGGCGTGGGTGGCGGTTCCTTTGACTGGGACAATATGTCCCCGGTCTGGAACGCCGGCTCTCAGGACAGCAAGGGCAATTTCAACCGCTACGCTCTCAAATACCGGCGTGCTTACCAGGACTTTGCCCTTTACCGCAGAGACGGCAGCGATACAGATGTCCAGACATCCGCCGCGCCGGACGATTATGAAGGCAAGTGGCACGATTACAAGATCACTTATACCGACGGTTTGATCACCGCCTATGTGGACGGAGAGCAGATCTTCGAGTATACGGACAGCGCCAACCCCTTTGGTACCATCGGCTTTGACGGAATCAGCGTCGCCTACTATGTGGACGACATTAAGGTTACCCGTCAGAAGACCCCCAATCCCACAGCCAGCATGGAGGAGGGAAGCTACCCCGGCCCGATTGAGGTGGAGCTGATTCCCCAATTAGAGGGACAGGACATTTTCTACACGCTGGACGGCTCCGACCCCACAGACTCGGCCCATGGACAGTATTATGTTCCGGAATCCGCCATCCAGATCGCTAAGAGCGCCACCCTGAAATTCGCCGCCATCATGGACGGCGCGCTCTACAGCGACGTGGTGGAAAAGACCTATACCATTGAAGAGGGCTCGTCCGAAGCCGACAAGACGGCCCTGAAGGCGCTGTATGAAGCGGTGAAGGATATGGTACAGGGAAGCTACAGCGAGGAAAGCTGGCAGGCGTTCCAGTCGGCGCTTTCCGAGGCACAGGCGGTTCTTGAGAACGCGTCGGCCGGTCAGGCCG
>CABSLJ010000059.1 GCA_902478455.1 uncultured Oscillospiraceae bacterium | reverse complement strand
AAAATGCAGAATGCTCCCCGCGAGCACAAAAAGATGCCATAAGGAATGAATGTAACGCACTTTTTTTCCGAAGCCGTAGAGCACAGCGCCGACCGTATAGGCGATTCCCCCGCCGATGAGCAGCCAGAGATCGAGGGCGCTCAGGCTCCCGGACAGCGGACCAAAGGCAAAGATGACACACCAGCCCATGCCGATGTAGCAGATCATCGAAAAGACCCGGAATCTTTTCATATCGATGGAATTGAGGACAATGCCGAGGATGGCGGCCGTCCACACCACCGCAAAGAGCGTCCAGCCGGTGACGGGGTCGAGCACCAGGAGGGTGATGGGCGTGTAGGTGCCGGCGATCAGGAGAAAAACCGAGCAGTGGTCGAGCACCTGGAAGACCTTTTTGGCGCGCGTCACTCCCAATGCATGATAAAGGGTGGAAATGAGATAGAGCAGGAAGAGGGTTCCCCCGTAGATGCTCAGGCAGGTGATCGCCTTGGCGTCTCCCGGACTTCTGACCAGCAGGACCACCAGCGCGGCTAACGCAAGCAGAGCGCCAATGCCGTGGGTGACCGCGTTTGCGATCTCCTCCGGGATGGTGTAGGCGGGCAGCTTGAGTTCCTCCCGCCGGGCGGCGCGCCACTCTCTGCGGCGGGCTGCACGCCATTCCTTTTCATTCTGAGGCACGAAACATCACCGGTCCTTTTGGTAAAATTATCTCGTATTTAAAACTAGATGATATGATAATAAGCAATTCATCTTTGTTTGTCAAGCTTCTTCGTCCGATGTTCCGGGGTGCTCCACCCCTTCCAGATCAAACGCGGGAATGTAATCCTTTCGCGCCGAAGAAAGCTGCTGCACAAAGCCGTCCAGCCGCAGTTGACAGAGGACATCCTCCACCTTGCGGTATTCGCGGCGGGTGATTCTGCGGGCAAGCTCGGGAAATTCCGCCGCGCGCCCACAGGGAAGATACTGCCCCATAAGGCTCACAAGCACGCGGTCGGAAAGCTGTTCGTCGAGCCACTTAAGCAGGCGGATGGAATCGTTGGTGTTTTCCGGCAGAATCAGATGGCGGACCACCGTGCCGCGCCGCAGCAGGCCGTCACCGTCGAACACGGCCGGTCCGGTCTGGCGCGCCATCTCGGCGACGGCGGCCGAAGCATGCGCAAAATAGTCGGGCGCAGCCGAATAGCGGCCCGCCTTCTCCGCGGAGGCATATTTGAGGTCGGGCAAATAGACGTCCACCCAGCCTTCCAGCCGGCGCAGCGTGTCTAACCGCTCATAGCCGCTGGAATTATAGACCACAGGAACCTTCGGGCGGTAGATTTGAAAGCTCTCCAAAATGGCCGGGACAAAATGGGTGGGGTTTACCAGGTTGATGTTATGTACGCCGACGGCTTCAAGCTCGCGGTAAATCTCCGCCAGCCGTTCGACGGTGATTCTCTTTCCCCTGCCGCCGGCGCTGATGTCATAATTCTGGCAGTAGACGCAGCGCAGCGTGCAGCCGCTGAAAAAAACCGCGCCCGAGCCGCTGCTTCCGCTGATGCAGGGTTCCTCCCAAAAGTGAGGGGCGGCGCGCGCCACAACGGGCAACGTTCCCATCCCGCAAAAGCCCGCTCCGCTTTCCGGGCCGCGGCGGACGCCGCAGGCGCGCGGGCAGAGGGTGCAGCGCTCGCTTTCCGGAAGCATCCGCTTCACCTGCCTTCGCGCCGGACGGAGATCATGGCGGCGAGCGAACCGCGCTTTCCCCCGGTCGCCCGGTGGGAAAAAAGCAGCTCGCTGTTACAGCGGGTGCAGAGTCCGGCCAATGCGATGTGTTCCGGCGGAATTCCGGCCTTCAAAAGCACCCGGCGGTTGGTCTCCCACAGATTTAGATGATATTTTCCGTTTCCTCGTTGCTCAACAAGCTCCTCCGGGCGCAGGTCGTCAAGCGCCAGGAATCGCTGGGCGACGGGGAAATCCACCTCATAGCAGGACGGACCGATGGAGGGGCCCACCGCGGCGAAGAGGTCGGCGGGGTCGCTGCCGAATTCCTCCGTCATGGTCCGCACCATCACTCCGCCGATGCGGTCCGCCGTGCCGCGCCAGCCCGCATGCGCCAGGCCGACTGCCTTTTTGACCGGATCGGCAAAAAACAGCGGGACACAGTCGGCATAATAGGTGACGAGGGCAATGCCCGGGCAATCGGTGACCAGTCCGTCGACGCTTTCCCTGTCTCTGGGGCGGTAGATGCCGATTCCCCGCTCCTCCTCCCCCACGCGGCGGACGACGGTGTGGTGGTCCTGCGCCGAGGCGACCAGATTCTCATACGAAAAGCCCGCCGCATCACAGAAACGACGGTAATTCTCCTGAACGTTCTCCTCCGGATCCCCTCTGCCGAAGCCGAGGTTCATGGAGGAAAACTCACCTGTACTCACACCGCCGAGGCGGGTGCTGAAGGCGTGGTTTACAAAAGGGAGCGCGTCAAATAAGGGAAAGGTCAAAAAAGAAACACCCTTGTTTTCTCTCAGGCGCATTGTGCCGCTGGTAAAATTCATGCTGTGGCCTCCTGCTTTCATTCTCATTCAGTATAGCATAGAAATCGGCGGCCGCCAAGGCGTAAAACCACTTCCCCGCGCGCCGGAACCGATCAGGCAAGCGATAAAACGCCTCGCGTCTCTTCAAAACGGCTTCCGACTACAAAAAAAGAGAAGGCATCCCTTCTCTTTTTGACAGCTCAGCCGTCCTGGCTGCAGGCTCCGTCTTCCCCGGGATGTCCGTCATCCGTCAGGTCCTCCGTCTCCTGCTGCAGGGGCGCGATTTTCTTTTTGACGACCACGCCCCCATACTTGAGTTTGAATTGAATTCTGCCACGGAACTCATGCCGGCAATGCTCGCACCGAAAAAGCGCGCGGTAACTTTTGTTTTTTAAATCCCATTCGCTGACCCGCCTGGCCCGACGGCCGCACAGGTCGCAGTTGAAGCTCATGTCCGCGCGTCTGATCAGCGGATGATTCAGATCGCACAGGATGATGGTTTTAAAATTCATGCGGCGGTAAAACTCATCGCAGGCGGCGTCCTGGATAAAGCCCTCCAACGCCTGCGGATCGTACAGTCTGCGCAGGCATTCGGCCGAAAGGAGGCTGTCCTCCAGCGCCCTGTGATGCTCCACCCCTTCCTCGTCAATGCCCAGCAGCTGCGCCGCCGTGCTCAGGCCCATCTGCTTGCCCGGCTCATAATACAGCTTGCGCTCGCAGTACTTCTGCAGATCGACATACCGGCGCAAAAAGGGCATTCGGTCGCTGCCGGTGTAATAGCGGTTGTTTTCCATGAGGGCGAGAATGTCCGAGGTGCCCCAGGTCATCAGCACGGCGTCCCCGAGGAAACGCCGGAACTTGCTGAGCACCTGCGTGAAGGGGGCTCCCAGATCAAGCTCCTCGTTGCTGATGTTGGTGAGCGTCTTCACCTTTCCGCTGATCCGTTTGCCGATCTGCGGCCGGACGAGCATGGAAAAGGAGTCCAGCCGCTTGAGGGTATGGTCCAGTCTGACCGCGCCGAACTCGATGATCTCATTGAAAAAGCCTTTGAGCTTTTTGCTGAATGTTCCGTTCCATTCGAGGTCTAATATCACATATTCCATCGGATGATCCCCATTGTATTATTGTTTGCCCGCTTGACGCGGAGCAGCCTTGTCCCCTTTCGGGACGCTTCTCCACATCCTGTCCCATCGTATGCGGGAAGACAGGCACAGGTGCGTCTTTTTGAGGATTAAAAGATCAGACGGGCAGCGCCGGCCAAATAAGAGAGGGCCGCCAGACCATAGCAGCCGCCGCATGCAAAGGCCAGCACGCGGTAGGCAAAGGGCTTCATCCATCTGCGCGCCATGTGAGAAAGCAGCGCCGCGGCGCCATACGCCAGAAAACAGGCGAGCAACAGTCCCAAAGCGAAAAGCACAATGCCGAAAGTCCCTGTTTTTTCCTGCGCCTGATGGAGCTGGGCCGCCCCCGCGCCCGACCACCAGTAAAAATTGGCGGACATGGTAAAGCGCAGCAGCAGGCCGAGCAAAAAGCACTTTCGATTGGCGGCGCGCTCCGCCGCCGAGGAGCTGCTCAGGGACATCTGCGCCTCATCCCGGACGCCTGCGCGCACCGATTCCACGCCGAGCCAAGC
This sequence comes from uncultured Oscillospiraceae bacterium, assembly GCA_902478455.1. GTDB lineage: Bacteria > Bacillota > Clostridia > Oscillospirales > Acutalibacteraceae > CABSLJ01. The sequence goes on along the minus strand of CABSLJ010000059.1, from coordinate 9,417 downwards.
GGTCGCTCCCGCCCCCGCCAGAAAGAGCAGCAAACGCACGGCGAGGAGCTGGAACACCCCTTCACAGCCGAGCAGAAGCAGCAGGAAGGCAAAACCGTCTCCCAGCAGCTGAGGCCCCACCAGACGGAACCCCGCCCCGGAGGCGCGCAGCAGGGCGACCTGTAGCGCGAAGAGCAGCAGCGCCGCCGGGAAAAGCGAGTCTTCCCAAAAGGCGAAAAACGCTTTGAACAGGACATCCAGCATGTGCGCTCCCCCTTCCTGCGGCCAGGTAATGCAACGGTATGCTTGGAAACACAAAGATTTCCGCCCCGGTTCTCAAACCGCGCACAGCCTGTACGGCGCAAAACCGAGCTGTGCCCGGGCAGAATCAGCCGAAGCGGTTTTGAATCCGCGGCGCGGCGGACGAATCAGGCGTTGGCGCGGCTGGCCTTTTTCAGCCGCTGCTCCTTGCTGAGAATCATCTTGCGCAGACGGATGCTTTTGGGCGTCACCTCGACGAGTTCGTCGTCGGTGATGAATTCCAGCGCCTGCTCCAGACTGAGAATGCTCGGCGGCGTCAGCTTGAGGGCTTCGTCCGAGCCTGCGGCGCGCATATTGGTGATGTGCTTCTTTTTGCAGACGTTGACGACGATATCCTCCGCCTTGGGACTCGCGCCGACGATCATCCCCTCGTACACGGGCACGCCCGCGCCGAGGAAGAGCCGGCCGCGCTCCTGCGCGCCGAACAGGCCGTAGGCCGTTGTATCCCCCGCCTCATGGGCGATCAGAGAACCCTGCGCGCGCTGCTGGATGTCTCCCTTATAGGGCTCGTAGCCGTCGAACACATGGTTCATAATGCCGTTGCCGTTGGTATCGGTCAGAAATTCCGGGCGGTACCCCATCAGGCCGCGCGCGGGAATTTTGAATTCGAGATGGGTGATGCCCGTTTCGCGGGTGCCCATATTTTGCAGCTCGGCCTTGCGCGACCCGAGTTTTTCCATGACCGCGCCGACATAGGCGTCCGGCACCTCGATCATCAGCAGCTCAATCGGCTCGCATTGCTTGCCGTCGATGGTCTTATAGATCACCTGCGGGCGGGATACCTGGAACTCATAATTCTGCCGGCGCATGGTCTCGATCAAAATCGACAGATGCAGCTCGCCGCGGCCGGAAACCTTGAAGGTATCCGCGGAGTCGGTCTCCTCCACGCGCATGGCGACGTTGGTCTCCACCTCCTTGAAGAGGCGGTCGCGTATATTGCGGGAGGTGACGTATTTGCCCTCTCGTCCGGCAAAGGGACTGTTGTTGACCATGAAGAACATGGAGACGGTGGGCTCGTCGATCTTAACAAAGGGCAGCGGTTCCACGCATTCGGGAGAACAGGCCGTCTCCCCGATGTTGAGGTCGGTGATGCCCGAAACGGCGACGATATCTCCCAGCGCAGCGGAGGGCACCTCCACCCTGCGCAGGCCCTCGAACTGATAGAGACGGGAAACCTTCACATTGCGGGTGGCCCCGTCCCGGCAGCAGAGCACGACGTTCTGCCCGGTGGCGACGCTGCCGCGCTCGACGCGGCCGATGCCGATGCGGCCGACGTAATCGTCATAGTCGATGTTGGAAAAGAGGATTTGCAGGGGACCGTCCAGCTCACCCTTGGGCGCGGGGACCTCGTTGACAATCGCCTCAAAGAGGGGAGTCATATCGGTCCCCTCCGCATTGGGGTCGGCAGTGGCGTAGCCGTCCCGCCCGGAGGCGTAGACGACCGGAAATTCCAGCTGATCGTCATCCGCGCCCAGCTCGATGAAGAGATCGAGCACCTCGTCGACCACTTCCGCCGGACGCGCGCCCGGACGGTCAATCTTATTGACCACGACCACCGGCTTCTTGCCCAGACTCAGCGCCTTTTTGAGCACAAAGCGGGTCTGCGGCATGCAGCCCTCAAAGGCGTCCACCAGCAGAAGGACGCCGTCGACCATCATCAAAATGCGCTCGACCTCTCCGCCGAAATCGGCGTGGCCGGGGGTATCCACAATATTGATCTTGATATCGTTGTACATGACGGCGGTATTCTTGGACAAAATGGTGATGCCGCGCTCCCGCTCCAGGTCGCCGGAATCCATCACCCGTTCGGCTACCGCCTCATTGGAACGGAAAATACCGCTCTGCCGCAGGAGCTGATCGACCAGAGTGGTCTTTCCGTGGTCGACGTGCGCGATAATCGCGATATTCCGTAAATTTTTTCTTTCTTCCATGCAGACAAAATCCCTCTTTAAATAAATTTTCACAATTAATTATTATAGCACAGAATCGGGATGCAGCCAAGTAGCAAAAGCTCCAAACGCCTCGAAACACCGCGATTCTTCCCGAATCTTCCGACCTTCCCGCCAAACGGCGCGCGTTTTTCGGGGCGGACACGGAAAAGCTCCCCCGCCTGTTAAGAGAGAGCTACGGCGGCTCCGCCCTCCAGAAAGAGGGCGTTTTCCACACAGACGGCAATACACAGGCAGCGGAGTTCGTCGGCCGGTTCGGCGATGAACAGCTCCCAGCCGTCCCCAAAGGCGGTCCAGGTCTTTTGAAGAGTCATCACGGTGGATTTGTCCACATCCATCACGACAAAGCTGTGCGGGGTCGCGTCCCCATGAAAAAACCAGTTGACCCCCCTCAAATAGAACACCGGCCGATTCTGCACCACGCTCTGCAGCAGCCTGACGCGCGAGTCATCCGCACACAGCGCCGAATAATAGGAAAACGCCAACATATTTTTCTGCCGGATGCGGGCTTCCTGCCTTCCCTCCGGCGTCACAAGGCAGAGCACCCCTCCGCCAGCCGTGATCTTACCGTCCACCCGGTGCCTCAAAGCGCCCAGATGATCGTAAACAAGGAAGCGGGATTGCTCTCCCGCCGACGACCGCGCAAGATACAGCTTCAATTCCCGCACCTCCTTTTCCAAAGCGCATGCGCCGGGAAAATCTCTTCTGCCGATACGGTTTAGTATTCCCATAATAGCACTATTTTAAATCCGATTCAATACGGCGCGTCCCACACAAAAGCAGGCGTCCGTATTTCCCGGACGCCTGCAAAAAGAAACAGATCAGATCAAGACTCAAGGGGCGGCGCGGAATCCGTCATACAATTTCCGGCGCGAGGGGGTTGGCGCGCGCCGCGTTGGCCGCATCCTCCTCCCAGAGGGCAAAGGCGATGTTGGTGGAGTGGTCGGCAATACGCTCGAGGTTCATCAGCAAATCCATGTAGACCGTTCCCGACTGCGCCGAGCAAAGTCCTTCATTGAGCCGTTCGATGTGATTGGCCTTGAGCTGACGGGTGCGCGAATCGATCTCATCCTCCGTGCGATTGATGTAATCCCGCAGATCAACGCTCGTAGTCTGCGATTCAAACATGGATACCGCCTGACGCAGCACCGCAGAAACCAGCTGGTAAAGCACGCGGATTTCTCCCATCGCCTGGCTGCTGAGCGTGGCTTTTCCGGAGGCCACCTGATCGGCCAGCTCGGCGATGTTCATGCTGTGATCCCCCACGCGCTCCAGGTCGTTGACCACATGGAACAGAGCGCCGACCACCTGACGGTCGTAATCCTCCAAGTCCAGAGCATTGATCTTGACAAGATACTCGGTAATGCCCCGGTTGAGAAAATCAATGACCGGCTCGTTGTCCTCCACCGCGCGTATTTTGCCGGTATCCCCCGCCAAAAGAGCGGACATCGAGTAATCGAAATTATTTTCCGCCAGTCCCGCCATCCGTTCGACCTCCTTGAGAACCTGAGAAACGGCGATGGGAGGGGTGCTCAGAATTCTGGAGTCGAGATAAGAAAGGCTCATTTTCTCCTTCACCGGGTCCTCTCCGGGGACGCAGCGACAGGCGAGCCGGACCAGATAATCGCTCAGCGGCAGCAGGATAGCGGTGCAGACGATATTAAAGCAGATGTGTACAAGCGAAATCTGAAGCACCACATTTCCGGGGGCAAGCTGTTCCATCCATTCGGTAAACGGCAGCAGAAGGGTGATCAGCACAAACAGAAGGGTGCCTATTACATTGAACAGCAGGTGTACAACGGCGGTTCTTTTGGCTGTTTTGTTGGTGCCCACGGAGGAAAGCAGCGCCGTAACGCAGGTGCCGATGTTCTGCCCGTAAATGACATAGACGGCGCTCGGCAGAGTGATCGCTCCGCCGAAGGCAAGCGCCTGCAGCACGCCCACAGAGGCGGAGGAGCTTTGAATGACAGCCGTAAACGCCAGACCGACCAGCACGCCGATCAGAGGATTCTGGAAGGAGGTGATCATCCCCTTGGCAAAATCCGACTGGCCGATCGGTTCCATCGCGCCGCTCATGGTGCTCATGCCGACGAACAGAATGCCGAAACCGGCGATGATCTGCCCGATGTGCCTGTGGCTGTTTCTCTTCAGGAAGGTCATCATGACGACGCCGGCAAATACGGCCAGCGGAGCAATCTGCTTGAGGTTGATCGCGATGATAAGGCCGGTCACCGTCGTACCGATGTTGGCGCCCATGATGACGCCTACCGCCTGGGCCAGATTCATCAGCCCCGCATTGACGAAGCCCACCACCATGACCGTTGTGGCCGAAGAACTCTGAATGACCGCCGTGACGGCCAGTCCGATCAACGCGCCCATATACTTGTTCCGCGTCAGCTTTTCAATCAGATTTTTCAGACGGGCGCCGGCCGCCAGTTCCAGACCGTCCCCCATCAGTTTCATTCCGAACAAAAAGAGACCCAGCCCGCCAAGAAGCTCAAAAACAGACATGATATCTACGCTTTCCGGCATTTTTTCCCCTCCAGGATAAAATTTTGACTACGATATTAAAATTATATTACTTTATTGTTAAGCGTGTGTTAAACAGAAAGATTCCCTCCGCCGATTTTTTAAATTCAGAGCTTGCGCCAAAATTCAATCTTTGCCCCGGGAGGATATCCGTCAAAAATACAACGGAAAAGGACAAAATCCGGCGGTATTTCCCATCCTTTGCACGCACATGCGCAGGCAGGCGTGCAGATTATAATCAGAAAAAATGAGTAAATCATTTCATTTGATTCTGTTTTTATCTCTGAATCATCAAGGGTGTTCTTCCCGCTTCTCCGTCCCGGACCATAGCCTGGAAAAGCCCCTCCGGCGTTCTCTGATTCGGGAACGCCGAAGGGGCCGGTTTTGTCACATATGCAGACGTTTCTTCAGTGAATTTTTGAGCTTTTTCTTCCGTTCGACGATCATATAAATGGCTGCAACGGCCACACAGGGGATCATAGCGAACAGCGACCAGCTCAGGGAGATCGGCTGGCCGATGTAGGGATCGGTGATCACTTCGATGATGATCAGGAAAACGCCGACCAATACAAAAAAGAGGGCAAACTTATGCAGACGCGCCATACTGCTGTATTCAAAAACGGCCGCCAGAACAAAAATCACCGCCGCCGCGGCGGCCAGAATCGGCAGCGCGAGCTGCCGGAACCAGTCGCGTTCCGACAGCGCCACCAGACTAACCACATACAAAAAACCGCCGACCGCAAGCACATCCAGCACAAGGGACCAGAACACGACGCTCCTCTTGATAATGCAAGGCGGGACGATCAGCACCCAAACCAGCACCAGCGCGGCCAGCACATACACCGACCAGGTAAAGGCCTCGCTGATGATGTAATTGCACACCAGGCAAATGCTGGCCGGAACCGCGAGAATCACGCTGATGAGCAGCGCCGTCGTCTTCCGTTCCTTCTGCAGGGTGACATAATCGACGTTTTTGGGGTAGGCGGGCACGGCGTTTTCATCAAAGGGATGATTGGGATTGACCACAGGCGTGCCGCACAGCGGACACTTGCGTTCCGCCTCATGCAACTCCACGCCGCAGTTGACACAATAAGACATGAAAAGACCTCCTTTTCGGGGACGCTGCGATTAGCTTACGGGGCCGCTGGAAGCGTACAAACCCTCTTCCGCCTTCGGAAGAGGGTTCCGCCCGGCTCTCTTGCTTGGCGGCCGCCGGAAAACGATTCAGGAAAGATTGCTTTCGATCTTGACCGGGATGCCCATTTTCACAAGGGCGGTAAAAAACTCCCGTTCCACATCCTTTTCCCGGATGCCGCTCGTCCAGGCGATGTTCAGGACGTTTCCGTAGGAAACCACCGTCACATTGGGCATGGAAGTGATGCACCGGCCCAGCATCAGATCAAACCGCTCCACATAGGGCGTCATCGCATCGGGCAGTTTGACGTTGCCCAGATTGGACAGCGTGGCGGAAATCACATTGTCGCCATATTTCCGGAAGGCGATGTTCAAGGCGATATTTTTCAAAAAGAGCGGGACCGCGCGCAGGGCCGGGTTCATTTCACTGCTGAGATTCTTGCACATGATGGCGTTGAGGTACTTCTCCTTGACGTTCATGCACATGAAGTGATGCACCTCTTCCAAAATCTCTTCAAAGCTGAATTCCCCGTAGCGCGGCTCAATGCCCGGATTGACAAAGGAGGAAAAATTGCGCATCGTCTTGCTGGGATAATACTTGCGCAGATTGATCGGCACGCTAACCTTGACGGGACGCTCCACCCGCCTGCTGCTGCGCTTCTGGCATTCCGAGAGCGCAAGAATCGTGACGGCCACCAGAAATTCCGTCAGGGTGACGTGGCGTTCCCGCGCCATCTGCAACACCTTGTCAGTGGGACACTGTCCCGTGATGACGCTGATGAAATCGGGCGGCTCGGGCGTCCCTTCAAAATGGTAGGCCTTGCTTTCCTTGCGGCTCTTCAGCGCCTTGAAGCGAGCGTAGCGTTTGAAGGCGTCTTCCATCTCCTCCGGGTCGGGCTCCTCGGCGCAATTGAGCACGCCGTATTCGCAGGGGATTTCAATTCCTTCCTTGCGCTTGAGGTACTCGGCCGTCAAAGTCTTTAGGAACATCATTCCTCCGCCGCCGTCGCTGAGCACATGGAACACTTCCACGGCGATGCGTCTCTCGTAATAGCGCACGCGGAAAAGCTGGCCGCCGCTGCGGTCCTTGCCGAACCGCATGCAGGGGTTTGCCACGTCCGGCTCGACCACATAGGGCCCCTTGCCCTCCTCCAAATAATACCAGAACAACCCTTTGTGCAGCTTCAGACGGAAATTGAGAAACCGCCGGATGGTGACGTCCAGCGCCTGCTGCAGAATTACGGGGTCCACCCTCTCCTTCAGGATGACCGTCACCCGGAAATTGGCCGACCATCTCGCATTGCGCACGGCGGGGTAGATTTTAGCCGCATTGTCCAACCGGTACCAAGTGGGTCTGTCCTGTGCTTTTTTTGCCATGGTCACACTTCCCTATGCTCATCAATTCCCGCCGCCAGCGCGGCCAGGGAATCGCCGCTTAACCGGTAGACGGTCCATTCGCTCATCGGCTGGGCGCCGAGCGACAAATAGAAGCCGATGGACGGCTCATTCCAATCGAGGCAGGTCCATTCCATTCTGCCGCAGCCGCGCTCCACCGCCAGCGCGGCAAGCTTCTTCAGTATGGTTTTCCCATATCCGCGCCCGCGATACGGTGGACGGATATAGACATCCTCGAGATAAAGACCTCTGCGTCCCACAAAGGTGGAAAAGTTATGAAAAAACAGGGCGAAGGCCACGGGGACACCGTCTTCTTCCCCGATGAGCGCCTCGGCCGCTTTTTGTTCAAACAGGGCGCTGTGCAGCATCTTTTCATCGGTGACAACCTGATCGCTCATCTTTTCGTACTCCGCAAGCTCGCAGATAAGGCTGAGCACCAGGGCGGTATCCTCCGGTTCGGCAAAGCGCAGGGAAAAACGATGTTCCATCATGAATTCCTCCTATGGAAAATTTTATAACAGCAGCGGAGAATACTCCGCAGTGCTTATGGTATTTGATGATCCCGCGGCTGCCAAAAGCAACCATCGGTGATTATTATAGCACAGAAACGGAGAAGCGCAAACCAACGAATGGCGGGAAGCCTGCCGTTCGCAGATAGGCCGCGGGCTCACGAAAAAATCGCCGCAGGATTTCCTACAGCGATTTTGAACATCTTTTTTGAAAATTTTTCTGTTCTTCCTTCTCTTTACGGCAATAGGGTTTGCCCAAATGCGGTTTCCGGGCATGGTGCGCCTCGCACGCCGCGCAATCTCCATGGCGCGGGCAGTTTCTCATACAGCTGCAGTCTGTTTTGCCGGTCATCTCCTCATCCTCCTTTTAGGCCATCATAGCAAAAAGAATCTTCTTTTTGCCGCCCGCACGGAAACAAATACTGGAGATTTTAACCAGCTAAAAGGTAAAAAATGCAGGGACCACCAACCGTTCCGAATGCAGGAGGCAGCTTCCGGCCCCCTGCTTTCCGGCCTTTGCTAACGAATAAGAGTAAAGAGATTGCCAATAAAAGGCAGCGGCCGCTCTTCGCCCTTCCAGGCGTTGTACAGGCCAATCGCCACAAAGATCAGGTAGCTGATCCACATGACAATATTCAGCATTATGGATATGGCGGAACCCACCTTCCAGAAGATCGCGGTGAACAAACCGCCCAACAGGGACACCACCATCCCGACCGCGACGTAGACAATGGTAAGCAGCACGCCCTGATTGACATGAAAACGCATTTTGGAATTGTTTTTGTCCACCAGCAGTCCCACAAGCCACAAAACACCGGCATAAGCGAGCAGGGAATAGACGCGGTCGCTGTTTTTCGGCGAGCATTCCTCCACGATATAGCATTTTCCATTTGTCTGCGGCGACGGACGTTCACTCATTGGATTCTCCTCCACTCCTTTTAAGATGGCTGGATGCTCAGCCCTGTTTTTTGCGGAAAAGGCGGCTGATTCTCCATAAAAACGGAAGCGGCTTGGGGTCCTTCTGGAACACGCTCACAATCCCCATGACGGCCATCAGCAGCCAGCCGACCGACAGTCCCACCTTTAAAAGGACCCCCATGATTTCCGCCATAGCGGGTACGCTGCGCAGCAGGAAGGTAAGCAACCAGACCAACAGGTAGGCGAAGACCATAAAGAAAAAGAGCACGCCGCCCTGCCGTGTGTGAAAGCGCAGCTCTTCCGTATCATGCTCCATGGAAAAAACACCGATTAAAAACAAGGGCCCTAGATAAGACAAGAAAGACAGCAGCTTGATATTGGTCCTGTTGTAGGATTCGTTCATGGCGCTCTCCTCCGGTATAGATATCGTTCGGTCGATGTGTTACCCGCTTCTATTATACAACATTCTTTGGGGGTGTAAAGCGGTTTTACAGGATTTTTACCTCGGACAACTCTTCCACTGAATGGCCAAGCTCCTCGGAAAATCTTTGCAGGATACTGCTTCCCCAAAATGCTCTGAACGACAAGGCAAGAGGAAGCCCGCCGGCCGTCAAGGGCTATTCTGGGTATTTCTGCGCAAAAATATGCGGTGCTCTTCCGGCCATAATGCAAGGCGGGCCGCC
>CABSLJ010000058.1 GCA_902478455.1 uncultured Oscillospiraceae bacterium | reverse complement strand
GTCCTGCATGAGCCCGGGCTCGCTTTCCGCCTGGCCGCTACCCGAACAGGCCAATCTGTTTGAGCTCGTCGGCGGCGTGACGGAGGCGATCGGCGTGCGGCTGACGCCCTCTTATCTGATGCTGCCCTCAAAATCCACCTCCGGCTTTTTCTTTTCGAGCGAGACCCACTACGAAAACTGCCGTTACTGCCCCATCATAAGCTGTCCCAACCGCAGGGCGGAATTCTGCGGGGAGCGCAGGTAGGCGAATGGATCGTCATTGACTTCAAATGAATCGTTTTCTCTAAAAGCAGTCTGATTTTGGTCGGACTGCTTTTCATTTTTACGCCTAACCTATCGTGATGCTTTGTTTCAAACTATTTCTATTAAAAAAGGTGTTTAAAATATTGATGATAAAAGAATAAAATGCTATTATTTTTAATAGAAAACGGAGGTGATCAGCATGAAGAATTCTATTCAGGTAAAGATTTGTATCGTGCTCATTGTTTCACTTAGTTTGACTATGGCGTCCTGTCAGCCGGTTCACAATGCGTCTTATTCTCATTCCAGCCAGCGGACCTGGTTGAAAACGATCCATTGGGACGAGGAAGACCGCATCGGTTCCTTGAATGGGGCGGATATTCTGATAGCCGTGATAGGCCCAAGGATTGACGCAATGCATCCGGATTTGATCGGGAAAGTTTCCGAAGAGATTTACCTTGGAAAGGACATGGAAATACCGAAAACCTATGAAAAAGGAACTTGTATTGCAGGCGTTATCTGTGCCAGGCCGTATCTGACGGACGGTGCTTTGGGGATAGCCAGTGAAGCCGGATTGATGTCAATTGTTTTAGGCGCCAGTTCCCCTTTTTTTGGACCCGATGAACCGGTAGACGCTGCATTGATGGCTTCAGGAATTCGGCAAGCGACAGAGCGGGAACCTGATATTATCCTGATCACTCAAAACGTCCCGGAGGACAGCGACGATTTAAAGCGGGCTGTTGACGCGGCCTATCAGGCGGGTATTGTCGTCATTGCGCCCGTTACCGAAGACGGTATCTACCCGGTGAAGTATCCCAATGTTTTGGCTGTAGACATGTTGGAGAAACTGCAGAATGGTTCGGTTGTGGGCTCGGAGGAGGTCATATATCTGCCGGGAAGCGCCTATACGACCACTTCTTCCTATTATTCCCCGGTGAGATACGCATCGGAAGGCGGGACGGAGCTGTCCGCGGCAGTTTTGGCGGGCACGGTTGCGGTGATTTTGGGGGATGTTCCGCAAACAACGCAGGAAGATATTTATGAATGCTTCAAAGGCTGGTATGATAAAGAGCTGAATCTATCAGAGCTGTTGCAGGAGCTCAAGCATAAGTATGGGGGATAATTTATGAAATGTTTGTTATTCGGTTATGAAATAACGCATTCGTAAAGAAAAAGCGGATGATGGACGCAGATTTGAAGAGGCTTTGATTTTTGATATAACTGAGGCGAAGACCGTGTCCGAACGCCTGGCGGAACCGTTGCCGCTTGGCGTGGATACTGGTCTTCGCCTCTTGTTTTATCTGAAACCATCCTGTACTTTCCGCGGTACGCTTCTCGAAAGTTTTCTTAAGCTTTGAAAAAGGGCCGCTTTTTTATGGTACAATACGCTTGTAAACGCCGCGCCGGACCTGCCCGGCGCGGCGAAAAGAACCGCAAAAGGGGGCTTACACCTATGCCTGCCATATTTCTGGTGGAGGACGACGCGTCCCTCGCCATGGGACTGCTGTTTACCTTTGAAGAGGAGGGCTTTTCCACCCTGCACGCCAAAACGGCGGCCGAGGCCCGCGCGATTTTTGCGCAGGGCGGCTTCGACCTCATTGTGCTCGACGTCATGCTGCCCGACGGCAACGGCTACGAGCTCTGCCGGGAGTTCCGCAAAACGTCCGACGTACCCATCGTCTTTCTGACCTCGTGCGACGATGAGATCAACGTCGTCATGGGCCTCGACGGCGGCGGGGACGACTACGTCACCAAGCCCTTTCAGCTCAAGGTGCTCATGTCCCGCATCAAGGCGCAGCTGCGCCGGTGCGCGCGGGGGCAGGGCGGCCAGCTGCGCGCCGGGAACGTGCTCGTCGAACCGGAGCAGAGCAAGGCCTTCGCACAGGGAAGAGAGCTGCCGCTGACCGTCACCGAGCTGCGTCTGCTGACCGTCTTTGTGCGGCACGCCGGGCAGACCATGACCCGCCTCCAGCTGCTCGACCGCCTGTGGGACAACAAGGGCGAATTCATTGACGACAACACCCTCTCGGTCCACGTCCGCCATCTGCGCGAAAAGCTCGAGGCGGGAAGCGCCAACGTAAGCATTGTGACCGCACGCGGCGTCGGCTACCGTCTGGAGGTGTAAAAAGATGATGCGTCTTTTCAGGAATCGTCCCGTCCGCCGCGCCGCGGCCTGGCTTGTGTGCGTCGCCCTGCTTCTGGCGGCGCTGGGAACGGCCGTGATCACAGAGGACACCCGCGCCGCCGCCGGGGACCGGCTTGCCGAAACGCTCGCCCTTGCCGGAGGAATCGAACGGAACCGCCCGGCGCGGGAATGGAGCGTGCTGACCGGAGAGATCGACCCGGAGGATTACGCCGCCGGGCTTCGCGCGCTCGCGGAATTCAGCTACCAGGACCAGCCGGCGGAAAATCTCGCCTTTTACCGGGAGACGCTCTCCTCCAGGCTTACCTTTTTCTTTGTGAGTCTGGGCGTTTTCTTCCTTGCGGCGCTGGTCGTCCTGCTGTGGGCTATGGGGCGCTCCTACCGCGGCATGCGGGAGCTGACGGAGGTGGCCAAATGCGTCGTCCGCGGCGAGGAACCGGTCTTCGGCGCCGGGGAGGAGGGGGACGAGGCCGCCATGCGTTACGCCTTTTCCGCCATGGCCGAGCGGGTGCGCTATTCGGTCGATTCTTTAAGCGAGGACAAGCGGTTCATGAAGAATCTGCTTTCGGATATCTCCCATCAGCTCAAAACCCCGCTTTCCGCCCTGCGGATGTACAATGAGATTCTTCTTTCCCGGAAGGAGCTTTCCGAAGAAAAACGGACCGCCTTCTTGACCCAGAGCCGCGAGCTGATCGACCGCACCGACTGGCTGGTGCAGGGACTGCTCAAGATGGCGCGGGTGGAGTCGGGCGCGGTGGAGATGAACCTGCGGCCCTGCTATCTGCTGGATACAGTGGATATGGCCGTCCTTCCCTTAAAGGAGCCGGCTCACCGCAGGGGCGTGACGCTTGTAAACGACGTCCCCGGCGACCTCATGCTCAGGCATGACGCGGAGTGGGTTTCCGAGGCGGTCGGCAATCTGATCAAGAACGCCGTGGAGCACACGCCGGCGGGCGGAAGGGTGCGCGTCTCCGCCGAGGAGACCCCGCTGACCGTCGCCCTGCGGGTGGAGGACAACGGCGAGGGCATGGCCTCCACCGAGATTCCCCACATCTTCGAGCGCTTCTACCGCAAAAGCGGCGCCGCCAATCCCGGGAGCGTCGGCATCGGCCTTTCGCTGGCAAAACAGATTTTCGAGCTCAACGGGGCGGATGTGTGCGTGCAGAGCGCGCCGGGGGCCGGGAGCGTCTTTACCGTTACCTTCCTCAAGGGGACAAAGGACGGAAAACCCGTCGCCGTCGGCGTCGACCTTAAGAAATCGTAAGACAGCGTTCACCGGAAAATAAGCTGAACGATTTAAGATAAGAGCATACCAAACGAAGACCGGAGGGAACAGCATGAGTATTGTGGAGGCGAGAGGGCTTATCAAGACCTATGGCCGGGGGGAGACGGCCGTGCAGGCGCTCAGAAACGTCAGCCTCAGCGTGGAGAAGGGGGAATTCGTCGCCATATCGGGCGCGTCGGGCAGCGGGAAATCCACCCTGCTGCATATGCTCGGCGCGGTCGACCGACCCAATTCGGGCAGCGTCGTCATCGACGGCGTGGACGTCTTCTCCCGCAGGGAAAACGAGCTGGCCGTCTTCCGCCGCAGAAAGATCGGCTTTATTTTCCAGTTCTATAACCTGATTCCCGTCCTCACCGCGGAGGAAAACATCTCACTGCCCGTCCGTCTGGACGGCCGCCGGCCCGACGCGGCCTATTTGAACGACATTCTGGAGACCCTCGGCCTTTCCGAACGCCGCCGCCACCTGCCCAATCAGCTTTCAGGCGGGCAGCAGCAGCGCGTCGCCGTCGGCCGGGCGCTCATCCATCAGCCCGCCCTTATCCTGGCCGACGAACCCACCGGCAATCTGGACACCAGAAACGGCCGGGAGATCATCGCCCTGCTCAAGGCGTCCATCCGCCGCTACGGCCAGACGCTCATCCTCATCACGCATGATCCCTCCATCGCCGCGCAGGCCGACCGCGTGATCATCATGGAGGACGGACGCATCCGCGGGGATGGGGCTGCGCTATGACCTCCCTGAGCTGGCGGTATCTCAGAAAACAGAAAAAAAGGACGGTCTTAACCATCCTCGGCGTGCTGCTCGCCACGGCGCTGGTGTCTTCCGTGGGCCTTTTTCTGACCAGCTTTCAAAATATGGGAATGACCGAGGCGGAATACAACGCCGGCAGCCATGATTTTAAGATCGTCTGTTATGGAGAGGACGCAAGGCATGGCCTTACCGCAGAGGAGATTCAAAAACTGCGGGACAACGCCCTCACCGCCCGCGTCGGCGCGGCTGTGACCGACGAGGTACTGCGCGTCCCCGGCGCGGCGGAGGACAGCTACACCGACATCAAGCTCTACCAGCGGGACGCGGACGGTTTTTCGCTGAAAAAATATGAGATGCTCGAGGGACGCATGCCCCAAAACAGCTCGGAAATCGCCCTGACGGTGCGCGCCGTGGAGTCGCTCGGCCGCAGGATACAGATGGGTGACCGTCTGGAGGGGGACATCGGCTGGAGCGACACGGTACTGAATGAGGAGACGGCGCTCTATGAGGACGTCTTCACCCCGGTGGGACAGACGGGGGACTTTACCGTCGTCGGCATTATCAACGATTATGACGACACCGGCGTGACCTGGCTGCAGGAGGGCTACGACCACCACTACGCCGCCTACGTCAAAATGGCACCTCGGCTGGATTTGGACAGCGCGGTCGCAAAGCTGCTTTCGGCCGCGAACATCGAAGCCTCCGCCGAGAAAAACGGCGATTATCTGCAATATCTCGGTCAGGGTCCGGCAGAGCAGATGCAAAGGGGCGTCAACATCACCTTTCTGCTGCTGGCCTTCATTATTCTAACGGCCATGGTGGTGGTCATCCGTAATTCGTTTGCCATGTCGGTCGCGGAGAAGATGTCCCAATTCGGCACCCTGCGCTGCATCGGCGCGTCCCCTGCGCAGATCCGCCGGCTGGTTTTTTCCGAGGCGATCATCATCTGGGCCATCGCCATTCCGCTGGGGCTGCTGCTGGGTCTGGCGGCCATGGCTGTCGTCTTTGCCGTTGTGCAGAAGATCGAGCTGAATATGCTGCGCTACCTGCGCCTGGTCGTTTCGGCCTGGCCCTTTGCGGCCACGGCGGCGCTGAGCTTTGTGGCCGTTCTCTTTTCTGCGATCTCTCCGGCGCGCAAGGCCTCCCGCATCACCGCCATTGAGGCGGTGCGCGGCAGTTCCGTCCTGCGCGAGGAGGAGCAGTCCCGGCGCAGCCACGGCCGCCTGACCGGCGCGCTCTTCGGCTACATCGGCCTGCTCGCCGCCAAAAACATCCGGCGCAACCGCAAGCGCTACCGCACCACCATACTTTCGGTGATACTGAGCATCACCCTTTTCATCTGCCTGGGCGGTTTTGCGCGCACCGTACAGAACGCCGCCTACAATTGGGGAGACGTCGAAGGAACCGACTTTATTGTGAGGGGGACGGCCGCCTCCATGGAGGAAGAAGCGCTGTACGCCGAAACGCAGAAGCAGATGGAGCAGGTGCGCGCGGCGGTGGAGCAGAGCGGCTTTGCGGAAAACACGGCGCTGACCGGGGTGCAGCAGGTCACCCTCATGACGCCCCGTTCCCGCCTGACCGACGACTACCTCAACAAAATGCTGCCGGCCGGCGGCGTGGCGTTGAATACCTCCAACGAGTGGTATGAGGAGATCGGGACCGAGGAGGTGCTGATCCAGACCACATATATTTACCTGATCGATGAAGAAATCTTTGAGCAGCTGACCGTCGGCGCGGGCGTGGCGTCCTACAGCGAGCTGGTCGCCTCCGGCGGCGTGGTCTACTGCCCCAACATCGTCTATTCGGGGAAAAATTTCGGACTGATCAACGCTGATCTTTCCGACCATCAGGTGGGGGACAGGGTCTACGCCGAGCAGGGCTATGACGCGCCGGAGCAGGAAAACCTGCGGGAATACCGCCTGCTTTCCCTGGAGGTGGCCGCGCTGACGCACGACATGCCCTGGTTTGTCACCGAACGCGCGGCGCCCGCCATTCTGCTTCCCGTGGAATCGCGCGCCAGGCTTGAGGAGGACGGCGTGGGGGACAATATTTGGCTTCAGCTCAACGTCAAGGCATATGACAATAAAATGGATCAGCTGAGCGCCCTTCTGGAAAAAGAGGCGGGGCCGCTGTCCGGCCGGAGCAATGTGGATTATTACGATATTTACGCCAGCGTCCGGGAAAACCGAAACCTCGCGTTGGTGGCAGGCATCTTCCTTTACGGCTTTATGACCGTGGTCATCCTCATCTGCAGCCTCAACCTCTTCAATACCATCAACACCAATTTGCAGCTGCGCAAGAGGGAGATCGCCATGCTGCGCGCGGTGGGCATGTCCAACCGGCAGATGTGGAGAATGCTGCTGCTCGAATGCGTCCTTTACGGCGTGGTGGGCACCCTGTTCGGCACGGCGGTCGGCCTGTTCCTGCAAAAGCTGCTGATCTCAGCCTTTTCCATCGGCATCGCGGCCGAGATGGTCGATCCCCTGTTCTACATCCTAGCGAGCTTTTTAGGCGCTGTTCTGATCGGCCTGCTCGGCGGCGTAGGACCCATCCGCAGGCTGATCCGCGAGCCGATTGTGGAGGAAATCCGCGCGCAGGATTGAGCGGATTGCGCGCGTTGTAAAGATGGTATCACAAAGCGCCGGCGCTTCCCCGGAGCAGCCGGCGCTGATTTTAAAAGAGTGGAGCTATACTGCTATGAGAAATCAAACCGAAAATCGCCGCCGCAGAAAAAGGAAACGCGCGCCGCATTATCTGCTGGCGGGTGTGGCGCTCATCGTCCTGCTGCTGGCGGCGGGACTCGCCGTTGCAAAAGAACAGCGGAAAAAAACAGAGGAGGCGAACCTTCCCCTGACCTCCGGGATCACGGAAGCGCCCACAGCGGGCGAAACACGCATCAAAATGCCGCCGCGTACGGCGGGGACGCTGTTCCTCGTCAACGCCAATTTCGGCCTGGACCCCGCTTATCAGCCGGGGAAGATCGTCCAGGCGAGCAAGGAAAGCGCGCGGCGGGGAATCTCCCTCCCGCTCATCGACAACAGCATCCGCCTTTCGGAATTTCTTTTTCCGCATGCGGCCGAGCTTTACGCCTACGCAGCGGAGAACGGAAACGGGGAATGCTTTGTCTCCAGCGGATACCGGGACTTTGACGAACAGCAGGAAATTTACGACGGTCAGACGCCCGAGGAGCTCGCCAAGGGCCTGGCCGCCAAGCCGGGCCACAGCGAGCACCAAAGCGGCCTGGGGGTGGATATCTCCTTTACCTCGCAGCATGTGATGGACAACGCCTGGCGCTGCGGCTTTATTCTGCGCTACCCGGAGAATAAGAGCGAGATCACCGGTATTATGTACGAGCCGTGGCATTTTCGCTACGTGGGCAAGCCCTACGCCGAACTGATTGCCGGGGAAGGACTCTGCCTGGAGGAGCTGCCCGGCTTCCTGCGGGACAAAGGGAGCTATTCCTTTGAAAGCGAGGAGGGAGGACGGTATCTCCTCGGCTACGCCGACCCCGACGAGGACGGCATGCTGACCATTCCGGAGGAATTCCTCGGCTGTGAGGTCAGCCCCTGCGGCAGCGGAGCGGTCCTGCTGATAGCGCAGGATTAAGCTATTGCAAAAAAGGCGGAAAATCACATTTCTCACATTTAGGGCAGGGAGAATTCTCTCTGCCCTAATGTGCTTGCGCCATGTCTGTCAAGACCTGATCGATTTCCTCCAAATCCAGATTGGCAAGTTCCTGCAAACACAATTTTTCTGCGTATTTGTTGATCAGCACGGCGCCGAGGTAATATCCAACATCGGAATGTCCCTCAAATTCATGCCAGTCGCCGAAAAAGGGTTGTACGCTTTCCTGCGCGTCGATCCGACGCTTGTATTCGCCAAACAGGCGTGTCTGGTTGCTGCGGCACCAATTGAACCAGGAGGCGTCATACTGATGGTAGAAATCCATATCTCCACAGAGCAGCTGTTCGCAGTGCATGGCCATTCCCTCCGCATACAGCTGCCACAACGCCTGTGTCCTGTGATCGTTTGGCGTTGCGGGAGAGCGCCGCGCGCTGTAATGCCAGAGATGTCCCAATTCATGACAGATCACTCCGGCCATTTTTTGTTGATCGCTCCACCCTAACTCGACAATTTTTTCCGCTCCGAGTAAAATGGCCGGTTTTCCATCCAGAGAAACAGCCCATCCGGCTCCATTGCATAGCCCCAGGTAGAACAGAATAGACACATCCGGTTCCGCTCCAAATACCGCAAGGGATTTTTGCGGCAGACGCTGCGTAATTGCCTGAAAAGAGCTATGCGCCTGGGCAAGCTTGTCCTTTTTCCGTAAAGCATTTGTGACAACGGGAAGGATATCCGCTTCCCAATCATAATGAGCGGCGTCGTGCTCAAGAAACGCGGAAAGATTGGGAGATATACCGTTGGCGTAGCTGCGCCAATTTTCCAGGCAAACCGCTTTCTCCTGAAACAGAGCGGTAAAATCCGGATAGGTGTCTATGATTTTCATCGCCGCTTCATCCTTCCAGCTCTCAAACATCGGTTTCATATAACGCGGGAATGTCATTCCTGCGGTCTAAGGCCCAAGGTAAGAGCCTTGACAACCTCGCCGGCCAGGATCATCCCCGCGACCGAGGGCACGAACGCCACGCTGCCGGGGACCTGTCTGCGCGGAGCGGTTGAAGAACACGCTCCGTTCAAGGCGGGTTCCTCTCTGGCCACAGGCTGCTCGCGGGAATAGACCACCTGGAGTCTTTTGACGCCTCTGGCACGCAGCTCGCGGCGCATCACCCGGCAGAGGGGACAGACCGAGGTATCGTAAAGATCGGCCGTCTCAAACCGGGTGGGGTCGAGCTTGTTGCCCGTCCCCATACTGCTGATGATGGGAATGCCCTTTTCCTGTGCTTCCAGCACAAGGGCGATTTTGGCGGATACGGTGTCTATGGCGTCGACCACGTAATCGCAGCCGTCGATCAGTCCCTGGTGCTCCCCGGGCAGATAAAAAACAGGCTTCGTTTCCACCTGTGCGGACGGATTGACCGCCAGAATGCGGTCTCGCATCACGTCGACCTTTAACCGGCCGATGGTGTCCTGATAGGCGACCAGCTGCCGGTTGATGTTGGAGCGGGAGACGACGTCGCTGTCCACCAGGACAAAGCGACCCATGCCCGAACGAGCCAAGCCTTCAGCCGCATAGGACCCCACGCCGCCCAGACCGAATACGGCTACCTTGCAGCCGGAAAGCTTATCAAGCGCCTGCCTGCCCAGCAGAAGCTCGGTTCTTGAAAATTCATGTTCCATAGGTATTCACGCCGGCCTTTCTTTGTGGTAATATAAGCATGGAGAATTTGCAGTCCGGCCAAAACGCCGGGAGAAGCTTTCTTGTGGTGAAAGAGGACCGTATCCATTATAGCATTTCTCCGCACTTGAAACAAACAGTCGGTTGGAGGTTCATGGTATGAAGTATCTCGGCATTGATCTTGGGGGAACCAATATCGTCGCCGGCGTGGTGGACGAGAATTACGCCATTATCGCCAAAGCACAGACCAAAACCAATGTGCCGCGTCCGGAGGACTCGATGTGCGACGACATGGCCCGCGTGGCCAAAGAGGCGCTGGAGCTGGCCGGAGTGTCTCTGGAGGAGATCGCCTGGCTCGGCATCGGCACGCCGGGGACGGTCAACCGGGATACCGGCGTCGTGGAATACGCCAACAACCTGCGCTATCATCACTGGGCGATTGTGGAGATGATGAAAGAGCGTCTGCCGCTTCCGGTCATCGTGGAGAACGACGCCAACGCCGCCGCATACGGGGAATTCCTCGCCGGAGCGGCGCGGGGCTCGCAGAACGCCATCGTCGTAACGCTCGGCACCGGCGTGGGCAGCGGCATCATCATCGACGGCAAAATCTACAGCGGCTCCAACTTTGCGGGCGCGGAGATGGGACATACGGTCATCGTAGTCGGCGGCCGGGAGTGCACCTGCGGCCGGCGCGGCTGCTGGGAGGCCTACGCCTCCGCTACGGGGCTGATTGCCTTGACCAAAGAGGAGATGCTGCGCGAGCAGAGCAATCCCGATTCAGTCATGTGGAAGCTGGCGGAGGGCAACATCAACAACGTCAACGGCCGCACCTCGTTTGACGCGATGCGCGCCGGCGACCCGGCCGGCAAGTCGGTGGTCGACCGCTACATCGATTACCTCGCCTGCGGCCTGGTCAACGCCATCAACATCTTCCAGCCGGACGTCATCTGCCTGGGCGGCGGCATCAGCAAGGAGGGGGAGACCCTTCTGCGCCCCCTGCGGTCCTACATCGAGCGCGACCGTTACAGCAAGTACGCCCAGAAGCAGACCAAAATCTGCCGGGCGGAGCTGGGGAACGACGCCGGCATCATCGGCGCGGCGCTGCTCGGCAAGCTGTATGAATAAATAGCAAAGGGCTTTTAGCCCGGCCGCGGCCGGGCATAGGTAAAAAAGAGAAAAGCAAAGGCGCGTCCGCGATTGAGGATTGATTTTGCGGGCGCTCTGTGCTATACTAACAGTCGTCGATCCCCTCCGGCTTTGGTCCGGTGCGGGGGCTTTCTGATCACAGGCCGCTGTGGCGGAACAGGCAGACGCAAGGGACTTTGGGTAAAGAGCACACGGAGACGGAAACGGCCGTGTGAATGCTGTCAAATTCGGTGAAACCCCTCCCACAAAAAAATAAAGGGCAACGCCGAGCCAAGCCGGAGGAAGCTTTTCCGGAAGGTGTAGAGACTATACGGCAGCTGCCTAAGTCGGCCTTTTGGCCGATAGGGCAAAGACATAGTCCGGACTACAACACCCGTTGCGGGTGGCCCGGGTAACCGGGAGTGGTGAAGAAAATCCCTCGGTGGCAACACCGTACCGGTTCGATCCCGGTCAGCGGCACCAAATAAACACGATAGTTTTGATACCACTGGTACTAAGGCTATCGTGTTTTTCTTACCCCGAATTTCATATTTATGTGGCGTTCATCCTGATAAAACGGAATCTATGGAGGATAAAAGCAATGTCAGACTGGAATGCAGAATTATACAGTAAATTTGAGAAAAACCGAACGCTCCCTGCGGTAGATCTTGTGAAGGCAATAGAAGCAAAACCGCAAAGAATAATTGATATAGGGTGCGGTATAGGCAACAGCACGGCGGTTCTTGCGGAGAGATTTCCTGAGGCTGAGATTATCGGCGTCGACAGTTCTGACGATATGCTTGCATTTGCAAGAAATGCACATCCGTCGATTCAGTTTATAAAGCTTGACGCAGAGCATGACCTTGGAAAAATGGACGAACGCTATGATATTGTGTTCTCAAATGCCTGTATTCAATGGATACCGAATCATAGAAAACTTTTGAAAGAAATGATGGGCCTTTTGAACGACGGCGGAGTACTTGCTGTGCAGATTCCGGCGCAGAAGAAGCACCCAATGCACGCGCTCATGAAAAATATTGCGCTATCCGAAAAATGGTCCCAAAAAATAACTTCCCCGCGGCAGTACAACGAACTCAGCGATGAGGAATATTTTGATGTTTTGTCTGAAGTGTCGGGCTCTTTCAGAATGTGGGAAACAACCTACTTTCACGAGATGCCGTCTTATCAAAGCATTCTGGAATGGTACAAAGGTACAGGATTGCGTCCGTACCTTGAACAGCTGTCCGATGACGATAAGGGATTGTTTGAAGAGGATATTCTTGCGGAGATAATAAAAATATATCCTTTACAGGAAAACGGAAATATCATTTTTCGCTTTCCAAGATTATTTTTTACAGCATTCAAAACCAGATAATCGGAAATTTTCGATTTGTAACCTCTTTTGACAACGCCTGTGCGGCGCTGCCGACCTTTTGCGGGAAGCGCGGCGGGCTTTCCATTTGAATGTTGGAGGACTGAGGTGAGAACAGCACGGCTCGCTTTCTGGCGAGTCACAGTAGCCCGGTGGGCTGTTGTGAAGTGTGCGGCTTGCGAATCCAGCCATCCCAGCCAAAGTCGACTTTTTTACCCTATGTGATAAAATATAAATAAAAGTTATTACGAAACGGGAGGGTGGTGTATGAACGAAAAATCAATAGCTTATTGTGGCTTGCTATGTGATTTATGTAATTCAAATGAGGAGTGCAGCTGTAAATCTGAAAATCACTGTGGAAAGAGATTATCACCACAGGGGTGTTATCAATATACCTGTTGCACTGAAAAAGGAATCAATGGGTGTTGGGAATGCGAGGAATCCCCTTGTGGAAAGGATATGCTTGCTCCCAACAAAATTAAAATGAGAGCATTTGTCAAATGCATAAAAGAGGATGGTATCGATGCTTTTATCCGTTTCATAGAGGAAAACAAAAAGTTAGGAGTAATTTACCATAGAACAGGTGTTATTGGAGATTATGACTTGGTAAATGAAGATGCGGTTTTACAATTACTTAGAAGAACAAAATGAACATATCCAACTCCAACAACATCTTGCCAAAAATCGCAAGATAATTCTATCTTTTTTGAAAGGTCTTCCGGTATACTAAAGACAGATAATCCAAACAAAGGAGATAGATACAAATGAAGGCGAATCTTTGGCTGGAAGAACTCAAAGCAGCGCCGCGCAAAAAGGCGATGCCGGTGCTCTCCTTTCCTTCCATCAGTTTGATGGGTATCAGCGTAAAAGAGCTGATAAACGACAGCGACCTCCAGGCGAAAGGCATGAAGCTGATTGCCGACCGTGTGGATTCGGCGGCTTCGGTAAGCATGATGGACCTTTCGGTGGAGGCGGAGGCCTTTGGCTCCGCTATCAAGGTGTCCGACGATGAGGTTCCCACAGTGGTGGGGTCTATCGTGACCAGTCTGGAAGACGCTGAGGCGCTCAAGGTGCCGGAGGTTGGCGCGGGGCGCACGGGCAAATACATCGAGGCGATTGAGAAGGCCTGCAAGCTGATTACCGAAAAGCCGGTCTTTGCGGGCGTCATCGGTCCGTTTTCCTTGTCCGGCAGGCTGATGGACGTCACCGAGGCGCTCATCAACTGCTACACCGAGCCGGAGATGGTGCACACCACCATGAAAAAGGCGACCGCCTTCCTGATTGATTACATCAAGGCCTACAAGAAGGTGGGGGCGGCCGGCATCGTGATGGCCGAACCGCTGACAGGTTTGCTTTCTCCCGACATGGCGGAGGAATTTTCCGAGCCCTATGTCAAGGAAATCGTGGATGCCGTGCAGGATGAGGATTTCCTCGTGGTCTACCACAATTGTGGGGACAACACCATCCAGATGATCGATTCCATCCTGCGGACCGGCTCCTCGGTGTATCATTTCGGAAATTCCATCGATATGAAGGAAATGCTCTCCCATATCCCGAAGGATATCGTCGTCATGGGAAATGTCGACCCGGCCGGTCAGTTCCGCAACGGTACGCCGGAGTCGATCAAGGCGGAAACCAAACGCATTATGTCCGCCTGCTGCGCCGAGTATCCCAATTTTGTCATTTCCTCCGGCTGCGATATCCCGCCGCTGAGCAGCTGGGAAAATATCGACGCTTTCTTCGAAGCGGTCGATGAATTCTACGA
>CABSLJ010000057.1 GCA_902478455.1 uncultured Oscillospiraceae bacterium | reverse complement strand
GCCGGCTCCATCAACGCCGCCGTTTTTCTGGCGAAACAGCAGCCGGGCCTGTACGATATGTCCGATCTGCTGCAAAACGCATAAAGGAGGCTTCGTTCCATGAGACTAAAGCCCGTCATTACCGTCACGGAGGATATCACCCTGATCACCTTGCAAAACTGTCCGGCCGATATCCGCTTTATCAGCAATGTTTTTGAACAGATCGCCAGACAGGGCATCAATGTGGATATGATTTCCATCACGCCTCCGCAGGGCGCTTACACCAGCTTGTCCTTTACCATCAACGACGAACTGCTGGGCGGAATTCTGGAGTACACCTCTTCCCTGCGCGAGCAGGCGGGCGACGTCAAGGCGATCGTCAGCAGCGGTAACTGCAAGATATCCATTCTGGACGACGAGATGGAAAACGAGCCCGGCGTCGCCGCGGCGGTCTTCGCGGCGGCGGCCACGGTCAACACCGATATCCGGATCATCACCACCTCGGAGGTTCAGATATCCTTGTTGGTGACCAAGGCGGATGTGGACGCGGCGCTCGAAGCCATACGGGCTGTTTTCCGCTGAAAAGAGCGATTAAACAAAATGCAACTTGTTCCGGCGTCTGTTGTGTTCATTTACAAGGGAGCGTAAACAGAGTTGCGGCCGCCATGACTGCAACAAAAAAGAGAAGTGGGAAGATGTGAGTGATATGAAAAAAGTCATTTTGGGTTCCATGATGATGGTGGCCGGTCTGATTTCTGCTGCGGTGCTTTTGGCTGGCTCGATGGCAAATGATTGGACCATAAATGGGGAGTTCTCCTCCTTCTGGAATCTGTCACAGTATGGACTGATGCCGTTTTTCTACCTGTTTCTTGGGGTTGCTGCTCTTGGTCTTGCGGTTGCAATCTGGGGCGTCTTCGAAAAGAGAAATTGAGAATACTGATTCAGAAGAAAACCAGTTTGGCTCACCTGAATAAAGCAAAAACAGCTGCCGGGCAAATCGCCTGACAGCTGTTTTTCATTTACAGGAAAAAATCTCTCCCGCTTATTTCGTTCCGAAGATGCGGTCGCCTGCATCGCCGAGGCCGGGGACGATGTAACCGTGGTCGTTGAGCTTCTCATCCATGGCGGCGCAGTAAATCTGAACGTCCGGATGCGCCTTGGTCAAAGCGTCCATGCCCTCGGGAGCGGCGATGATGCACATAAATTTGATGCTCTTGGGATTGGAGCGCTTGATGATCTCAATCGCATCGACGGCAGAGCCGCCGGTGGCGAGCATGGGATCGAGCACAATGACGTCGCGTTCCTGAATGTCCGACGGGAGCTTGCTGTAATACTCCACGGGCTTGAGGGTTTCCGGATCACGGTAGAGGCCGATATGCCCCACGCGGGCGGCAGGAACCAGCTCCAGGACGCCGTCGACCATGCCGATGCCGGCGCGCAGAATTGGAACAAAGGCCAGCTTTCTGCCGGAAATCACCTTGGTCTTCGCCACGGCGACAGGTGTTTCGATTTCCACCTCTTTAAGGGTCAGGTCGCGTGTCGCCTCATAGCACATCAGCATCGCGATCTCGCCGACCAGCTCACGGAACTCCTTGGAGCCGGTGTTCTTGTCCCTCAGCAGAGTGAGCTTGTGCTGAATCAGGGGATGATCCATGACAAAAACCTGATTTTCCATTGAAAAAGCCTCCAAATGAAATATTTTTAAATGATTTTTGATGATTTTATATCTTCCGAAAGTCCAAAAAGCTACTTTAAAGCTGACCGTTTTCGATTTCAGCAATCTGAGCAATACGCCTTGCGTGGCGGCCGCCCTCAAAGGGCGTATTCAGGAAAATATCGCACAGTTCGACCGCCTTTTGCGCGTCGATCACCCGTCCCCCCATGCAGAGAATGTTGGCGTCGTTGTGGCGGCGGGTCATCTCGGCGCAGAACGCGTCGGTGCAAACGGCGGCGCGGATGCCCTTGACCTTATTGGCGGCGATCGATATGCCGATGCCCGTCCCGCAGCAAAGAATTCCCTTCTCACATTCCCCGGAAGCAACAGCGCGCGCCACCTTGGCGGCAATGGGCGCATAATCAACCGAAGACTCGTCGCACGTTCCAAAATCCTGACAGGCGACGCCTTTCCCCTCTAAATATTTTTGAATGGCTTCCTTGAGCTGAAACCCGCCGTGATCGGCTCCCAAAGCAATCATGCGTTATTTCCTTTCCTTTGTTAAAGTGCCGAGCCGCTGCCGCAGTTCCCGTTCGGCCTGCGGAAGACGCAGATAAACCGGGCGAAGCTCATCGGCCGGGACAGAAAGCCCCTCCCTGTAAAGCAGTTCTCCAACCTGAGCGACGCCCACGGCGTTCTGCAACCGCAGATGCTCCGGGGCGAGCGCAAAGAAACTTGCTCCCTTTGATGCTGCTTTAACGCTATTATAACACAGATCAGCCCCATCTCCAACAAAAAAGACGTTTTTTTGCAGAGCGGACAGCTCTGCTCCGAGGTCTTCCAGAGAAAGTGCGCGGTCGTCGCACAGTCGGGTGATCCGCCCGGCGGAAACGTCAAAAAGGGCGTTATACACCTGGCCGCAGCGCGCGTCCATGGAAGCGCAGACAACCCCTTCCACACAGGAAAGATTTTGCGCCATTGCCTGCAGGGTGGAAACGCCCGCGCAGGGCTTGTCCGCCGCCAGCGCCATCCCCTTGATGGCGGCCACGCCGATGCGGATTCCTGTAAAGGAGCCGGGGCCGGCCGAAACGGCGAAAAGACCGATCTCCCCGATCTTCACACGGCTGTGCGCCAGAAGGCTTTCCACCATGGGCAGCAGCGTCTGGCTGTGGGTCAGTCCATTGTTGACAAAGCACTCTCCCAGAATCCGCCCGTCCTCCCACAGAGCGACGGAGGCCGAGCGGGCGGAAGAATCCATTGCGAGAATTTTCATAAAGAGTCGATCCCTTCAAAGGTTAAAATACGCTCCTCTTTCCCCTCCCCCGGCTCAAAGGTCACACGGAGGACATCGGCCGGAAGAGCGGCCTCGATATTCTCGCTCCATTCGATGGCCAGCACGCCGCCCGCATCGAGATAATCGAAAAAGCCGGTGGAGTAAAGGTCCTCCCAACTGCTTACACGGTACATATCAAAATGGTAGAGCGGAACTTTTCCATGATATTCATTCACCAGAGCGAAGGTCGGGCTGGAAACGCCTTCCATAATTCCCAGGCCTCTGGCCAGGCCGCGCACAAAGGCTGTTTTTCCCACACCGAGACCACCGTAAAGCGCTATCACTTCACAACCGTTCAGCTGATGCGCCAGGCGCTCCCCAAGCGCTTCGGTCTGCGCGGCGGAGGCGCTTTTTTTTTGAATTGCCATATGCGCAGTCCTTTCTTGATGGTTAAAACAAGCCGGAAATCACGCCTTCGGGCGAAACGTCAATCTTCTCCGCAGCCGGAACCTTGGGCAGGCCGGGCATGGTCATGATATCTCCTGTCAGCGCGACGACAAAGCCTGCGCCATTGGAAAGCCGCAGGTCGCGCACTGTGATGACAAAGTCCTCCGGGCGGCCCAACAGATTCGGATTGTCCGACAGGCTGTACTGCGTCTTTGCCACACAGACCGGGAGCCGATCTCCCCCGAGCTTTTTGATTTCCGCCAGCGCCTTTTGCGCCTGGGCGGTGAACTGAACCGCTTTTGCCCCATAGATTTTGGTCGCAATCGCATCAAGCTTCTCCTCTATGGAGAGATCGATGTCGTAAATCGGTGCAAAGGAAGAAGCCTTGTCACAGGCGACGCACACCTTTTCCGCCAGTTCCATGCCGCCTTCTCCCCCCTTGGCGAATACTTCGGACAGCGCAAAGTCCGCGCCGTGCTCCCTGCAGTAGGCTTCCACCAGAGAGAGCTCTGCGTCGCTGTCGCTGTCAAAGCGGTTGATGGCGACCACAACGGGAACACCGTATTTGCGCATGTTGTCGATGTGCGCGCCGAGGTTGACAATCCCTCTGGAGAGCGCCTCGAGATTTTCTCCGGCCAATTCCGCCTTGGGCACGCCGCCGTTGTACTTGAGAGCGCGCACCGTCGCCACGAGCACCACGGCGGAGGGAGTCAGCCCCGCCAAGCGGCATTTGATATCAAAGAACTTCTCAGCGCCGAGGTCGGAACCGAAACCGGCCTCGGTGATGCAATAGTCGGCCAGACGGAGGGCCAGACGCGTCGCCCGCACCGAATTGCAGCCATGGGCAATATTGGCGAAGGGACCGCCGTGCATGATGGCGGGCGTCCCCTCCAGCGTCTGTACCAGATTGGGCTGGAGGGCGTCCTTGAGCAGCGCGGCCATCGCGCCGTCCGCCTTGAGGTCGCGCGCGTACACCGGCTCGTTTGCATAGGTATAGCCCACCAGGATTCCGCCCAGACGTTCCTTGAGGTCGCTCATGTCGCGCGCCAGGCAGAGAATAGCCATGACCTCGCTCGCCACGGTAATAATAAAACCGTCCTCGCGCGGCACGCCGTTGACCTTGCCGCCCAGACCGACGACCACATTGCGCAGCGCGCGGTCGTTCATATCCAGGCAGCGCTTGAAGAGAATTCTGCGCGGGTCGATGCCCAGGGCGTTTCCCTGCTGCAGGTGATTGTCCAGCAGCGCGCACAGGAGGTTGTTGGCCGCTGTGATGGCGTGCATATCGCCTGTGAAATGGAGGTTGATGTCCTCCATGGGCAGCACCTGGGAATATCCTCCGCCCGCAGCGCCTCCCTTGATGCCGAACACCGGACCCAGAGAGGGCTCGCGCAGCGCGATGACGGCCTTTTTGCCGATTTTATGCATGGCCTGTCCGAGTCCCGCGGTGGTGGTGGTTTTGCCCTCTCCCGCCGGCGTGGGATTGATGGCGGTGACGAGAATCAACTTGCCCTGCTTTTCATTTTCCAGACGTTCAAAAATCCGTTCGTTGAGCTTGGCTTTGTAACGGCCGTAGGGTTCCAGCTCCTCCTCCCGGATGGAAAGTTCTTTTGCAATTTCAGCGATGGGACGCAGCTTTGCCTGCTGGGCGATTTCAATGTCGGTCAACATGGTGATCTCCTCCTCAAAACCGATCTGAGCATAACGACGCGCGTTATGCTATTGCAGCAAAACAAATACCGGGCATATGGAAAGGCTGGTTCCCGGATTGCACCTTACTGTTTCGGTCTGTATTTTTGCGCCCCGACGCCGTCGGGCAAAGCCCTCCAGCGATTGGCGCTGCAATAAAAGTATTATAGCACATTACAGGAACTCAGCCAAGTAGGAAAAGCGATATTGATCCGTGCTGCGGCCGTCCCGCCGGTCAGCAGTCGCATCGGGCCATTTGGTCCATTCCAAAGGGCAATGGAAAATGGTTAAAATGTTTTTACTTGATCTTCCCTGTCAATAATACTATAATGAGCCTAAAGAGGTGAAGTGATTGACGAAGATTTGGGGCTTTCTGCGCGCCTATTTTGAAAAAACAGACAAGTTATTCTGGGCGCTGTGCATCAGCGCTTCGGTTTATGGTATTATACTGCTCGCAAGCGTTTCCCGCGCGGGGACCAATTATGTAAAAACACAGATTATGGCTGTTGCGCTCGGTTATTTTGCCGCGATTGTGATCTCGGTCATGGATTATAACTTTCTGGCCAAGCTCTGGCCGGTCGCCGCGGCGCTCGGCGCAGGGCTGGTGGTGCTGACCTATTTCATCGGTTACGGCGTGGCCGGAGCGGATGACGTGGCCTGGCTGATTCTGCCCGGCGGCGTCAGCTTTCAGCCGGCGGAGCTGCTCAAAATCTGCTTTATTCTGACTTTTGCCAAGCATCTGTCTGTGCTGAAGGCGCGGGAAAAGCTGCGCAACTTTTTTCATATCTGCCTGCTGGTCGTACATGCCGCCATCCCCGCCCTTTTGGTGCATCTTCAAGGGGACGACGGCACCGCGCTGATCTTTATTTTCATCTTCCTGTTTATGTCCCTCGGCGCGGGCATCCAGTGGCGGTACTTTGCGCTGGTGCTCGTCTGCGCCGTCGCGGCCGCTCCGGTCGCCTGGAATATGCTGATGAACGAGGACCAAAAAAAGCGCTTTATCACCGCCTTCAATCCGGAATCCGATCCGCTGGGCATCGGCTATCAGCAGACGCAGGGAAAAATCTCCATCGCCTCCGGCGAACTCAATGGCCGCGGGCTTTTTCAGGGTCCACGCGTCCTCAAGCAGTCGGTCCCGGAACAGCAGAACGACTTTATCTTCTCCGTCGCCGGAGAGGAACTTGGATTCATCGGCTGTATTGCACTGATTGCGATTCTGCTCTTCCTGTTGCTGCGGGTGCTGCAGAACGCCGGCACGGCGCGTGATTCGCTGGGCCAATACCTCTGCTTCGGCTTTTTTGGAATGATCGCTTCTCAGTCGATTCTCAACATCGCCATGTGCCTGGGACTCGCTCCGGTCATCGGCATCACCCTCCCCTTCTTTAGCGCCGGCGGCTCATCTGTCGCCTGTCTGTATCTGGGGGTCGGGCTGGTGCAGAGCGTGCACATGCACCGGGAGGACCCGGATAAGGTCACGCTGCAGCTATGACGCTGCCGATGTACAGGTGCGGGCAGGATTTTTTCTCTCATAAAAATTTTTTCCATTTACACAAGGAAGGAAGGCCGCCCGGCTGCGGGCGGCCTTCCTTTTTTGCAGCAGGCGGCAACACGCCCGCGGACGCAGGATCGACCTGCATTCGCGGGCGTTTATAACGTTGTCGCGTTTCGGTTTTAAAGATTTATCTCCCTGTGCGGCCGATGTCCCGGCGGTAATGCGCGCCGTCGAAGTGAATGGCATCCACAGCGGCGTAGGCCTTATCCAGCGCCTCATCCAGCGAGGGAGCCGTCGCGGTCACGCCGAGCACGCGGCCGCCCGCTGTGTAGAATCTGCCGTCCTGAAAGGAGGTGCCGGCGTGATAAACGGTCGCTCCGCTTACCTGGCCGCCCCCGTCCAGCCCGGTGATCTCAATCCCCTTGGGATAGCTGCCCGGATAGCCGCCGGAAGCCATGACCACGCAGGCCGCCGCGCCTGAAGACCATTCGATCTCCAGCTCTTCCAGCCGTTCGTCGATGACGGCGTCGACAATATCGAGCAGGTCGGTCTTCAGGCGCGGGAGCACCACCTGGGTTTCCGGGTCGCCAAAACGGGCGTTGTATTCGATCACCTTGGGGCCGTCGGCCGTGAGCATCAGACCGAAATAGAGGCAGCCCTTGAAGGGTCTCCCCTCTTTTGCCATCGCGCGGATGGTCGGCAGAAAAATCTCCTCCATGCAGCGCTGCGCCATGGCGTCGTCGTAATGAGGATTGGGGCTGATGGTCCCCATGCCGCCCGTGTTGAGGCCCTGGTCGCCGTCCAAGGCGCGTTTGTGGTCCTTGGAGGACACCATAGGCTTCAGGCTCTTTCCGTCCGTAAAGGCCAGCACGGACACCTCCGGGCCGGTGAGGAATTCCTCAATGACCACCCGGTTGCCCGAAGCGCCGAAAATTTTGTCCTCCATGATGGAATGGAGCGCCTCTTTGGCCTCTCCTGCGCTCTGGGCGATGATGACGCCCTTGCCGAGCGCCAGGCCGTCGGCCTTGACGACGACGGGATAGTTCCCCTGCGCTTCAATGTAGGTAAGCGCGTCCTTCGGGGACTCAAACACCTCATAGGCGGCGGTGGGAATGCCGTAGCGCTTCATGAGGTCTTTGGAAAAGACCTTGCTGCTTTCGATGACAGCCGCGTTCGCGCGCGGTCCGAAAGCGCGGATACCAGCCTGTTCAAAGGCGTCCACCATACCGGCCGCCAGTGGGTCGTCGGGTGCGACAAAGGCCAGATCAACCTTCTTTTCCTGCGCAAAGGCGACCATTGCGGGAATATCGGTCGCCGGGACGGCAACGCATTCGGCGTCTCTGGAGATGCCACCGTTGCCCGGCGCGCAGTAGATTTTTCCGCAGCGCGGACTTTCCAGCAGCTTGCGGATGAGGGCGTGCTCCCTTCCGCCGCCGCCGACCATTAAAATCGTAGTGCCCATGCTTCTCAAACCTCCAGCTTTCTTTTGAAGGGCCGTCTGCGAAAAATCCTCGCGGACGGCCCCTTTGTGTTGGACTGTGGATCAGTGATGGAACAGACGGATGCCGGTGAAGGCCATGGCGATTCCGTATTTGTCGCAGGTTTCGATGACGTTGTCGTCCCGGATGGAGCCGCCCGGCTGCGCGATGTACTGCACGCCGCTGCGCCGCGCGCGCTCGATGTTGTCCCCAAAGGGGAAGAAGGCGTCCGAACCGAGAGACACGCCGGTCATGGTGTCGAGCCAGGCGCGCTTCTCCTCGCGCGAAAGGGGCTCGGGTTTTATTTTAAAGAAGTTTTCCCACACGCCGTCGGCCAGAACGTCCATGTAATCGTCGGAGAGATAGACGTCGATGGTGTTGTCGCGGTCGGGACGGCGGATGCCGTCCACAAACTGGAGCGCGAGCACACGGGGATGCTGGCGCAGATACCAGATGTCCGCCTTATTGCCGGCGAGGCGGGTGCAGTGGATGCGCGACTGCTGGCCGGCGCCCACGCCGATGGCCTGCCCGTCCTTGGCGTAGCAGACCGAATTGGACTGGGTGTATTTGAGGGTGATCAGGGAAAGCACCAGGTCGGTCTTGGCGGCATCGGGGATGTCCTTGGCCTGGGTCACGAGATTTCCGAGCATCTCAGCATCGATCTTCAGGCTGTTTCTCCCCTGTTCAAAGGTGACGCCGAAGACATCCTTATGCTCGATGGGGGCGGGTTCGTAGGAGGGATCGATCTGCACTACGGTGTAGCCGCCCTTGCGCTTGGTTTTGAGGATGGCGAGCGCCTCGTCACTGTAGCCGGGGGCGATGATGCCGTCGGACACTTCGCGGGCGATGAGTGCGGCCGTCTGGGCGTCGCATTCGTCGGACAGGGCGATGAAATCGCCGTAGGAGGACATGCGGTCGGCTCCTCTCGCCTTGGCATAGGCGCAGGCCAGCGGAGAGAGCTCCAGGTCATCCACAAAATAGATTTTTTTCAGGGTATCGCTCAAAGGCGTGCCCACCGCAGCGCCGGCGGGGCTGACGTGCTTGAAGGACGCGGCCGACGGAAGACCGGTCGCCGCCTTGAGCTCGCGCACCAGTTGCCAGCTGTTGAAGGCGTCCAGCAGGTTGATGAAGCCCACCTTCCCGTTAAGCACGGTGATCGGTAGGTCGCTGCCGTCCTGCATGAAGATGCGGGACGGCTTCTGATTGGGATTGCAGCCGTATTTGAGCATCATTTCGTTTGCCATATCCGGGAATCCTCCTTACTTATTTTTGTTGACGATTCTGGTCTCACATGCCCCGGTTTCCAGGTTGATGTAACGGGTGAAAAGGGAGACTTTGTTGTCCGCATTGAGGCTTTCCCAGAGCAGGTTGGTAAAGGCGTCGATATCCCCGCGCAGGGCGACGGGCGTGGGCTCTCCCTCAAAGGAGGGGATGGGATTGCCGTCGCACCGGTAGGTGTGAATCAGATGGCCTTCCCCGCTTCTGGGCGCTTCGTATTCATAGAAATAACGGTGGCAGGAGGCTGCGTCTCCCTCCGCGCTTTTTAGGATGGACAGCTTATAGGCAAAGCCGCCGTCAATCGTAACGACGCCCGAAATGCGGGGGGTGAAGTTGGGCGCATCCGGCTCAAAGGTGCGGGTACGCAGGGCTTCCTCGAAGCTTTTGCCCGCCGCCAGAAAATCGTAAATCGTGTCGGTCTGGTCGCCGTTGGTGACGACGGTCGTCTTGCCGAGCACGCGGACGGGGGCGTAAATGATCAGGGAAGGATCGGTCAGCTTGGCCGGGTCGAAGGCTTCGGTCCGGATGCCGCCCTCCTGCTCCACAAAGACGCGGTTGCGGCTGTTTTCGCTGCGGCCCATGATGAAATAGGCGATCACGGCGCTGCGGCCGTCCTCGCTTTTGCCCAGCAGGATGCCCCTGCCGGGATAGGCGTTGCCGCGCAGCTCGGCGCCGATTTCTTTTTGCTGCATTTTGCTCACTCCTCTGTTTGTGCGGCCCAAACGGCCTTGGGGCGTTAAAGGAAAAAACACCAAACAATGGCATGTAACCTCTGTTGCGATTCATCCGAACAGAGTAACTCTCGGGCTGCGGTGGGTTCCGTCAGGCCTCCAGAATACGGGTGGTCCCGTCCGGAAGGACCTCCACTCGGCCCTCACAGACCAGGGAAACCGCCTTGGGCAGCAGCTTCCACTCGGCCTGCTCCATCACGCGCCGCTGTAAAAGTTCGGGCGTGTCTCCGGGCAGAATGTCCACCGCCTTTTGGAGCAGGATGGGTCCGCCGTCGCACACCTCGTTGACAAAATGGACCGTCGCTCCCGTCAGTTTAACGCCGCGCGCGAGCGCCTCCTGATGAACGCGCAGTCCGTAGAAACCTTCTCCGCAAAAGGAGGGAATCAGCGCCGGGTGGACATTTAAAATCCGGTTCTCATAGGCCCGGATGACCCGCCCCGACAGAATGGTCATAAACCCAGCGAGCACGATGAGGTCGATTTCCGCCTCTTTCAACGTGGCGAGCAGAACGTCGTCGTAGGCGTCCCTCGTTTCAAAGGCTTTGGGAGAGAGCACCCTGCCCTCCACACCCGCCTGCCTGGCGCGTTCAAGGGCGTATGCCCCCTCCTTGCTGGAGAGTACCAGACGGATTTCTCCGTTTTGGATCTCCCCCGCCGCAGCGGCGTCGAGCAGGGCCTGCAGATTGGTGCCGCCGCCCGAGACAAAGACGGCGATCTTCAGCATATTTGGACCCCTTCCTCGCCGGAGACAACCTCTCCGATGACATAAGCCTCCTCGCCCGCCGCACGCGCGGCAGCCACGGCCTTGTCGGCGTCCTCAGCGGCCACGGCGACGCACAGGCCGACGCCCATGTTGAAGGTGTTGTACATGTCGTGCTCGGGGATATTGCCCGTCTTCTGGATCAGTCCAAAGATCGGCAGGGTCGGCAGCGCGGCTTTCTCTATCTTTGCGGTCATCCCCTGCTGCAGCATCCGCGGAATGTTTTCATAGAAACCGCCGCCGGTGATGTGGGACACCGCCTTGACATCGCAGCTTTCCAGCATGGAGAGCACCGTTTTCACATACAGCTTGGTCGGCGTGAGCAGCTCCTCGCCGAGGGTCTTGCCCAGCTCGCCGACGTAAAGGCCGATCTTCTCCTCGTTGATGCCGAACACCTTGCGCACCAGAGAGAAGCCGTTGCTGTGTACACCCGAAGAAGCGACGCCGATCAGGGCGTCTCCCGGTTGCAGGCGGCTGCCGTCGATCATTTTTTCCCGGTCGGCAAGACCCACACAGAAGCCGGCGAGGTCGTATTCATCCACCGGGTAAAAGCCGGGCATTTCGGCCGTTTCTCCGCCGATGAGGGCACAGCCCGACTGCACGCAGCCTTCCGCAACGCCGGAGACGATCTCCGCCACCCGCTCGGGGACGTTCTTGCCCACGGCGAGATAATCGAGGAAAAACAGCGGACGCGCGCCGCAGCAGACGACGTCGTTCGCACACATGGCGACACAATCGATGCCGATGGTGTCGTGCTTGTCCATCAGGAAAGCGATGCGCAGCTTTGTGCCAACGCCGTCGGTTCCCGAAACAAGGACAGGCTGTTTGATGCCGGTGAGATTGGGTTCGAACAGTCCGCCGAACCCGCCGATGCCCGACACAACCCCGGGAATCTTGGTGCGCTCGACGTGCCTCTTCATCAATTCAACCGCCTTGTAGCCGGCTGTTACGTCCACGCCGGCCGCCTTATAACTTTCACTGTGACTTTTCATCGCTCAAAGCACCCTTTCTTGGCGCCCGCGCGCCCTTTGTTAGGAAAGACAGGAGGAAAGCGCCCGGGAACGTCCGGGCGCGTGAAAAAGAGCTCGCCTTTACTGGCAGAGCTTTACCTGGAACTTGTCCACCGGAGGCTCGTCCGGCACCTCAATGGGATATTTGCCCGTAAAGCAGGCGTCACAGAAATGAATGTTCGCCTCTTTGGCGATGCTGTTGACGCCCTCAATGCTCAGATAACCCAGCGAATCGGCGCCGATGTGTTTGCAGACATCGTCAAGCGACATCCGGCAGGCGATCAGTTTGTCACGCGAGTCGATGTCCGTGCCAAAATAGCAGGGATGCAGGAAGGGCGGCGAGGAGATGCGCATGTGGACCTCCTTGGCTCCGGCGTCGCGCAGCAGCTGGACGATGTGGGCGCAGGTGGTGCCGCGGACGATGGAATCGTCGATCAGGATGATCCGCTTGCCGCTGACGGCGGCCGACAAGGCGTTGAGCTTGATGCGCACGGCGCGTTCGCGCTTCTTCTGGGTATCCTGAATAAAGGTGCGGCCGATGTACTTGTTCTTGATGAGCGCAGTACCGTAGGGGATGCCAGATTCGAGGGCATAGCCGAGCGCCGCGTCGAGTCCTGAATCGGGCACGCCGCAGACGAGGTCGGCCTCGACGGGATGCTCCTTTGCGAGGAACATACCGGCTCTCTGGCGGGCGAGGTGGACGCTGACCCCTTCCACAACGGAATCGGGACGGGCGAAGTAAACATATTCAAAAATGCAGAAGGAGGTCTCTCCTCCGCATTTTTCGGTATAACTGTGCAGCCCCTCTTCGTCGATGACGACCACCTCGCCGGGGCGGACGTCACGCACAAATTCAGCGCCGAGGCTGTCAAAGGCGCAGGTTTCAGAGGCAAGCAGATAGCTGTTCCCGAGCTTGCCGATGGAAAGCGGGCGGAAGCCGCGCGGGTCGCGCGCGCCGATGAGCTTTCTCGGGGACATCAGCACCAGGGAATAGGCGCCCTGAAGTTTGTCCATAGCGCTTTGCACCGCGCGTTCAATCGAGCCGCACGCCAGGCGGGCGCGGGCGATCATATAGGCGATGAGCTCAGCGTCGCAGTTGGTCTGAAAAATTGCGCCGCCCTGCTCAAGCTCCCTGCGGAGATCGGCGACATTG
This sequence comes from uncultured Oscillospiraceae bacterium, assembly GCA_902478455.1. Taxonomy (GTDB): domain Bacteria; phylum Bacillota; class Clostridia; order Oscillospirales; family Acutalibacteraceae; genus CABSLJ01. Next base: position 1,033 of record CABSLJ010000057.1, on the reverse strand, counting down.
GCCAGCGCTCCGTTGTGGCCGATGGCCAGCGTTCCCTTGACGTAACGCATGACAAGCGGCTGGGCGCTCGCGCGCTCCTGCTTGTTTCCGGCGGAATAACGAACGTGTCCCACGGCGATCTGCCCTGTGCCGAGCGCCTTCATGGTGGCCTGGTCAAACACGTCCGGCACCAGGCCGACGTCCTTATGGAAGGTGATCACCCCGCCGTCGTTGACGGCGATGCCGGCGCTCTCCTGCCCTCTGTGCTGCAGGGCGTAGAGCGCCAGATAGGTCTCCTCCGCCACATCCAGCCCGTCCCGGTTGTACACGCCGAACAGTCCACATTCCTCGTGCGGTTTTTCCATCATCAAGAGAGGTTCCTCCTTTACCTGCGGAAAGCGGCCGGCCAAAAGCAGAAACCGCTTTTCCTTGTCCCAATTACATCTACTATTCTTTCATCCGGGCAGGCCGCATTGATTCCTCAGCGGTCCGCCCGGCAATCAAAGCGCGTTCACTTTTTCCTGCAGCGCCTGGTCCTTTTTCGCCACGCCGGCCTTCATCTCTTCCTTCTGCTCGGCCAGCTTTGCGGCGAGGTCCTCGTTTTCCAGGGCGAGCATCTGCGCGGCGAGCAGGGCGGCGTTGTCCGCGCCGTCGATGGCGACGGTGGCCACCGGAATGCCCTTGGGCATCTGAACCGTGGCAAGGAGGGCGTCCAGCCCGTCAAGCGTGGAGGATTTGATCGGAATGCCGATCACCGGCAGGGTGGTGTGCGCCGCGAGCACGCCGGCAAGATGGGCGGCCTTGCCCGCCGCCGCAATGATCACGCCGAAGCCCTTTTCCCTGGCCGTGGACGAAAATTCCGCCGCGGCCTCGGGCGTACGGTGGGCCGACATCACATGCGCCTCCACCGGAATTCCTAGTTCTTTTAAGGTTTTGATCGCCCCGGAAACCACGGGCAGGTCGCTGTCACTCCCCATGATGACCGCCACTTTTTTTAACACTGTCATGTTGGCACCTCTTTCTCCATGGATAAACGTTTTTGTGAGAGAATATC
>CABSLJ010000056.1 GCA_902478455.1 uncultured Oscillospiraceae bacterium | reverse complement strand
CTCCTCCGCCTGATAAATGCTCAGGAAGGCTTTGAGCTTATCCACAAGCTCCTGCGTCTTCTTGGTGGTGATAAAGGGAGCCGTCAGCACGGCGTCAATGAGCAGACGGATTTCGGCAAGCTCAAATTCCCGCTCTCCCAGGCAGACCCCCTGCTTGGGCAGGCGGGTTTTGAAAACATCACAGCCATAGGCGGCAAGGACGTCCAGGTCGCTGTAGACCGATTTACGCTCCGCCCGAATGCCCTGTTCAGCCAGCAAGTCGGCAAGCTCTCCGGCGGAAAGAGGGTGGTCGTCATCGGTATAACGACTCAAGATATCCCTGAGCACCAGCAGTTTTGCTCGTTGCAGTTGCGCATGTTCCATCTTCCCGCTCCCCCTGTCCGGATTTTCTTTTTTAAATTTTACTATATTATGGCAAAAAAGTACAGACTTCCCCTCTTTTTCCTCCAATCAAAAAATTCTTAAGATAGACGTTGACAGGCTTGGGAGTCTATGCTATAATACAAAAGCTGAAACGCCAGACAATTAAATACGCGGATATGGCGGAATTGGCAGACGCGCATGGTTCAGGTCCATGTGAATGCAAGTTCATGCAGGTTCAAGTCCTGTTATCCGCACCAGAAAAACCGTCTTGCTAAGCAAGGCGGTTTTTCAATGAAATCCACCCTTGCGAGTGGGTAAAATCATCTTCGATGATGAAATATTGCTACGCAATATGAAATACACCCCGACGGCGTGTGGGGGATTTTATTTCACCGAAGTCTAAAGACTTCGATTTCATCCGAGCAGAGCGAGGATTTCACATTTTGGGCAGCAAAATATTTCATTCAATTGTGTCAAAGTTCGAAGTCATACGCAAACTGCTGAAAAAATCTCTTTCGTAGTCCATAGACACGTCGGAGCAAGCTTTATATCGCTTGCTCCGATTTTTTTGCCTTAAGGCAAAAAAAATCGGTTCTACCAGGTTTGTCGGCGGTTTTGTTTTATTCTTTAATTATCCGGATTTATGAGCGCAAAATCCTACAAGTGTCATGCGTTTACTAAAATTTTTATACCTTGTGTTTTTTAGAACTTCAGCTATAATGAAAGAAAACTTTATATTTTTTAAGTGTAAGGAGTGAGAAATATGGAATTGATAACAGAAAGATTAATAATACGCCATTTGACGGATTCCGATCTGCCAGACTTCGAAACAACCTTAAATGAGATCCAACGATCCTGCATGGGCGGCGCAAAGGCGTTTTTGGATTGGATAATTTCTCAATACAAAAATATGGATATTATAAACGACTTAATTTCTTTTGGTGTATTCGATAAAGTAACAAGTGTGCTATTAGGAACTGCTGGTGTAGGAAAACATGATGATTTACACGAGCCTGAAATATTTTATAAGTTATTACCAGAATATCGGGGATATGGGTATGCAACCGAAGTAGTCAACGCAATCACCGCTTGGGTATTCAAGAATTATAAAGTACCATATGTCATAGGAACAGCGGGTACGGATAATGTTAAATCTCAAAAAGTGTTAGAGCGTTGCGGTTATCAATTTATTGATGAAAGAACATTATTAGTACATGTCGAAGGCAAAAAATATCCCTTTAAATATTATCGATTTTACGCAAAGAATAACTGCTTTACATATTAAATTCTAAATACTATTCGCTTGGCGGTCTGCAAGCCCTTAATTTCACGGGCTTTTTCCAAGTCCTATCATTCCACTCCGGCCAGCATAACGCTCGTCCCAATTCGGCTTTTCTAATCTTTGATGCACGATAATAGATTGTATCTATTTCATCTGCCAAACACATGATTAGACACTAAATCCGATGCAACAGGTATCACGGTTGATGTCAGATTATTTAGTAATGGTTCAAGGGAGGCGAAAAAGAAAAAATGGAATTCAGAAAAGTGTTTGATACCATACCGGAACAATTTGATAAATACCGCCCCCGATATAGCGCTGAGTTGTTTGCTGATTTGATTGCATACGCTGGGATAACGCCCGAAAAATCGGTTTTGGAGCTTGGTCCTGGAACCGGCCAAGCCACTGAACCGATTCTATATACCGGATGTGACTATCACGCAATCGAGCTTGGTGAACATCTTGCTGAAATGATGAGGCGTAAGTACGATAAGTACCCGAATTTCAGCCTTGTAAACGATGATTTTATTACGTTCGACTTCGGCATCCAAAGATTTGATATGATTTACTCGGCCGCAACGATTCAATGGATTCCGGAAGAGATTGCCTTTTCAAAAACTTTTAAACTATTAAAGCCGGGTGGAACCTTGGCGATGATGTTAACCAGAAGTGATTATAAAACACCAAATGAGGAGCTCTTTCATAAGATTCAGAAGGTCTATTCTGAATATTTTAAACCGGAAACTGAATATATACACGGAGCATTTCAATATACTAACGCACCTGATTATGGATATACAGACTTCGAAAAACGCGAATATTACGGGAAACGTGAGTTTACCGCAGAGGAATATGTAGCTTTTTGCGGCACTCATTGTGATCATATCGTTATTCCCGAGCCTTACAGAAGTAAGTTCTTTAACGGTCTCAAAAAAGCTGTTGTAGAAGCTGGGAACAAAATAAATTTCTATGATACCTTCGATTTGTTCTTAGCTAGGAAACCTTTATAAAACGACATCTTTTTTCTTCATTGTTTCGCCAAACACTCCCCCAAAACCATGGTTCTGGGGGAGTGTTTGGCGTTTTATCCAACTGTCAGTTCCGATCCTCCGCAATCAAAAACCGAAGCGCCTCCACCGCCGTGCGGATAGCCGGCGCCGTGTCCTGCGGCTGTGCGTCCGTTTCCCCCCGTCTGGCCCGCTCCTGGTTCCAAACGGTAAAAAGCACCGCACCCGCGCGCAGCCGCCTGGCTGCGGAGACCGTAAACAGCGCGGCTGTTTCCATTTCGGAAGCGAGGACGCCCGCTTTGATCCATGCATCCCATTTGTTTAAGAGCTCCGGGGCGTTGGGCATGCTCTCCGGGCTGTGCTGACCGTAGAATGAGTCCTTGCACTGCACCACGCCGGTGTGGTAGGTGTGATGCAGCGTATCCGCCGCGCGGACCAGGGCATGAAGCACCCTGTAATCGGGGACCGCCGGAAATGCAAGCGGCACATATTCGCGCGACGTCCCCTCCATGCGCACCGCGCCGGTCGGCAGCACAAGGTCTCCCCCGCGCACCTCAAGCTGCATGCCGCCGCAGGTTCCTACCCGGATGAGGGTATGAACGCCGATCTTGCACAGCTCCTCGACCGCGATGGCGGCCGAAGGACCACCGATGCCCGTAGAGGTGACAAGCACGCGCTCTCCCGCAAGCGTTCCCGCCCAGGTGGTGTATTCCCTGTTCTGCGCCACAAACGCGGGGTTTTCGAGATACACGGCGATTTTCTCCACCCTTCCCGGGTCTCCGGGGAGGATCGCGTAACCGGCGCCGTCCTCTTTGGAGAGGCCAATATGATACATCCGTTCCTCATTCATCCGAATCGTCCTTTCTGTCCCGCACCTGCTGAGAAATCCATTTTGATCCCGTACAAATTCATAGTAAACGATTCACTTCTCTTTTTCAAGGTTTCAAGAGGGGAAAAAGGGTAATACTCTATAGAGAAGCGGTCTAAAATCCTTGTAAAAAAATTGCGGCGCAAGGAAAGATTTGCTATAATCAAAGTGAGCTTTCGCATCCGTAACCGCTCCGAACGAGGACCGGTCCTGCCGGTGCATTTGCTTTCCTGCTTGCCGCAGATGCGACGGATGCATCCCCAGATCACGTCCCAAAGGAGGAATCACCTTTGAATCGTAAAAAGGGCGGCCGGGCGGTCGCCGTGATCGACATCGGCTCCAATATGCTCAAAATGCGCGTCTCTCAGCTGCAAAACGGTAAAATCTGCGACCTGGACCGGCTGGAGTATCCCATCCGGCTGGGCCATGAGGTTTTTCTGGACAACAAAATCAGCTTTGAGAGCCTGCGCGAGCTTTCGGGCATTCTAAAGGGGTTCTCCCGCGTGATGGAGGAATACGGTGTTTCCCAATACAAAACGGTGGCCACCACCGTCTTCCGGGAGGCGCTCAACCGGTCCTACATTGTCGATCAGCTGAAAATTCAGAACGACATGTCGGTCGACATTCTAGAGGACGATCAGGAGAAAACCCTCATCTATTCGGAAATCCTGCGCGCCCTTTCGAGCGGCGATCTACCCAAAATCTCCAACGCTCTCATCGCCTACATCGGCACCGGAAGCATCGGCGTGACCGTCTACGGCTCCAGGGCGATGCTTTTCTCCCAAAACATCCCGATGGGTTCGCTCAAGCTTCACGATTTGCTCAGCGGGATTCAGGATCAGACCAACGATTTTTACACCGTGCTCGACGAATACGTCGACACGATCATCGGCCGACTCTCCCTCCCGCTTCCGGGCAAAGCGCTCGACGGCCTCATCATCACGGGTAATGAGATCGAGCGCATCGCGCGCATGTGCGGGGTGCCGCTTAAAAACGGTCGATACACCATCAAGGCCAAGCTCATTGCCGAGCTTTACGAGACCGTCCGCGTCATGACGCCCGAGCGCATCAGCATGACCTACGAGCTCTCCGAATCGGAGGCCGAGGTGCTCTATTCGGCGCTGGCCATCTATTGCCACATTCTCAAGCTGACAAGCGCCAAAAGCATCGTCTCTCCCAAAATCGAGCTGTGGGACGCTCTCATCCGCCAGATGCTCTTCCCCAAAAGCCATGCGGAGTATGACGAACACGTCCGGCTCAACGCCCTTTCCTGCGCAAAGGTGCTCGCCGAGCATTACAACTGCAATCTTGCGCATCAGGAGACCGTCCGCCAAAACGCCGTGCTGCTCTTTGACAAGCTCAAAAAGGTGCACGGTCTGGCTCCAAAGAAGCGGCTGTTTTTGGAGCTGGCCGCCCTTCTGCACGAAGCGGGCTACTATGTCAACACCAAATACCATCTGGAATGCACCTATGATCTGATCAAGAACACCGACCTCTATGGGCTGACCGAGGAGGAGGTGGAGCTGACCGCCAACATTGCGAAATACAATGAATTTGCCGTCCCTACAACCGACGACGAGGATTACGCCCACCTGACCGAAAAGAACAAGCTGGTTGTCTCCAAGCTGGCGGCCATTTTCCGTCTGGCGAACGCCCTGGACATCTCTCAAAAGCAGAAGCTGCGCTCGGTCAAGCTGCGTGTGACCGAGGATACCCTTCTGATCACCGGGGAGAGCGACGAAAACCTTCATCTGGAAAAATGGGCGGTGGAGGAATGCGCCCCCTTCTTTGAAGAGGTCTTCGGCCTGCACCCCCATTTTCAGCTCAAATCCCTGCTGTTCTGACAAAGCCGGAATGTTTTTCCCTTTCCAATAGCAAGCGGCCGTTTGCCACGCGAGACGGACATCGCTTTCCTTCTGAAAACGCGCGTGGAGAAAAGGCGAAAGCATGAGCGACAAAACAACCAGAATCCCCTACAACAACCGGGAGCTTTCCTGGATGGACTTCAACACCCGCGTGCTGGAGGAAGCCTTTGAGCGGGAGAACCCCGTGATGGAGCGGTTAAAATTTTTGGCCATCACCTCCTCCAACCTCGATGAATTCTTCATGGTCCGCGTGGCCGGCGTCAAGGAGCAGGTGCATTCAGGTTACAAGGAGCCGGACGCCTCCGGCCTTACGCCCAAGGAGCTGCTTGGAAAGCTAGGGGAAAAAATTCATCTCTTTACGGAGCGGCAGTATTCCTGCCTGCACCGCTCCATCCTGCCCGCTCTCAAAAAGGAAAACATCGTCTTCCTCGCGCCGGACGATCTGGACGAGGCGCAGAAAAAACATATCGACAACTACTTTACCAAGGTGCTCTTCCCCGTGCTGACGCCTCTGGCGGTCGACCGCAGCCGTCCCTTTCCCCTGCTGGCCAACAAAAGCCTTAACATCGCAGTCCGGCTTTTGAAGGACGATGAATCTAACTTTGCCGTGGTGCAGGTGCCCTCCATCCTCACCCGTTTTCTGGAGGTCCCCTGCCAAAACGGGCGCGCCTTTATCCTCTTGGAGGACGTCATCATGGAAAAGCTGCCCGAGCTTTTTGAGCTGCACAAAATCAAGGCGGCCTGCCCCTTCCGCATCACCCGGGATTCCGACCTCGAAATCGACGAGGAATCGGAGGACCTTCTGCAGGAAATCCAGAAATCCATCAAAAAACGCAAGCGTGGACGCCCGGTTCGTCTGGAGCTCATCGGGCGCGCCGACCGCGAGACGCGGGAATTTCTTGTGGAGATGCTGGACGTGACTGAGGAGGAAATCTACGAGGTGCCCGGGCCGCTGGATTTGACCTTTCTGACCAAATTCGGCGGACTGGACGGCTGCGACGCCCTCCGTTTCTCCCCCATCCGACCGGTGGACCCGCCCGCCGACTTCTGGGGCTATGAGGACATTTTCGAGGCCATCCGCGAAAAGGACCGCATGGTCCACCATCCCTATGAAAGCTTTGAGGCGGTCGTCCGCTTTGTTCAGCGCGCGGCCGAGGACGAAAATGTGCTCGCCATCAAGCAGACCCTCTACCGCGTCAGCGGGAACTCGCCCATCATCGCCGCCCTCATCCGCGCGGCGGAAAACGGCAAGCAGGTGACCGTGCTCGTCGAGCTCAAGGCCCGCTTTGACGAGGAAAACAACATCCTCTGGGCCAAGAAGCTGGAGCAGGCCGGCTGCCATGTCATCTACGGCCTGGCAGGCCTCAAGACCCACTGCAAGATTCTGCTGGTCGTCCGGCGCGAGGAGGGCGGCATCCGCCGTTACCTGCACATGGGCACCGGCAACTACAACGACTCCACCGCCCGTTTCTACACCGACATCGGCATGTTCACCTGCCGGGAGACCTTCGGCGCGGACGCCTCCTCCCTGTTCAACGTTCTGACCGGCTATTCCCGTCCGCCGGAATACAACAAGATGATCGTCGCGCCCGCCGGAATGCGCAGCTTTTTTGAGCGAATGATCCGTCAGGAGACGTTCAACGCCCAAAAGGGCCTGCCTTGCGGCATCACCGTCAAAGTCAATTCCCTGGTGGATGAAAAGATCATCGAGCTGCTCTACGAAGCCTCTCAGGCCGGGGTGCCCGTCAAGCTCATTGTGCGCGGCATCTGTTGCCTGATCCCCGGCCTTCCGGGCGTGAGCGAAAACATCACGGTGATGAGCGTCGTCGGTCAGCTGCTGGAGCACAGCCGCATTTTCCGGTTTGAAAACGCCGGCGATCCCAAAATCTACATGGGCAGCGCCGACTGGATGCCCCGCAATCTCGACCGCCGCGTCGAGCTGGTCTTCCCCATTGAGGACGGGGACCTGCGCGAACGCGCCTTCAGCATTCTGGAGCTGATGCTGTCCGACACGGTCAACGCCCGCCTGCAGCAGCCGGACACCACCTATCTGCATATCGACCGGCGCGGCAGGCAGAACATCAACTGTCAGACCGAATTTTCCAGGCTGGCGCGCCAGGCGCTGAAGACCAGGGAAGTCGTCGATAAAACGGAGCCCTATCATCCCGTGAGAAGCGCCGAAGAGCGCCGAAGGAATTCCTAGGACCCGTCCCAATATTGATAAAGAAAAGAGGAAGGCAAATGAAAAGGATCGGTATTTTGACCAGCGGCGGGGACTGCCAGGGACTCAATGCAGCCATTCGCGGCGTGGCAAAGGCACTGTATGAATTCTACGACGAGTGCGACATTGAAATCTACGGCATCAGCGACGGCTACCGCGGTCTGATTGAAGGGGAATATCATCTGATGAAGCCGGAAGATTTCTCCGGCATCATCACCCGCGGCGGTACGATTCTGGGCACTTCCCGCCAGCCGTTCAAGATGATGCGCGTGATTGATGAAAACAGCGTGGACAAGGTGGCCGCCATGAAGAGCCACTACAAGGCGATGAAGCTCGACTGCCTCGTCGTCCTCGGCGGAAACGGCACCCACAAGACGGCCAACCTGTTGAGCAGCGAGGGGCTGAACGTCGTCTCCCTGCCCAAAACCATCGACAACGACATCTGGGGCACCGATATGACCTTCGGCTTCCAGAGCGCGGTGGACATCGCCACCAATGTGCTCGACTGCATCCACACCACCGCCACCTCACACGGACGGGTGTTCATTGTGGAGCTGATGGGCCACAAGGCCGGCTGGCTGACGCTGCATGCCGGCATCGCCAGCGGCGCGGACGTCATCCTCATCCCCGAGATTCCCTACACCACCGAATCCATCGTCAAGACCATCAAAGCAAGAAACGCGCTGGGCAAGGGCTTTTCCATCCTCGCCGTGGCCGAGGGCGCCATCTCCAAGGCGGATGCCAAGCTCTCCAAAAAGGAACTCAAGGCCAAGCGGGCCAAGTCGGTCTACCCTTCCATCTCCTACCAGCTTGCCAAGGAGATCGGCGAGCTCAGCGGGCAGGAAATCCGCGTCACCGATCCGGGTCATTTCCAGCGCGGCGGCAGCCCCTGCCCCTACGACCGCGTCCTCTCCTCCCGCTTCGGCGCGGCGGCGGCCAAGCTGATCGCCGAGGAAAAGTACGGCAACATGGTCGCCCTGCGGGACGGCAAAATCGTTCCCGTGCCGCTTTCTGAAGTGGCCGGCAAGCTCAAGCTGGTTCCGAAGGATTGCGACCTGGTCCAGGCAGCGAGAGACCTGGGCATCAGCTTTGGAGATTAACGATAAAAAGCAAAGCTGCTTCCGGCATGACCATCCCCCGTTCAACCGGGGGATTTTTCTTGCCTATTCGGCGACATACAAAAAGTCCTGTGCGCTGACGTGCACAGGACTTTTCTGCGTCAAGAGCGGTCTTGCCGTTTGTCCCCTGTTCGGGGCGAACGGGACGCCGTTACCGGAGCCTGAGTCCATTGTAAAATTCGCGCAGGGTATCGCACGAAAAACGGAATTTTTCCAGCTCCTCTTCGGTCAGGGAAAGGGTCAGAATCCGCTGCACGCCGTTGCGGTTGACAATACAGGGCGCGCCGACATAGACGTCGTCCTGGCCGTATTCCCCACGCATCATGGCGGAGACGGTCAGCACGCTGTTCTCATTGCCGAAAATCGCCCGTGTGATGCGGACCAGGGCCATGCCGATGCCGTAATAGGTGGCGTTTTTGGCCTCGATGATCTTCTGCGCCGCGCCGCGCACCTCTTCGCTGATCTTCTCCAGCTGATCGACGCAGTATCTCCCGTTCGACTCCTCACAGATGGAAAGGACCGGCTTGGTGGCCATCATGGCCTGGGACCAGGGAACGAACTCGCTGTCCCCGTGTTCGCCCATGACATAGGCGTGCATATTGCGGGGATCGACCGAGAAATATTCCCCCAGCAGATAGCGCAGGCGGGCGGTGTCCAGCGCGGTGCCCGTTCCCAGCACCCGGCGGGGATTGAAGCCGGAAAGGGCGCAGGTCACGCGGGTCATGATATCCACCGGGTTGGTGGCGATCAGAAAAATGCCGTTGAAGCCCGACTCGGTCACCGGATCGATGATGGACTTGAAGACGGCGGTGTTGCGCTGGAGCAGGTCCAGACGGGATTCCCCCGGCTTCTGGGCGACGCCGGCGCAGATGGTGACAATGTCGGCATTGGCGCAGTCGCCGTATTCCCCCGCATAAATTTTCATGTTGGAGCCGGAAAAAGCCAGGCCGTGATTTAAATCCATCGCCTCTCCTTCGGCGCGTTGGCGGTTGATGTCGATGAGCACGAGCTCGTCGCAGGCGTTTTGGTTCAAAAGCGCGTAAGCGTAGCTCATGCCGACCATACCGGTGCCGATGAGCACTACTTTTCTGTTGTCAGATACCATATGGATTCCCTCCGTTTCTCTCTAACAGTGTGAGCCTTTGTTTCATTTTTATTTACGCACGATTCCTCCGTTTTGTAAAGAATTATTTTCCAATTCTTTTCCCCTATGCGTAAATGGGCGGTCGGAAAAACCAGCGCGGTCCATGCAAAAGCAGGGGCTGGCGCGCCCTCCGGCCCGCAACAGAAGTGCTGCGGACAAAGGCAAGCTCCGGCCCCCGCGGATTTTCTTTTACATTTACAAATACCGGACGTTCGCCAAACTTTACTCCACGGTCACCTTGAGGAAGACCTTTTTCCCTTTTTTGACAATGATCTGGCCCTTGTCAAAGGCGCTCAAGGAAAGTTTTGCGGTCGCGCCGGCGACCTTCTGGTCGTCGATAACAACGCCGCCCTGATCGATGAGGCGGCGTCCCTCTCCCTTGGAGGGCACAAGTCCGGTTTTGAGCAGCAGGTCGAGCACGGCGATCTCTCCGTTTTCAAAATCGGCGGCGGAGAGGGCGGCGGAAGGCATGTTGGCGCTGTCGCTCCCTGCGCTGAACAGGGCGCGGGCTGCGTCCTGCGCCTTTTGCGCCTCCTCTTCTCCGTGGATGAGCTTAGTCACCGCAAAGGCGAGGATTTCCTTCGCGCGGTTCAATTCGCTGCCCGTCAGCCTGGCGAGCGCCGCGATCTCTTCAAGCGGCAGGAAGGTGAGAATGTTCAGGCAGCGGATGACGTCGGCGTCGTCGACGTTGCGCCAGTACTGGTAGAACTCGTAGGGGGTCGTCTTCTCGGGGTCCAGCCACACGGCGCCCTTCTCGGTCTTGCCCATCTTGCGGCCGTCGCTCGTGGTCAACAGCGTGAAGGTCATGCCGAAGGCCTCCTTGGCGTCCGCGCGGCGGATGAGTTCCACGCCGCCGATGATGTTGCTCCACTGGTCGTCGCCGCCCAGCTCGAGCATGCAGCCGTACTTGCGGTTGAGCACGAGGAAGTCGTAGCTCTGCATGATCATATAATTGAGCTCAAAGAAGGAAAGGCCGCGCTCCAGGCGCTGTTTGTAGCATTCGGCCGCGAGCATTCGGTTGACCGAGAAATGCACGCCGACCTCCCGCAAAAATTGAATGTAGTTGAGGTCCATCAGCCAATCGGCGTTGTTGACCATCAGCGCCTTGCCCTCGGAAAAATCAATCAGGCGGGACATCTGCTTCTGGAAGCAAGCGATGTTGTGGTCGATCTCCTCGCGGGTGAGCATCTTGCGCATATCGGTCTTGCCGGAGGGGTCGCCGATCATGCCGGTGCCGCCGCCGAAGAGGGCGATGGGCGTGTGCCCCGCCTTCTGCATGTGGGCCATGACCATGATCTGCACAAAATGGCCGACGTGGAGGCTGTCCGCTGTGGGATCAAAGCCGATGTAAAAGCTGGTTTTTCCATTATTGAGCAGTTCTTTCACCTGCTCCTCATTGGTGCACTGCGCGATCATGCCGCGCGCTTTGAGTTCGTCATAAACGCCCATGTTTTTGTTCCTCCCAATTTTAAATGATCCCGGGGGCACAAAAAACGCCCCCTGCCTTTGTGTGCAGAGGGCGGAAAATCCGCGGTACCACCTCAGTTCACCGCAGCCTCACAGCTGCGGCCTCATGGGTACGAGCATACCCGTGCGCTGTAACGTGCGCCAGCCCGGCCGGGTCTACTGGGGACATCCGTTCCATCCGGCAGCTCCAAGAGGTATTTCAACAGGGCGTCCCGTCCGCTTCCACCAGCCGCGGACTCTCTTGGCCGACTTTCCCGGTCTACTTCTTCTTTTCATCGCTGTTAATGGGTATTATAAGCAATCGGAAGGGGATTGTCAACCCTTCTTTTTCTGCTGGTTATTCTCCTGCCGATCTGCCGTGCCGGAAGCAGCCATCCCCAGCCGCAGCATTTCCTCGGCGTTTTGCAAAGTAAGCTCGGTGACGGATGCGCCGCCGATGATCCGCGCGAGCTCCCGCTTGCGCCCTTCAAAGTCGAGTTCGGTCACGTCTGTAAAGGTTCTGCCCTCCCGGACGTGCTTTGCAATCAGGTAATGGTATTCTCCCAACGCCGCAATCTGCGCCAGGTGGGTGACGCACAGCACCTGCCGGTTGCGCGCAACCGAACGCAGCTTAAGCCCCACCTTCTGCGCGGCGCTGCCGCTGATGCCGGTGTCCACCTCGTCGAAAATCAGGGTGTCGATGGCGTCCTGGTCGGCCAGAACATTTTTAATCGCCAGCATGATGCGCGAAAGCTCGCCGCCAGAGGCGATTTTTGAGAGCGGTTTGGGTGGTTCTCCCGGATTGGTGGAGAGCAGAAATTCGATCTTATCGCACCCGAAGGCGTTGAGCGGACAGCGCTCACAGGAGACCTCCAGAGACACGCCCGGCATATCCAGAAAGGCAAGCTCCTCCTTGACGCGACGGACAAAGGTCTTGGCCGTTTCGCCGCGCTTGTGCGACAGCGTGCGGGCGAGCGACTTGGCCTCCTCCTTCACGCGTTCAAAGCGGGCCTCCAGCTCCATCCGGCGCTGGTCGGAGAACTCAATCTCCTCATATTCCCGCTTTGCGTTCTCCAGAAAGGCGAGCATCTCCTCCTCGCTCTCTCCGTATTTTCTGCCCAGGCGGTAGAGCAGGTCGAGACGCTCCTCGATCTGCGCAAGCTCGGCGGGATCGTATTCCAGCTCGGAGGAGGCGTCCGTCAGCTCTCCGGCGCAGTCCTCCAGCTCGTACAGCGCATCCCGCACGCGGGAGAGCGTCTTTTCCAGCTTGGGATAGAATCTGGAGGCTTCCTCCAAGGCGGATGCAGCGTCGGACAGCTGTTCCAACGCGCCGTCCGCATTTTCCCCGCCCTCCAGGCAGGCACAGGCGCGGCGGAGGCCGCCCGCAACCTTTTCACTGTTGAGAAACAGAGTGCGCTGCTCGCTGAGCGCCTCCCTTTCCCCCAATTGGATGCCGGCCGCCTCCAGCTCGCCGATCTGATAGCGCAGAAGGTCCATCCGGCGCTCCTTTTGGGATTCATCCAGACAGACGGCGTCCAATTCCTCTTTGATTTTTTTCAGCTCTTGAAAACGCGCGCGGTAATCGGCGAGCAGTTCGAGCAGGCCGCCCATCTGGTCGAGATAGGTCACATGCTGCTCGGGCGAAAGCAGCTCGTAGCTTTCATGCTGGCCGTGGATGTTGAGCAGGAAGACGCCGACCTCCCTGAGGGCGGAAACAGGCGCCGGCCGGCCGTTGATGCGGCAGCCGCCCTTTCCCTCGGCGCTGATCTCCCGCTGAATGAGCAGGGATCCGTCCTCCTCCGGCGCGCAGCCGAACGCCTCCAGCGCAGCGCGCACCTCCTGAGAAACGTCCTCAAAGCGCGCGCTGACGAGCGCCGAACGCGCGCCCGTGCGCACCAGGTCGCGCGGGGTCCGGCGCCCCAGGATGGCGCCGATGGCGTCGATGACGATCGACTTGCCCGCGCCCGTTTCACCCGTGAGGACATTTAGCCCTCGGTGAAAGGCGATATCCGCCCGCTCGATGACGGCGATATTTTCAATGTAAAGTTGAGAAAGCATGGTTTCACCCGCTCACAAACTTTGTTGGAAAAGACAAATTTGGTGTAAATAGTTCTACACCACCGCAGTCCGTCTGATTCACCGATTCAAAAGCTTTTTGAGCTCGCCCACGAGCTGCGCGGCGGTCTCCTCGCTCCGGGTGACGATGAAGATGGTGTCGTCCCCCGCCAGCGTGCCGACGACGCTCTCCCAGTACATGGAATCCATGGCGGCGCACACGCCTTGGGCGATGCCGTTGAGGCATTTGACCACCACCATGTTGCAGGCGTATTCAATGCTCAGCACAGAGTCGGAAAAGAGGGAATAAAACTTGGAGGAAATGCTCGCCGATTGGCCGTCTTTGTGGCCGGTGGAATATTTATAGCGGCCGTCGGTCGCCAGGGTCTTTACGAGCCGGAGCTCCTTGATGTCTCGGGAGACTGTGGCCTGCGTCACATCGTAGCCTTCCTTTTTCAGGAGGCGGAGGAGCTCCTCCTGCGTGTCGATATTGTTATCCTGAATCAGCTCCAGAATTTTGGCGTGACGTCGCGTTTTCATCGGTATCTTCTCCTCTCGGCGAGTTTTTCGTTGAGTATTTCATAAAAATCACGGTCCTTCAAACGGATCAGTTC
>CABSLJ010000055.1 GCA_902478455.1 uncultured Oscillospiraceae bacterium | reverse complement strand
ATTCTGGACATGGCATTCTCCCCCCGATGCAGGATATTTCCCCATATAAAGAAATGACGGCATTTGTCTGATCCGGCGCTCATCCGCCGCCGCTTTTTCCCGTTTTTTCCTGCCAGGCGGCGGTATGGGAGCCTTGCGGGCGGGGCGTCTCTTCTATATGGCGTATTATATCACAGAAATGAAGAGCAGCCAAGATACAAAACCCCCAATCCCGGCGAAAAACCATCGCGGTCCGGTTGGCGCAACGCGCCCGGCCGCCGACGCATTGTCCTACTGCTCCGGAAGGGATATCTCCCCATCGGCCGAAAGGGCGACCTGCTGGTCCAGATAGAGCGCGCCGACGTCATACGACCGCGGCGGCAGGCCGTAAAGGCCGGTGGTCGGGTCGCAAAAGAGATTCCATCTGGGCGGATTGACCGAGAAGGTCAGATACATGGCGGCAAACAGAGCCAGCAGAAAGGAGGCCGCCGAAAACCAGCTGCTCTCTTTGAATTTGAGCCGGATGAGCTTGTGGGAAATCACATGTCCAAGCGCTGCCCACAGCATGGCGCTGATGATGTCCACCGCCAGGATGGAGCGGCCGACGATGCCCGAATACAGATAGTAAAACCCGATGAGCGCGAGGCTCATGCCATACATCCCCGCCGCCTTGGCGACCACCATCTTCTTGACGGGCGGCTGCAGAATGCCGACCTCGAGCACCGCCCACACAAGGTAGGGCATGGCCATGATCTTGACATGTTCCCAAACGCTTTCATTGACCGAACCGAAGAGGATGGCCCACACCGCTCCGCCGGAAAGCTGATAACTGAAATGCAGCATGGAGGCCATGACAAAGGTAAACACCGCGCCCCACGCTTCCAAAGCGGCCAGTTTTTTTTGATCCACCTGCGTTTCCCTCCCTTGTGGGCGGCGGGAGGAGGTGCATCCGGACCGTCTCCCGCGCGTCTACTCCATTTATATGAAGCGTCCGCCCCTGGGAGACCAAAAGAAGACAAGATTCCGCCGGAAAGCGTCTGTGATTCCGCGGGAATACAAAAAGCCGCCCGGAAAATCCCCGAAAGAGGGCCTTCCGAACGGCACGTCATATGGATGAATCGCAAAACAGGTGGGAAGTCCTTTCCTCTCTTTTGCTAGAGGAGAAAAATCGCCGCCGTGACCGCAGCGCCGATCAGGGCCGCCGCGCCCAGGCGCAGCGCCCAGTAGAGCGCACGGCTGTGCTTTTTGATGGAGGAGGGCACGCCCATCGAACGCAGCACCTTGCGCGCCTCCCGTTCGAGCAGGTCCCGCTCCGCGCTGGCGTATTCGGGCTTGATGACCAGCAGCGCGCGTTCGTAATAGGCGTTGCCCGTATCGGTCACCTCGATGATATGCCGGTTGACTCCCCGTATCAAATCTTCCACACCCTTCTCCACTTCTAATCCCGCCACGCACGGCGGGGCAACAATATTTTTGGCAGGATATTTGTGGAATATGCAATATTTCCCGCCGATAAATAACGCAAAACGGCGGAGAAAAGGCGGTTATACGGCTGGTATTTGCATCGGTTAACATAAAAACGGTGGAAAACTCTGTGGATAATGTGGATAACCCTGTTGAGAAGGGGGAAAAACGCAGGCGCACACGCCCGTGTTTTTTTATACAGGAAATGACATGCAACTAATTTATGTCAACTGAATTTCAGAGAAACGCCAATACAAACAGTTATGAAAGCTTTACGACTTCCCCTTTTCATTCCAGCCGGGCGCGCGGGCGGTCAAAAAGGCGATGGTCCGCTCAATGGCGTCCTTTGAATTGCCCCAGTCGCCGCCGTTGTTGCGGTAATCGAACATCCGGCAGAAGTGGGTGACGTCGTTTTCCAGCTCCTTGAGACAGCGGTGGGCAAGCGCCGCCGTAGCCTTGGCAAAGGGGGCGGCGTTTTTGCCGCGCACGCCCTTTTCGGCCGCGCGCATCAGGGCGGTGTAGTGGGGAAGGCAGAGGTAGGGCTGCTCGTCGTACAGGGCGCGGAATTCCTCCTCCTGCTGCCAAAGGCGGAAGATGGTGTCAAACATGCGGGTCATGGCCCATTCGATGCGCTCGCACACAAAGCAGCTCTCCTCAAGCGCCTGCGCGGCCTGCACCTGCTTTTTGCCCGGAACCGACCGCCCGGCCAGAAAGATGCCGTCCTCAATTTCCTTGAGATGACTTTCGAGAATCAGAGCGTTGGACAGCCGGCTGCCCTTTTTGAGCATCATGGCAAAGTGGTCGTGGCAGAAGCCCATGCGGTTGGTGACGACGCGGACGTCGGGCTCCATCATGGCGGCGCCGGTGATGTATTCGGTGACGCGGTGCTCGAGCGTGTCCCGCATCCGGCAGATGGGGCAGCCCTCCCGCGGCTCGAAGACCTCGCTGATGGGGATGGTGCAGATATCTTCTCTCACGTGTGAAATTCCCTCCCATTTTTTCCTTGTACTTATTGTACCACAGCTTCTTCCTTATTTGAAGAAGCTGTCGTATAATAGAAAAAGGCAATGGATGGAATCTGTGCCGCAAGGCGGCTGCCGGGCCGGGAGAGGAGGAACAAGGATGGAATATCAAGCAACAAGCCGGGGAATTGAGCTACATGACTGCCCCGATTTTGACCTGCGGGAAACCTTCCTCTGCGGACAGTGCTTCCGCTGGGAAGAGGAACCCGGCGGCTCCTTCCGCGGGATTGTGCGCGCAAGAGCGCTGCGCGTTTACCGGGACGAAGACGTCCTCGTGCTGGAAGGGGCTTCTGTAGAGGATTATCTCTCTCTGTGGCGGGATTACTTCGACCTCGGGCTCGACTACGGCGCGCTGCGCCGCGCCTTTTCCGGCATGGGCCCGGTGCTGCGCGAGGCGGCGCGCTACGCGCCCGGCATGCGCATTTTACGGCAGGAGCCTTGGGGGGCGCTGTGCAGTTTTATTCTTTCCCAGAACAACAACATTCCCCGCATCCGCGGCATTGTCGACCGGCTGTGCGCGTGCTTCGGCCGGCCGGTGGAGGGGGGCTTCGCCTTCCCTTCCGCCGAGCGTCTGGCGCTGCTTTCTCCGGACGAACTCGCACCCGTCCGGTGCGGATTCCGCGCCAAATACGTCATAGACGCGGCAAAAAAGGTGGCTTCGGGCGAGGTCGACCTGGAACAGGCGCGCCTTCTTCCCCTGCCTCAGGCGCGGGAATCGCTCATGCGGATTGTGGGCGTCGGCCCCAAGGTGGCCGACTGCGCCCTGCTCTACGGCCTGCACCGGCTGGAGGCCTTTCCCATGGACGTCTGGATGCGCCGCGCGATGGACACCCTCTTTCCCGGCCGGACCCCGGCCGACTTCGGTCCGTACGCCGGCATCGCCCAGCAGTACATTTTTCACTACAGCCGGATGCATCCCGAGCTGTTCCAAAAGGAAGCCTAACGCGCGGGAAGGCCCGGACCGTCTACGGTCCGGGCCTTTTTGTGCAGACGGAGGACGCGGGAAAAAGGATCATTCCGCCGCTCTGGGCGGGCGCAGCGCGAGGGCGGGCCGCTCCTCCCGCCTGGACCTGCGCGCGGAGAGGCGCTTTTCAAGCTCCACCACCACGAGCGGCACAAGCGAAAGCCCGGCGACGATCATCCACTGACGCAGGCTCAACGGGGTCGTCTTAAAGACGGAGGCAAGCGGGGCGAAGGCGATGACCGCCACCTGCAAAAACAGGCAGACAAGGAAGGAGTACACCATTCTGAGATTGCCGAAGACGCCCGTCTGGAAGACTGAATGCTCGCTCCTGACGTTGAAGGCGTGCACCAGCTGAGAGAGGCTCAGCACGGCGAAGGCCATGGTGCGGCCGACCACGGGAACCGCGCCTGCGTCAAAATACACCCGGCCGATGGTAAAGGCCAGCAGGGCCAGCGCGCCGATGAGACAGCCCTCCACGGCGATGCTGTAGCCCATGCCGTCGGCAAACAGACTCTTTTTGGGGCTTATGGGCCGGCGCTTCATGATGTCCTCATCCACCGGCTCCACGCCGAGGGCCAGGGCGGGCAGCGAATCGGTGACCAGGTTGACCCACAAAAGCTGAATGGCCAAAAGCGGGGCGGGCAGTCGGAACAGAAAAGCGACAAAAACGGTGATGATCTCTCCGATGTTGCTCGAAAGCAGGAAGTGGACGGTCTTTTTGATGTTGTCGAAGATGCCGCGTCCCTGGCGGACCGCCTCGACGATGGTGGCGAAGTTGTCGTCGGTCATGATCATATCGGCCGCGCCCTTGGCGACGTCGGTGCCTGAGATGCCCATGGCGCAGCCGATGTCGGCCGATTTGAGGGCGGGCGCGTCGTTGACGCCGTCCCCCGTCATGGCGACCACCGCGCCCTGCGCCTGGAAGGCCTTGACGATGCGCACCTTATGCTCGGGCGAGACGCGGGCGAAGACCGAATAGCGGAAGATGTCCCGCGCAAGCTCCTCCTGGCTGATCGCGTCGAGCTCCGCGCCGGTCATGGCGCGGTCGCCCTCCTTGAGGATGCCCAGCTCTTTGGCGATGGCCTTGGCGGTGACGATGTGGTCGCCCGTGATCATCACCGGCTTGATGCCCGCGCCGCGGCACTGGCGCACCGCCTCCTTGGCCTGGGGACGGGGCGGGTCGATCATGCCCACAAGACCGCAGAAAATCAGGTCGGTTTCCATGCCCGTCTCCGAGCGGGGCAGGAAATCGACGTCCCGGTAGGCCACGCCCAGCACCCGCAGGGCGCGGGAGGCCATCTCCTCGTTCTGCTGCTCCAGCACCCGCCGGGCGTGCGGGGTCAACGGGGCCTCCTCTCCGGCGTGCTTGAACCGGGCGCACAGGGGAAGGAGAACGTCGGGCGCGCCCTTGGTGATGATGCGGTAGCGCCCGCCGCCGAGCTTGTGGACGGTGGTCATCAGCTTGCGCTTGCTGTCAAAGGGGATTTCTCCCACACGGGGGAAAAGGTTATCCAGCGCGGCCTTGACCTTGCCCGCCTTGGCCGCGGCGATGAGCAGCGCCGTCTCGGTTGGGTCGCCGGAGGCGGTCCAGTCGCCGTAAGGGCCCGAAAGGACCGAATTGTTGCACAGGGCCGAAAGGCTCAGGATTTCCGTCCCCGCGCCCGAAAGGCTCCCCGTCCGTTCGCCGGGAGCGGCCACCTCCACCACCGTCATTTTGTTCTGGGTGAGGGTGCCGGTTTTGTCCGAGCAGATGACGCTCGCGCTGCCCAGGGTCTCCACGGCGGGCAGTCGGCGGATAATGGCCCGGCTTACCGCCATGCGCCGCACGCCGATGGCCAGCACGATGGTCACGACGGCGGGCAGTCCCTCCGGGATGGCCGCCACCGCGAGGGAGATGGAGATCATGAACATCTCCAGCGGGGGAATGCTCTGAATCAGTCCCATTAAGAAGATGGCCAGGCAGATGAGGACGGCGGCGATGCCGAGCGTCTTGCCCGTCTGCGCCAGCTTGCGCTGGAGGGGGGTCTCGGGGGCCTCCTCCTCGTTGATCATGTGGGCGATGCGCCCGACCTCGGTGCGCATGCCGGTCTCCACCGCCACGGCGACGGCGTGGCCCGCCGTGACGGTGCTTGTGGCGAAAAGGAGGTTTTTGCGGTCGCCCAGGGCGGTCTTGGGCGGGTAGACGGCCGAGGCGTCCTTTTCCACCGGAAGCGATTCGCCCGTGAGGGCCGATTCCTCCGTCTTGAGGTTGTGGGCCTCCAGCAGGCGCGCGTCTGCGCTGACGAAATCGCCCGTGTCAAGCAGGAGGATGTCCCCGGGGACGACCTCCTCTGAGGGAATGTGCTGCTCCCTGCCGCCGCGCAGCACCCGCGCCTCGGGCGAGGAGAGCTTTTTAAGGGCCTCAATGGCCTTTTCCGCCTTGCTCTCCTGCACTACGCCGGTGACGGCGTTGACGATGACGATCAGCAGGATGATGATCGGATCGATGTAGTCTCCGTTGCCCTCCACGGCGGCCGTCACAAAGGAGATGACCGCGGCAATCAGCAGGATGATGACCATGAAATCGGAAAACTGGGCTAAGAACTTTGCCAAAAAGCCCTTGGCCTTCTTTTCACTGAGCTTGTTGGGGCCGTAGGTCCCCCTGCGCGCCGAGACGGCGTCCGGGGAAAGCCCCGCCTCCCTTGTGACCTCCAGCTTTGCAAGCGCCTCCTGGGCGGAGCAGCTATGCCAATCCATACAGGTTCCCTCCGAATCCGGGCCGCGCGGGGCGGGAAAAGAGCCCGTCGCGCGCGGCCCGATTTGATTTTGACGAGCGCCTTGCGTGCGGCAGGACGCCCCTTCCCGTCGGCCGGGGATGCGTCTGCCGCATCGATTCTCTTCATCCAAATATATTCGCCGGTTGTCCCCTTTTATGACGTCCGGCGGACGGAAGGTCCGCTTCGCCCAAAATTGGACAAAACGTCCCACATTTCGGACCAGCTGTGAGACAAATTGCGCGCTCCCCCCATATAATGGGAAAAACGGATGGGAGGAACGTGCGATGCAGTTTTTAGGTGTGCTGTTGCTCGCCGTCTCTTTGAGTATGGATGCGCTCGGAATCGGCGTTTCTTACGGCCTGCGCGGGATTCGCACCCCCTGGCCGGCAAAAATCGTCCTTTGCATCACCTCCATGCTGGTCATGTCGGCGGCCGTCGCTCTGGGGAGCGGCATTCTTCTGTTTCTCTCCGAGGAGGCTGCCCGGTGGATCGGCGCGGGGATGCTCGTCCTGCTGGGGATTTTCATCGTGATTCAGGGGCTTTCGTCCAAGGGAAAAAAGGAGCGGCCGCGGAAGGAGAAAAGGGAGACGGTCTGGAACATCGCGCTGAAATCCTTCGGCGTCACCATTAAGATCATCCGCAACCCCGCCTCATGCGATTTTGACGGCTCCTCCCACATCGACGTTTTCGAGGCGGTCTACCTCGGGGCGGCCCTCTCGGTCGATTCCTTCGGCGCGGGGGTCAGCAGCGCGGTCTCCGGCATGCATTCGGCGGCCGTTCCTCTGACCGCAGGCGCGGTGCAGCTGCTGTTTCTGTGCGCCGGCCTGTTCCTGGGCCGCAGGCTGAAAAGACTTGCAAAAGCCGATTCACGGGTGTTCGTCGTGCTCTCCGGCGTGCTGCTGATCGTCCTCGCTCTGCTGCGCCTGCTGTGCGCCTAGCGGCAGGGCCGCGCGTCAACCCGCGGGCGCACATTGTGCGCCCCTACACCCGGCCTCCGGGATGAAAGTAGGGGCGAACATCGTTCGCCCGTCAAGACCGTCGCCCCGGTGGGCGCGCGGGGGGCAATACACCATGTTTTGGCGCAAAACATGGCGGGCGCACCTTGTGCGCCCCTACGCCCGGCCTCCGGGATGAAAGTAGGGGCGAACATCGTTCGCCCGTCAAGACCGCCGCCCCGTCGGGCGCGCGGAGGGCGATGCGTCATGTTTTGGCGAAAAAACAAAGCGGGCGCACACTGTGCGCCCCTACGCCCGACCTCCGGGATGAAAGCAGGGGCGAACATCGTTCGCCCGTCAAGCCGTCGCCCCGGCGGCGGGCGCGCGGTGTGCAATGCGTCATGTTTTGGCGAAAAAATAAAACGGGCGCACACTGTGCGCCCCTACAATGCAGGACAGCAGGCCTTACAAATGTTTTGCGGAACGTAATGCTGACAAGCGCCATCTTCATGATGCATAATAACATTACTACTTATATTGTGGTGATGGTATGGCATATCAATTCAAAATCCCTATTACGCCGTCCACAACCAGCAAATCCATCCGCTTTCCAAACGATTTGCTCGAAGAGGTGGACGAGGTTCTGCAAGGAACCAACTGCATCTTTTCCGCTTTTGTGATTGAAGCGGTGCGCGTCGCCGTGGCAAATGTCAAGGAAGAGCAAAACAACGCAAAGTCACCCTCCTAAAACATTGACGCCTCCCCACATCCCGCCAGACGATTCACAACCCAGGGGGTCAGAAGATGAAAAAGATACTGAAACCGCTTTTCGACGGGGAATACATCCCCATGGAGCATGTCCGCCCGCAGGACAAGCTCTACCGCACAAAAACACGCCTTGAGGAGAAGGCGGAAGCCGCGCGGCGCACAGCCGCCCGGTGGAATATGTTGCCGCTTTGATTGACTTGCCGGACAATCAAGGGTAAAATAGAACTATTCCAACGCAGGAGGCATGTCCCATGCAAACCATCCGGGAGACGGCGCTGTTGCTTTCCTCCCTTTCGGTATACAAAGGCATTCTTAGCCGCACCGTTCCGGCGGCCTTTCACCGGCTGCTGCGCGCGGCGGACGGCTCGCCTGAGGAATTCGTCCGCGCGTGGGGGGATTTTTTCTCCCTCCTTTGCGACCGCGGCTGCAGCCGCGCCTTTGCCCGCTGTTTTACCGAGACCGCCTTTTATGATGAAAACGCCTTTTCCCGCGCTGCGGCAGCGGGAAAGTTTGAGGAACTCCCCGCTCCGGTGCTTGACGCCGCCGTGCGCGACCTTTCGGTCATCCGCAGGGCGGCCGCCCTCACGCCAGACGATCTTCTCTCCGGCTTCGGCCATCGAAAGGAGCTGGGCGGCGTGGCGGACACCCTTCCGCGGTGGGAAAACGGGGAACCCGCGCCCGCGCTGGCGGGCGAGCTTTCCGCCTGCGTCGCCCGCATGGCGGGTTACTACGCCAAAAACGGCTGCGGCATGTACGCCCGCTACCGCGCCTTCCTCTGGCGCGGCGGAAAGATTGAGCCGATCCCCTACCCCGACCCCATCCGCATGGAGGAACTCAAGTGCTACGACGCGCCCCGCGCCCTTGTGGAAGACAACACCGCCGCCTTTGTCCGCGGCCTGCCGGCCAACAACTGCCTGCTTTACGGCGACCGCGGGACCGGCAAATCCTCCACCGTCAAGGCGCTGCTCAACCGCTACTGCGGCGACGGCCTGCGCATGATCGAGATGCCCAAGGAGGCCCTGTGCGATTTTCCCGCGCTGGTGGAGGCGATTGCGGCGCTGTCTTTGCGGTTTATCGTCTTTATCGACGACCTCTCCTTCTCCCGGCAGGACGATTCCTACGCCGCCTTGAAGGCGGTGCTGGAAGGGGGACTGGCCTCCCGCCCGGAAAACGCCCTGATCTACGCCACCTCCAACCGGCGGCATCTGGTGCGCGAATGTTTTTCCGACCGGGAGGGCGACGAGGTGCACCGCGGGGATACCCTGCAGGAAAGCCTTTCCCTGGCCGACGAACGCGCCCTCTCCTGCGACCGGGCGCTTTTGGAACAGAGCGCCGAACGCTGGGCCCTCTCCCGCGGCGGGCGCTCCCCGCGCTGCGCCAGGCAGTTTGTCCAGATGGCCCAATCCCGCCTGTTAAGGGGACTCCCCCTCGACTGACCGACACACCCTGCCACTGTGAAAGGAGAATTCATGTGAAACAACGACTCACCGCGGCGCTGCTCGCCGTTTTGCTCTTACTCTCTCTTTTATCCGGCTGTTCGGGCGGCGATGAGCCCGAGGTTTCCTCCGGGGGGCTGACGGCCGCGCAGAACGATTATCCCGTCACCATCGGCGACCTGACCTTAAGCGCCGCGCCTGAAAAGGTGGTCGTCCTCTCCCCCTCGATTGCAGACATCATCCTCGCCGCCGGCATGGAGATCGAGCTCGCCGGCCGCAGCGAGGAATGCACCCAGGCCGACCTTTCGGTGCTCCCCGTGATGGGCAGCTCCACCGGCGTAGACGTCGAGGCCATCAAAGCGCTCGGCGCGGGCCTTGTGCTGTGCGACGCCGCCCTCTCCGAGGAAGACAGCGCCGCCCTCTCCGAGGCCGGCATTCCGGTGCTCGTTCTGGCCCCCGCCGCCACCAGAGAGGAATTCGAGCGGCTGTACAGCGACGTCGGCTCGGCCCTCAGCGGCGGCAAGACCGGCTTTGAGCAGGCGGTCAAGACCGCCCGCGGCATCTTCTCCACCCTCGATCAGATCGAAATGGTCATCCCCGCGCGCGACGTCCCCGTAACCGCCTGCTACCTGTTCTCCGTCGGCACGGCCGCCACGGGCGACACCCTCGCCGGCAAGCTCTTTGATTACGCGGGCGCCATCAACACCGCCTACGATTCACCCGACGGCGTCTTTTCCACCGAGCAGCTCATCCTTTCCGACCCGCAGTATATCTTCTGCGCGCCCGGCGTCAAGGAAGAACTGCTGGCCAATGAAGACATCGCCGCGGCCGGGCTGACCGCCGTTGCGGAGGACCGTATTTACGAGATGGACCCCGCTCTCATGACCCGGCAGGGACGCTCGGTGACCGAAGCCGTCGTCTTCATGGCCGGGGTGATGTATCCCGAGTTGGCCGGGGAATCGGAGCCGTCTGAGGAGGACCCCTCCTCTCAGGGAACCGGCTCCCAGACCGAAGAGACTCCCGCCTCAAGCTCCGAGCCGCCCGCCAGCTCGAACAGCCCGAGCGCAACCGGGACACTGCAGCTCGGCGACGAAGGGGAAGAGGTGCGCCGCATGCAGGAGCGCCTGGACGAGCTGGGCTATATGCTCTACCCCATAAGTGGCGAGTTCGGCGCGGGCACCAAGCAGTGCCTGCAGAACTTTGAGCTTTACAACGGCCTGATTGTGGACGGCATTGCCGACCAGGCCACCCTGGACAAACTTTATTCCGACACCGCGCGCTCCAATCCCGACGCATAAGCAGCGGCCCCGGAGAAGCTTCCGACTTCTCCGGGGCCTTTTTGCGCGCTTGCGCCCCTGCTCTTTGCCCATTTGCGGCGGAAAGGAAAAGCCTGCTTCGCTGTCCAGTATCGACCTTTTTTGCGGTCGGCCGCCTCCATAATGGAGATACCCCTTCGGCTTTTGCGGGAAATCGCGGCCGGTTCCCTTCTTTTTTCTTCTTTTCACGCGAAAAAAGGCAGGATTTCCCTGTTCATCCCGCGGCGATTGCGGTATAATAACCCTGTAAGCGGCGGCGCGGCGCACGGCAGAGCTTCCGGATGCGCGCGGCCGGGAACGCGGTATCCGTCCGGCCGGTTTTCCGGCGCGGACGTTCAGGCACGCTTTGTAAAACGGCAGCTTGCCGAAAGCTGCTTTATCCACCGATCGGAAAGGGGATCTCTATCATGAAGCTTCTGTGTTCCATCCAAAAGAGCCTTCAAAACGCGGCGGACAAAAACCGCCGGCACGCGCAGAAAAACCGCATCCGCCTGGTGATGAAGGGCGAGGCCGA
This sequence comes from uncultured Oscillospiraceae bacterium, assembly GCA_902478455.1. Classification (GTDB taxonomy): domain Bacteria; phylum Bacillota; class Clostridia; order Oscillospirales; family Acutalibacteraceae; genus CABSLJ01. The sequence goes on along the minus strand of CABSLJ010000055.1, from coordinate 2,976 downwards.
CGTCCTCAACAAGGCCTACATCGCGCTGGGCAAATATTATTATGAGCATCTGCGCTCGCTTGAGCCCGGTCAGCCGGCCCGGCTGTGCGACACCATCGAGCAAGCCAAGGCCCGTCTGCTGCAATTAAACGAGCGTCTGCTCGCCGTTGACGCCTGTTCTCCCGCAGAGGACGCGGACGGTGATTTCGCCGATCCCGCGCGCGAGGCCGACGACCATCTAAGCCCCATTCCCCTCTTCCTGCGCGACGAGGAGGGCGAGGAGGAGTCCGACCCCGAGGACGACAAGATCGTCTATATGAATCAGAAAGAACGCTCCGTTCCCTCCTCTTACCTGGACGCCGAACGGGAAGCGGCCGACGAGGCCGAAGCGGTCATCCCGCCCCTGGAAGAAACGCCCGGGGAAGACGGCGAACCCGACTGACCACAGGAGAGCGTCCGATGAAACTGCTGATTGTTTACTACTCCTACACCGGCAAGACCAGAAAAATCGTCGAATGCATCGCCCGCTGCCTGAACGCCGACCTCGCCGAAATGCGTGAAATCCGCGGCCGGTCGCTTTGGGGCGTCTATGTGGTCGGGCTGATCAAGGCCCTGATGGGCCGCACGGCGGACATCCGCCCCATCGAGGCCGACACCGCCGATTATGACTCCATCCTTGTGGCGGGGCCTGTCTGGGCGGGCCGCCCCGTCCCCATGCTTTATGATTTCATCCGGGAATACGACCTCGCCGGCAAACAGGTATACGGTCTGCTGACCTGCGGGGACAACGGCAAAAAGGCGCCCCGTCTTTTGCGCCGCGAGCTGGAGCGCGCCGGAGCCCGGTGCCGTTCGGTCATCACCATTAAGACGGACAGCGCCTTCCTTCATTCCCTGCGCCGGGGAGAGATTGTTTTCTCCCTGGCGGAAAGCGGCAAGCTTTCCCTCTCTTTAAACAAAAAGGAAGCAAAGCAGCCGGACGATTCCACCGCCGGGGAAAGCGCTCCGGAGGAGGACGTCTCGTAAAAGGCTGCATCAGGCGCGGGATAAGTCCCAGGGCCGGATTCGGCGCAGTTCAGAAAGCAAGACAAAAGCCCGGAGAAAGGCGTTCCGCCTTCTCCGGGCTTTTTCAGCGTCCCGCTTCGCCGTCCGAGGAAGCGGAAGCCCCCTGTTCCGCGCCCGCGCTGCTCCAGTCACAGGGAAGCTTGGAGAGCACGCGCATGATGATTTCTATGGCCTCTTCAAAATCTGCGCGGTCCTCCTCCCCCATCTGTTCCAGCAGCACACGGAAACAGCCGGCGTTTTCCTTGAGAAAATGATCGATGTACGCGAGCGCTTGATCGGTAACCCTGATTTTGATGATCCGGCGGTCGGCCGGATCAAAGACGCGCTCAACAAACCGATGCTCCACCAGCCGGTTGACCATTTTGGTCATCTGCTGCTTGGGCATCTGCACCCACTGCGCCAGTTCGGACATGGTCATGGTGCCGCCGCCCCAGCGCAGGGTCTGAATACAATAATACATCTCCAGACTGACGCCCTCCTCCAACAGCTGCTTGAAGGGCTTGGCAATTCTGTAATGCCATTGCGGCAACACCGCCAGCAACATTTGCTGCATTTGACTGATTTCCATTGCAATCCTCCTAACAGATACAGCCGGCGCGCGGCAGGCGGATTGTCCGCTTATGCTGCGGACCGCGGCCTTCCAACGGCAGATGCGCGGCCTGGGGCAATTCTCCGACTCAAATCATACAAAAAGAACTTGACAGAAGGAAGCGGGTTCGGTATACTGATAAATAGTAGCATAAAGTTTACAGAAAATAAAAGTTAACTATAATATTCATGCTACTATTATACATTCGTTCCAGAAAACAAGCAAGGAGAAAGGCCGGGTTGGTATGAGCAAGTTGGATAAGGTGCAAAAGTACGTCGATAAGAGCAAGGAAGCCGGACTGATCAAGCTGGCAAACGACAAGGACAAGGAGGTCCGCCTCGCCGCAATCGCCGGAATGGGGAAAATCGGCAAGGATGATTCCTTCAACGTTCTCATCAGCATGATGGCCGACCCCGACCCGGACATCCGCGCCGCCGACGCAGCCGCCCTCGGCGCAATGAAAAACGAACATGCGGACGCCCATCTCCGCCATCGCCTGGAGCTTGAGAGCGACGCCCGTGTGACGCAGGCCATCAAGGATGCCCTTCTCAACATCCGCAAGAATTCCCATGCGTAAGCCAGCCGGCCTGAAAAGGCGGTGCCGCGTAAAAACACAAAAAGCTCTCATGCGCCCGGACGGTCTGTCCGGGCGCTTTTTTGACGCCGTCAGGCGCGTCCCCTCTGCCGCCACTCCCGCGGAGAGCAGCCGGCGACCTGGCGGAAGGCGCGCAGGAACACCGAACGGTCCTCATAGCCGCACGCCGCGGCGATCTGGGCGACGCTGCGGTCGGTGGCAGACAACAGCTGCTGTGCGCGGCGGATGCGGCTCAGGGTCAGGTAGCGGTGGGGCGTTGTTCCAAATTGCGACCGGAACAGGCGGACAATGTGATTGGGCGAATAGGAAAAGCGCCGCTGCAAATCCTCCAGCCGCAGCGGCTGTTCACAGTTCTCCGCCAGAAAGGCCGCTATCTTGAGCGCCCCCTCCTCGGGCGGCCGCCCGGATTTTTCCCGCAGGTCCTGCAGAATCTGGTAAAAGGCGATGGTCTGGTCCAGCACGCCGCCGGTCGGCAGCAGCGCGGCCCTTTCCAGCTGCCGGAACAGCGGCGTCAGCGTAGCCGGAGAAAAAACGCCGGAGAGGGCCAGCCGGCTGTCCGGCGGAATCTCCTCTCCAAAGCTTCCAAAAAAATGAATGTAAAAATAGCGGGGACTGTCGCTGGGAACGGGCCCCTCCTGATAGAGCCCCGGGCGCTGGAGATACCACTGCCCGCTGTGCAGCTCCACGGCGCTGCCGTCTTCCGAAAAACGCAGCACGCCCTCCAGCATAAGGAGCAGGACGCCGTAATCGC